>NZ_JBHUIV010000010.1:699646-1031353 GCF_042683085.1 Shivajiella indica | reverse complement strand
TTCGGTTGGAGAACCAACAGGAATAAGAAGTGACGGCTTGGCATTGACCGATCCGTATTCTGTGGGTGTAACCACGATTACTTGGAACGTAACAGATGTGAATGGCAATGCAGCCGCTGAGGTGGTTCAGACCATTACAGTGACTGATACGCAAGTTCCAGAGATTACAACCAATGGCGATCAGGCTGTGGATGCAGCCGAAGGCTTATGCGAAGCCATAGTGGAAGTGTCTGCCAATGCTACTGACAACTGTTCGGTTGAAGAACCAACAGGAATAAGAAGTGACGGCTTGACATTGACCGATCCGTATCCTGTGGGCGTGACCACGATAAAATGGAACGTATCTGATGTTAATGGCATTGCAGCTGCTGAGGTGGTCCAGACCATTACGGTGACTGATACCCAAGCTCCATTGATTACAAGCAACGGCGATCAAGCTGTGGATGCAGCTGAAGGCTTGTGCGAAGCAACAGTGGAAGTTACTGCCATTGCAACCGACAACTGTTCGGTGGGAGAACCAACAGGAATAAGAAGTGACGGACTGCCATTGACTGATCCGTATCCTGTGGGTGTAACCACGATTACTTGGAACGTAACCGATGTGAATGGCAATGCAGCCGCTGAGGTGGTTCAGACCATTACAGTAACTGAAACGCAAGTTCCAGAGATTACAACCAATGGCGATCAGGCTGTGGATGCTGAAGCAGGACTTTGCTCTGCAATTGTAGAAGTAACCGCCAGTGCTACTGACAACTGTTCGGTGGGAGAACCAACAGGAGTCCGAAGTGACGGTTTGGAATTGACCGATCCATATCCTGTGGGTATCACCACGATTACTTGGAATGTAACTGATGTGAATGGCAATGCGGCAGCTGAAGTGGTTCAAACAATTACGGTAGCGGATACCCAAGCTCCGGTGATTACAACCAATGGCGATCAAGCTGTGGATGCTGAAACAGGACTTTGCTCTGCAATTGTAGAAGTAACTGCCACTGCGACTGACAACTGTTCTGTGGGAGAACCAACGGGAGTACGAAGTGATGGTCTGGCTCTGACCGATCCATATCCTGTGGGCGAGACTACGATTACATGGAATGTGAGTGATGTGAATGGCAATGCAGCCGCAGAGGTAACTCAAACTATCAGGGTAACTGATACTCAGGTTCCGGTGATAACCACCAACGGCAACCAGAACATCGATGCCGAAGCAGGACTTTGCTCTGCAATTGTAGAAGTAACCGCCAGTGCAACGGACAACTGTTCGGTGGGTGATCCGGTAGGAGTACGAAGTGACGGCCTAGCTCTGACAAATCCATATCCTGTGGGTGTGACCACGATTACTTGGAATGTGAGTGATGTTAATGGCAATGCGGCCGATGAGGTGGTTCAGACAATTACGGTGACCGATACCCAAGCTCCGGTGATTACAACCAATGGCGATAAAAATGTGGATGCAGAAACAGGACTTTGCTCTGCAATTTTGGAAGTAACCGCTAGTGCAACGGACAACTGTTCGGTGGGTGATCCGGTAGGAGTACGAAGTGACGGACTGCCATTGACCGATCCGTATCCTGTGGGTGTAACCACGATTAAATGGAATGTGAGTGATGTGAATGGCAATGCAGCCACGGAAGTAACCCAGACCGTCACCGTAACCGACACCGAAGCTCCGGTGATCACCTGTCCTGCCAATATCAGCACCACCGTCGCCTTCGGGGAAAGCGGAACAGCGGTGAGCTATGCTCTGCCTATTGCCACCGACAACTGCGGCACGCCTAGCGTACAGTTGATCAGTGGACCTGTCAGCGGAGCGGTGTTCCCGTTGGGTACCACGACTGTGACCTACAGGGCCACCGACCCTTCGGGCAATACCGCCGACTGCAGCTTCACGGTGACCGTGACCGAAAGTGCCGATACCGAAGATCCGGTCATCAGCAATTGTCCTGCGAATATCTCCGTATCCAACGATGCGGGAAGCTGCGGGGCCATCGTGAACTGGACAGCACCGACTGCAACCGACAACAGCGGTTTGGTTAACCTCACCAGCAATTTTGAGCCGGGAAGCTTCTTCCCTGTGGGCACCACAGTGGTAACCTATACTGCTACCGATGCGGCAGGAAATACAGCAACCTGCAGCTTTGAGGTAATCGTAAGTGATAATGAAGTTCCAAATGTACAGACCAGAAATGTACTGATTGAAATAGAAGCTGGAAGTACCTACACCTTGACCCTGGATGAAGTAGACAACGGCTCGAGCGACAATTGCGGAATTGCTTCCAGAACGCTGAGCCAAACTTTGTTCTCCGATGCAGACGAAGGGGAAAATACGGTAATCCTTACTGTCACCGACATTGCCGGTAACCAAAGTTCAGGTTCAGCCATCATTACTGTGGTTGTATTGTCAGCTCCGGAATGCGTGGTAGCTAGGGCAAGGGATGTGGTTCTGGTTCTTGATCGGAATGGAAATGCTACCCTTAGCGTGAACCAAGTAGATGACGGTTCTTTCTCCAATTGTTCCAATAGGATTAGTACCATAGAGGTCGATAAAATAAGCTTCGGCTGTGAGGATTTAGGAGAACAGATGGTTACCTTCAGAGTTACGGACGGAAATGGAAATGTAGGGGAAGCCCAATTCAAAGTTACAGTTCTAGATCAGACAGCTCCAAGCATTGGAAACATTTCAAGAATCAATGTAACCCTTAATGGAGGACAGACTTATATCTTGCCTGATTTTAGGTCAACTGCGCCGGCCACAGACAACTGTTCGGTAGCTGAATATATCCAGATTCCTGATCCGGGAACGGTTTACAGTACTGCAGGAACTTATCCCATCGTATTGCGTGCCACTGATCAGAGCGAAAATATTGGGGAAAGGACTGTCAATCTGACCATAAGGATAAACAACAACAGGCCTGGCAGAGGCAGATTTGAACCTATTGAACTGAATGATTTGACTGTTCCTTGGAATACCGAATTCGAAGTAGTAATAAGGTTGCAGCGTAAAGAAGTGGGCAAGAAGGTAATGGATGAACTTGAAGTTGTCTTTGACAAATCGGATTATGACCCAATACAACCAGGAATCTATACCGTGAAATATTACTATGCCCAGGCAAAAGCTCAGGTCAATGAATTCAAAGTGAGGGTGGAAGAGAAATCCCTGCCATTGGATATCAGCTTAAGCAATAATATCCTGTTAGCTGAACTTGATTCAGGTTCTGTGATTGGAAGGTTCAATACTCTGGATCCATTGGATGATATCCATATTTACCGCATGGAGGAACATCCTGAACTCCATCTGGAAGGAAATGCCCTGATCTGGAAAGGGAAGGGAATGCCACCGGCCACTGCTTCGGTGAAAGTATACAGTACCGACAGGGTAGGGCAGACCATCAGCCGTGAGATAAGCCTCTTCAGGGAGATTACACCAAACAGCATACTGATCTATCCGAATCCTGCCAACAGGGAAACCAATATTCTGGTCAACCTGGCACAGGAATCCAATGTGGAAATACGGATCTTTGATGCTGCGGGCAGACTGGTCTTTACCGAGGAATCCTTCCAGAAAGAAAGTTTCGCTCGCAATATCGATCTGGATCAACTCAGCAACGGCCTCTATAACGTAGTGGTAAAAGTCAATAACCAGTACCTACAGGGTAGATTGGTCAAGCAATAGTTAAAAACTAGATCTTTTCATAGTAAAAACCCACTCCGGAAAGGGGTGGGTTTTTACTAATCTAAAGGCAAGATGTAGGTGACCTTAGGTTTTAAGAATGTTAATTTCAGAGTTCATCTTCCTCCATTTGCCTGTAAGCCAAGATGCCGCCTAAGAGGTTTCTGACTTTGGTAAAGCCCCTTGTTTCCATGAATTTTTTGGCATTTCCACTTCTGGCACCGGATCTGCATTGAAGCACTATTTCTTTATCTTTATATTCCTCAAATTCATCCAATTGATAAGGCAATTGGCCTAATGGGATATTCTGTGCCCCAAGGTTATCTTCTTCATATTCCCATTCCTCGCGGACATCTATGAAAATAAAATCTTCCTTATTCTGTAATTTTTCCCGAAGCTCTGAAACGTTAATATCTTCCATAATTTTTATTGAACTAATACCCGAATTGATTTTGATTCATTGTTCTGGATTATATTGACCAGATATACCCCTTTTTGAAGTCCCGCAAAATTAATCATTTTACCTTTCCCAATGGTCTCCGATGGTAAATTTAATTGGCGACCATAAGGGTCATAAATGGTGTAACCATCAATCTCACCTTCTATTTGCAGCCAATCGTTTACCGGGTTAGGGAACAATTTATACCCGGATTCTATCTCGGCTTCCGGTTCTAAAATTGGACTTTCACTCAAATGAACCCTGATCATCAGGGATCCTTCCACAATTTCATTTTGCTGCCAGGAACCGGTTACATTGAAGAAAACTTCCCTTCCATTATCGAATGTTTTATCCAGTCCCACATAGACAAAATCATTGGTAAACTGGGTAAAACCCACAAAGAAAATATCTTCAACCTGAATGTTTTCCTCCAGTTCAAAATAGGAAAACTCACTGAGACTAGATTTTTCAGGTATAAACACCTCTTTGACATATATTGGGTTTTCATCTAAATTTCTCCAAATCGTAAGGTCTATAATAGAATTGGCTTGAGTGAAATTGGTAAAATTGATGCTTATACCTTTCACAAATACCCTATTGCTCACTTCAAATCTGTTGGCCAGCATCCCATTCCTTTGATTGATGCCAGCAGAATAATCCACATTTCCATCATCATAAGCAAAAAAATCTCTGATTGGGATCACTGTTTTTACAGTATCATTTATTTTGAGATCAAAATTTTCGAAAAATACCGTATCCCCATTGATGATCTGAAAGAGATTTTTATCTCCTGAGGTCAAGTAAGTAATGAGTTCGTAGTCAGTTTCCTGAGCAGGTAATTCAATGTCATTGAAACTATTGCTGTCGAATTCACGGCGTTCATTAGCAAGTGGTACCGGATTGAAAGGCGTATTGCTATTAATTGTCCGTACTATAGAGTTGTTTGCCAAATCCCTTAAAAGAACACTAAATTCCATTGCCCGGAATCTGTTTTCAAGATTTTTGAATTCATTGCCGGTGTTGCCCCAAATCTCGCCTGTAGCTTGTCTCAATTCAAATAAAGGAATAGCCGAAAATTTCCCTAATGGCCTTGCATTGTTTTTCGTTAATGCCCTATCTGGAAAGGAAAGGTCGTTTAAATTCCTGTTTTTATTGAGATAAACATAATCCAAAATCCAGGAGTCAAATGGACCCGAAGCCCTTCCACTGATTTGAAACCGGAATTGAAAATTTTCATGTTGGAAGCGTTCTGTTATTGGAATGATTTCAGGAGTAAATTCAATTATTT
The DNA here is from genome assembly GCF_042683085.1 of Shivajiella indica. Taxonomy (NCBI): domain Bacteria; kingdom Pseudomonadati; phylum Bacteroidota; class Cytophagia; order Cytophagales; family Cyclobacteriaceae; genus Shivajiella; species Shivajiella indica. The sequence continues at coordinate 1,025,956 of NZ_JBHUIV010000010.1, read as the reverse complement.
CTTCAGGAAAAGTATTCCATACACTGATCCAGGTATTGGCAGTATCTAAAAAGTATAAACTGATGTCATCATTGAAATCAGGCATTTCTCCTCTACCTCCTGACTGCCAGAAAAAACTGAGAAAGACCGTGTTTTTTTCATCATCACTTAAACCTGAAAGGTCAATTGGAACTGAGGAGATTTTATCTGTAATTCCCTGCTCTACCAAAACATTCGAATAAGGTCTTCCTCTTTCATCAACCCCATCCAATAACAGGACGCCATAGCTTGGTGGGGCAATACCTACCGTAAAGGATTGGGTAGCACCTTCATTGATCCATTTGCTGGTATCTATTCCGGCCATTGAAAAATCATCCCAAAAAGGGAGGGGAACAGGAGTCTGATTTATTCTTGCTTGTTTGGAAATATCCTTTAATTTTTTTTCCGGAACCGGAGTGGGCAAGAGTTGAAATTGAGCAAAAGAAATTCTAATATTTGCTTGAAACAGCAAAATCATTAAAAAAATAATTATCGAATTTCTGTTGACTGACATTGACAAATCAGTTTTTATTTATTTCAGATATCCATAAATCAATAGGTTCACCTGTTTTTACCTCAGCCCCGGCAGGTGGCAATTGTCTGACAATGGTTCCCTTTGGTACGGTATCAGTCTCAACATAATTTATTCTCCCCATCCTTAGACCCGAACCTAAGATAAGAAATTCTGCATCTACTTCATCCATTCCTATCAAATTGGGAACATCCAGAATTTGATTGCCCAGTCCATCACCAACAACCAGATCTATCTGAGATCCTTTGGGTATTTCAAAACCTTCAGGAATATTTCTGCCCCGGTATTTTTGCTCCAAAACTACGTTGATGCCCACATCAGGAACATAAATTATTTCTCCCCTGACCAAACCCACATTTCCTAGGGTTTCCTGAGCATTTTTCAAAAGGCTATTCACCAAATTTGGCATCTTGATAAGAGGTGCGTTTTTGGCATTCAGGGTCACATAAATTTTTCTGCCCTGCTTGACCTTGTTTCCTGCACTTGGGTTTTGTTTCAGCACAGTGAAAGGTTTCAATTCTGCGTTATATCCACTATCAGGGGTTACCTCAAACTGTAAATCCCTTGCTGAAAGAAATGATTCTAATTGATGGTATTCATATCCTTCTAAATCCGGGACAGTTACTGTTTGACCGTGATTGGTGTAAGAGGGAAGAAATACTTTTAAAAACAAAAATGATAATAAAAGTATTGTTGCGATTACCAAAACCAAATGAATTCCAATTTTCTTGGCAGCGGTTTTAAAGTCACTCATGAATTACTGATGTGTTTTTTACTTAAACGTATAAAGTTAGAATTAATTTGTTTGCAAACATCAAATCTGGATAAATGCTCTCAAAGAATTGGCCAAAATCTAATTAAAAATCCAAAAAGCCATGGGTTTGGTATTTTTTTCCATGGCTTTTTGGATTTATTAAGGAATTGATCAATTGATGATCAGTTTTTTGGTTTGAGAAATGGATTGACTCGTTATTTTCATGAAGAAAAATCCCTTAGAGAACACTTCCGGACTGAAGGTGTAAGTTTGGTTAAGGGTGTTGGGATAATCCATATCATGGAGCAAGGCTCCTGTAGAAGAAATTATCTGGATATTAACAGTTTCAAACCGTTCCAAATTGAATGCAACGTTGAATAAACCTCTTGATGGATTTGGATAAATAAGGGTGTTGTTTTCCCCTGGATTGACCGGTTCAGGATTAGCGGATAAAAACAGTTCTAGATTATCCAAATAAATAGAACTGTTAGACTCTGATCCGCCTTCAACTACAATAGCTACTCTGACAACGGATTTCCCTTCTCCTGCAAAATCAGTCAAATTCACATATTCCCTAACAAATTCAGCAGGATTGTTTGGATTGGCTTCTTCAGATTGAACAGTAGTCAGTTCATTTCCAGATTTTCTGAAAACTTCCTGATAATTTACCCCCCCATCAGCAGACGCCAACACTTTCATGATTGTATTTTCAGAAACAAATCCTGCGGCCCTGTCAAAAAATAGGGCGCCCTGGGTGCTTACCCTCATATCGAAGATCGGAGATCCAAGCCAGAATGAATTTTCTCCTGAACTTGGGGCAAGCCTGATGGCATTGCTTGAAGTTGATCCGGTCTGAAGGGGTAATAATTCCCAAGCTGTCCTGTTGTTTTCAGGATTAATTGTTTGCCATGGGGCTATATTAATCATGTTTTCAAAATATTGGCGCCAAGGAGCCCTTATGGTTTCATCGTTGACCAGCACAAATTCAGTTAATTGATTCCCGGTTTTTGGGTTTTGGTCAAAATTTGGAAAATCCAGAATATAGGTCAATTGATTTAGCCCAGTATTGGTAGATCTTGGCAAGTTCACTAAAGTGGTTTCTCCAGGATTTAAAGCAGTACCTCTTGCCACAAAAGATTGCGCAGGACTATTTCCCCGTCTTCTCCTGAAAATGAATCCTGAAACCGGAAGGTTACCTGTGTTTAGGATTTCAATAGATTCTTGCTCATTTAACCCATTCGAAATTGGAGTTGGGCTAACTAATTGGGTGAGTTTTACACTATAATTATAGGTTTCCTCTGTAAGGATTTCAACATCCTTTATATAAATATTATTTCCGTAACCATTCCTGTTGATAAATGCTATTCTCACATTACCAAATTCCGAAAAAGGTGCCAAATTCACGATTTCCCGCCTAAATTCTTCCTCTTGGGTTGGAATAAACTCATTGAGGGTGGGTTCTGAAGTTGTTAGGAACGTTCTGTCTTTGTTGTATGGTGCATTGATGATTTCAAATGTGTTTCCACAATCCGTAGAAATGGCCACATACAGGAAATCGCCGAATCCCTGTGCATTATAAGGTGCATGCGCCATTTTAAAAGTTAATTGTGCATTTGGAAATTCAGTTAAATTTATCTGCGGAGAAATAAAATAATCCAGTTCACCAGCTGCATCATATTCATAATTTTGAACCCGAATAGCCTCTTGGGTTTGACCATTAATGCTAATTGAAGACCTTTCCCAAGTCAATAAGCCGTCTGGATTATCTACTATCCAGGAATTTCCAAATTCACTTAAATTTAATGCATAAGGAAGATTTAATTCAGGTTGGAGAAGAGGATTGGAAGCAATTGAATTGTTTCCCTGAACCGGATCTGAACTATTGTTGACCAAAAGAATGTTGGCTTGAAAACTGTTTGTTCCAGCATTTAATACAATAGGATTGAACCTTAATGTGTCTAGATCACCTGTAGCAAGATCTAAAGCAAAGTCTAGAGTCTGTAAAACAGTATTGTTATTTCTGATTTCAACTCTTGCTGATGTGATTTGATTTACACCGGCATTGAAGACAATAATCTCAGGAACAATATTCAGATCACACAGAAAATCCTGGGGATTGATGATCCGGTCAAAGCTTAAATCATTGGGTTGAAGAACAGGTTCTAAGGTCGCTCTACCATTGACCAAAGAAGCCCTTCTCGGACTATTTGCCAGGACAGCATCAAATCTTTCTATCTGACCAATGGTGAAAAGATTCATACATATATCTGTAGTATAATCCATAAAGTTTTCCACCATATCTCTGGTATTACATGTCACTCTTGGAGCCGTCCGACAGATGGTATTAGGCCCGTCCTGGTCAGGGGTATCTTCTACAAAATCATCCACCGAGCAGTCTCCATCTCCCCAAATATGTCTAAGTCCAAAAAAATGCCCTACTTCATGGGTAAGTGTTCTTCCTTTTGAACCGGCCACTGCCGCCCCACCTGACCCAAAATACCTGTAATCAACCGTAACCCCATCCCTTTCCCTTGCAGTGGGTGGAAAATTTAAACCTGGAAGGTCTGAAATAGGAAAGGTAGCGTAGCCAATAAGAGGTGAAACCAAAGGTACTACCCAAATATTCATGTATTCTTCCGGTGGCCATAAGGCAATCTGACCTATTAATCCAGCATCATTCGGGTCATAGGAAGTTTTTGGGCCCAAGACCCTGTTAATTCCGTCAGTAGGCAGACCTCTGGGATCCTGTTTGGCCAAAACAAATTCAATTCGGGCATCTGCTGCTACATTGAGAAATTCATCTGGAGTTTGAGCTGCATCAGGATTAAGTCTTCTATAATCTTCATTCAAAGATCTTATCTGGGATTCTATCTGTTCCTTTGAAATATTTGGTCCCTGCCCAATTGGTGTGCCGGTATGTATGACATGGACTACCACGGGAATTAACCTAACCTCTTCAGCAGTCCTTAAATAACTTTTGGGTTTTTCTCTGGATTCCCTGATTTTACCCTGAATCCAGGATTCGAAATAATCTTTAGATCCATAGATTCCCAATTCCTCTTCCTGCATTTGTTCCAAATGGACTGCAGCACACTTTTCATCATGGATATGCTGAAAATCTCTCCCGAAGAATGTTTGGGAAATGGAAAAATTTGAAATTAAAAACAAGAAAAAGGATAAGCTGAAACTTATCCTTTTTTTGGAAATGGAATCTCTCATTATTACTTCATTAAGCAAGGGCTACATTAACAGCCTCTACTTTGATAATTTCTGGTATATCTCTCTTGATTGCTTCCTCAACACCGGCTTTCAGGGTCATGGTGGACATGGGACAGGAACTACAGGTACCGGTAAGTTCCAATCTTAAAATCATGTCAGAAGTCAATTCAACGACTTTAACATTCCCTCCATCGGCCTCAAGATAAGGCCTAATATTATCCAGTGCTTTTTCTACTCTTTCTCTAAATTGTTCTTCCATTGCTGTTTCTTATATATTAACCTGAACGACCTCGGTTTTACTTTTTTCCGCATTTCTAATAGCAACCTGCCTTGCAATATTTTCAGCTAATAGTGAAAATGACTCTTTGGTTATACCGGATTTAAGTACCGCAGGGTAGCCGGTGTCACCGCTTTCTCTAATGCTCTGAACGATTGGAATTTCTCCTAAAAAAGGAACTCCAAACTTCTCTGCCAACTTTTGCCCCCCTTCCTTACCAAATAAGTAATATTTATTGTTTGGTAATTCTTCTGGGGTAAAATAGGCCATATTTTCAACAACACCTAAAACTGGTACATTAATTTGAGGTTGTTTAAACATGCTCAGTCCTTTTGTGGCATCTGCAAGAGCAACTTTCTGGGGTGTTGTAACAATTACTGCCCCGGTCACTGGTACTGTTTGAACCATTGTAAGGTGGATGTCAGATGTTCCTGGAGGTAGGTCAATCAATAGATAGTCCAGGTCTCCCCAATCCACATCACCTATAAACTGCTTTAACGCAGAACTGGCCATGGGACCTCTCCATACTACCGCAGAATCTGCAGGAGTAAGAAATCCTATGGACATTAATTTTACTCCATATTGTTCGATAGGAAGAATGACATTTTTACCGTTCTCCTGTTTTACCATCGGCTGCTCTGCTTCTACATTGAACATGGTAGGTATGGAAGGACCTGAAATATCAGCGTCAATCAAACCCACTTTGGCACCTGCAGAGGCTAGCGCAACGGCCAAATTACTGGCAGTAGTGGATTTTCCAACACCACCTTTCCCTGAAGCAATGGCGATAATATTTTTTACTTTAGGTAAAAGAGGGGCATTATCTCTGGCCGTGGTGACGTTCGAAGTCATAAAAATATCCAGTTCAATACCTTTCCCTAAATCCTCCTCAAGTGCTTCAACACAGTTGTTCTTAATAACCTCCTTTAATGGGCAGGCAGGCGTTGTCAAAACTACTTTAAAACTGATTTTATTGCCTTCAATTTTTAAACCCTGAATCATTCCCAGTGTAACCAGGTCCTTTTTGAGGTCAGGGTCATCTACTTTGGATAAGGCTTTTAAAACATCTTCTTTATTGATAACCATTTTTTCCTTTTTACCTGCCCGCAATTTAGTTTATAAATATTCTAAATAAAAAGGGCTTTTCTAAAGATTAAGACCAAATATTCAGAATGTGTGCAATTTTGAAATAAGTTTTTATTTAAGAGTTGTAAGAGCAAATTGAAACTTCTTACTGAAAATGAAAATACCAATCCTAAATGACATACCCTTTAGAAATTATTCTAGTTTCATTTATGTCCTTATCAAAAACTGCAACACAATCTTTAACTTGTAGTTTGGCTAAATAGTTTCAGAACTTTTTACACTTATGTTTTGAGACAATACTTTTTATCTTTGGGACTGGAAGTAATATTTTATGGCAATAAGTAGAGCGACAACTGAGAAAGTGAAGGAAAGGGCCGACATTGAAGAGGTCGTGAATGATTATGTGCCATTGAAAAAAAAGGGTCAGAATCTTTGGGCCTGTTGTCCATTCCACAATGAGAAATCTCCGTCTTTTTCTGTATCACCTGCCAAGCAGATCTACAAATGCTTTGGATGTGGCAAAGCAGGAGACCCTATTCAATTTGTAATGGACATAGAGGGAATAGGTTTTAATGAAGCCATTCGGCATCTTGCCCAAAAATATGGGATTGAAATAGAGGAAGACAATATAGGTAGCCAAGAGGATTTACAGGCCTTCAATGAAAGGGAAAGCCTATATATAGTTTTGAATTTTGCCAAAGATTTTTTTGTCCAAAACCTGAATTCAGAAGAAGGAAAGTCCATTGGGCTAAGTTATTTTAAAGAAAGAGGTTTTAACCAGTCCATCATTGAAAAATTTGACCTTGGGTATGCATTGGAAGGATGGGATCACTTGCACAAAGCAGCCAAAGCAGCAGGATATTCCGAGGAGCTTTTACTTAAAGCAGGGCTGATCCTACAAAAAGAAGGGGATGCCAATAGATTTTATGACCGTTTCAGGGGCAGGGTTACTTTTACAATCCATAATCTTGGAGGAAAACCAATAGGATTTGGCGCAAGAATCCTTACCCAGGATAAAAAACAACCCAAGTATATCAATTCTCCTGAAACAGAAGTTTACCATAAGAGTGACATTCTGTACGGGATTTTTCAGGCCAAAAAATCCATCCGGGAAAAGGATAACTGTTACCTGGTAGAAGGGTATACGGACGTGATATCGCTTCATTTGTCCGGGATTGAGAATGTGGTGGCCTCTTCCGGAACCTCTTTGACTGAAAACCAGATCAAACTGATCAAAAGATTTACAGACAATGTGACTGTCCTTTATGATGGGGATTCGGCAGGTATAAGAGCTTCTTTAAGGGGAATTGATATGATTTTGGAAGGTGGGCTGAATGTCAAGGCAGTGGTATTCCCGGAGGGGGAAGATCCCGATAGCTATGCCCGGAAAGTGGGTTCTTCTGCCTTTTCCTCTTATTTAGAAAAAAATGCCCAGGATTTTATTTCTTTTAAAATTGGACTTTATGCTGAGGAAGCAGCAAATGATCCCATCAAGCAGGCAGACCTTATCAAACAGGTGGTCCAGAGTATTTCCAAAATTCCTGATCCAGTCATCAGGTCTGTTTATATCAGGCAATCAGCCCATTTATTGGAAATTGATGAAGAAATCATTCAGGCTGAGCTGAACAAGATCTACTTGAAAGGCCAAAAAGATCAATTTTTCAAGGAGCAAAGGAGACAGGAAGAAACGTTTGTGGAAGACTTGATTCCTTCAAAGGAAGAACCTACATCCCAATCTTTTCTGATCGAATTGCAGGAAAGAGAAATGTTAAGACTTTTGGTGAATTATGGCTTTGAGATGGTTTCGGATGAGCTGAATGTATGCCAGTACCTGCTTCAGGAGACTGTAGATTTAACTTTTCAGACCCCCATTTATGACAAAATTCTGGGAATCTATAAAACAGCCCTTGCTGAAGGTGTTTTGCCCCAGCCTGAATATTTCCTTCAGCATCAAGATTCAGAAGTCAAAAAGGAAGTGATCAATATGATCACCAGGAAATATGAATTATCAACTTTATGGGAGAGCAGGTATCAGATTTTTACCCATCATGAAGCTGATGATCTTGCAAAAACCGTTTATGACAGTATTCTGCATTTGAAGAAAAAAGTTATCAAAAAAATGCTGGAAGAGGCCAAAGTTAAAATAAAAGAAGCCGAACAGGAAAATGCAGATGAAAATATTGTCACCGAAAGACTGGGCATTTACATGGAATTAAAAAAGTACCAGGTAGAAATCGACAAGCAGCTTGGGATAGTGATCAGTTTTTAAACCAAACTTTAATCTGTGAAATACTGTTTTCCTCAATAAAGGATGTAATTTTACATCGTCAAAAATAAGAAAAATAGAAGAAGTAATGTCTCAGGAAATAAAGCTTGATCCTATTGAGGATGCAGTCGAAGCCATTAAAAGAGGGGAAGTAATCATAGTGGTAGATGACGAAGACCGGGAAAATGAAGGGGATTTTATCTGTGCTGCTGAAACGGTAACTCCTGAAATTATCAACTTTATGGCGACCCATGGAAGGGGTCTTATTTGCGCACCATTGATTGAAGACAGGTGTGAACAGTTGGGACTGGAGTTAATGGTAGGCAATAATACAGCAGTTTATGAAACTCCCTTTACGGTATCTGTTGATTTAATAGGTCATGGTTGTACCACTGGGATTTCAGCAAGTGATAGAGCAAAGACCATCAGGGCATTGGTGGATGATTCAATCCATCCTCATGAATTGGGGAAACCCGGTCATATTTTTCCCTTGAAAGCAAAAAAGGGCGGTGTCTTGAGGAGGGCAGGACATACAGAAGCAGCCATAGATTTTGCAAGGCTGGCAGGTTTTTATCCTGCCGGCGTTTTAGTAGAAATCATGAACGAAGACGGTTCAATGGCAAGACTACCTGATTTGATCAAAGTGGCCGAAAGATTTCAACTGAAATTGGTTTCAATCAAAGATTTAATTGCCTACAGGCTCAAAAATGAATCCTTGATAAAAAGGGAAATCGGTGTTGAAATGCCTACCACCTGGGGGGATTTTGATCTTATTGCCTACAGGCAGACCAATACGGATGAAATCCATATGGCTTTGATTAAGGGAACCTGGGAGAAAGATGAACCTATTCTGGTGCGTGTTCATTCTTCCTGTGTTACCGGAGATATTTTTGGTTCCTGTAGATGTGATTGTGGTCCACAGCTTCACCAGGCCATGAAGATGGTTGAAAAAGAGGGAAAAGGAATTGTCCTTTATATGAATCAGGAAGGCAGGGGTATAGGGCTGGTCAATAAATTGAAAGCCTACAAATTGCAGGAACAAGGTATGGATACCGTACAGGCCAATATTGCTTTGGGATTTCCAATGGATAAACGTGATTATGGGGTAGGGGCCCAGATATTAAGAGATCTTGGTGTATCAAAAATCAGGCTGATTTCCAATAATCCTACAAAAAGAGTCGGTCTTATTGGATATGGTCTTGAAATCGTGGATCAGGTTCCAATCGAGATTACTCCTAATCCTCATAATGAAAAATACCTGATGACCAAAAGGGACAAATTGGGACATTCTATTCTAAAGAAGTGATTTTTCAAATAAAATTTCCTATTTTGACCTAAGAAATTCAACAAAGAATATCAATAATATATCAACCAAATTTCTTTTCTTGACGTTATCATATATAGTTCAAGAATAAAGAGACAGATGATTAAACACATATTCTATATCACTTCCCTGTTTGTACTCCTTGGCTTGACCGTCCAGGCCCAATCCAATCAATTTCCGTCTCAAGTATGGCATAAGGGCCAGATTGTAACTGTGAATGGTCAGGTTTATCAGGGTTTGGTTAAGTACGATTTGGAAAACAATGTAGTTCAGCTACAGGATCAGAGCATTGATACCTTTGGTGCATCAAACGTTTCCCATTTTGAAATTTTTGATGAGACTTATGGAGGAATGAGGACTTTTTTTACTTTGCCTTATGCTTTGACAGGGGATTACGAAACTCCTGTGTTTTTTGAAATATTGACTGAAGGAGATGAAATTGTACTTTTATGTAGAGAGCATATAGTACTGGATAACCGGGGTATGGGGATGTATGGACCTATGACTATGAATCCACTATGGGGGCCTCAGACTGGCGGTGCTTACAAACTTGCATTTAATTATTACTTTATTTTAGATGGAAAAATCCAAAAATATTCCCTTAAGAAAAAGGAGCTCCTCGATATTTTAGGGGATAGATCTGATGAAATAGATCTGTTTATGAGAAAAAACAGGCTCTCGCATGATAAAAGGGGAGACTTATTGAGGATTACGGCCTATTACAATCAAATCAAATAATTTTTATGCCCAAAAAAAAACCATTGATTTTGGTTTCTAATGATGATGGCATTACCTCTAAAGGAATTAGGGTATTGGTCAATATCATGAAGCAAATAGGTGAAGTTGTTGTTGTTGCTCCAGACAGCCCTCAATCAGGGATGGGACATGCCATTACCATAGGTGAAACGCTCAGGTTGTACGAGGAAGATATCTTTGAAGGGGTGCAGGCTTATAAATCAAGCGGAACCCCTGCCGATTGTGTAAAATTGGCCAAACATTATGTATTAAAAGACAGACAACCCGATTTGGTGGTTTCAGGTATTAATCATGGAAGTAATACTTCCATTTCAGTTCTTTATTCCGGTACTATGTCTGCAGCTATTGAAGGGGCACTGGAAGGACTACCTTCGATTGGCTTTAGTCTTTGCGATTACTCTTCAAAAGCAGATTTTAGCCATGTTGAAGAATATGTTTACAAAATTTCAAAGCAAGTACTTGATAATGGACTGGCAAAAGGGGTAGCCCTTAATGTTAATTTTCCCCCAAAAAGGAATGAGTCCATCAAAGGAGTAAAAGTATGCCGGCAAGCGCATGCCAAATGGCAGGAAGAATTTTCAGAAAGGTTTGATCCTAATGGAAGGAAGTATTTTTGGATGGCAGGAAATTTTGTAAACTTTGATAAGGGAGAAGATAATGATGAATGGGCCATTGCCAATAATTATGTTTCCATCGTTCCATGTCAGTATGACTTGACTGCACACCATGCTATAAACCAGATCAACCAAGATTGGAATTGGGATGAACTTTGATGGTGTTAAGACTTTTTATTGCCAAGTTTTGTTAAAAAAAATCTTTATTTCTGAATAATTTTTTTCGTTTTTTTAATAAATATTTTTACTTTTTGGTTAGATTTAAATCTTCGTTTTTAATTCTTAATTACTATGAAATACAGGTTTTTAGCTCAAATCATCGTAAAAAGCATTTATATTATTTCATCATGCTTTTTTTTGATATCCTGTGCCGATGATGAGTCTTTGGATTTATTGAATCCAGAAGAGAAAAATTTATTGACATTCCCTAATTATCAAACAGAACTGATAGAAAATCAATTTATAATTGTTTTTAATGAAGATCAAATCTCCTTTAAAGTTAACCTGGAAGATTATGAGGGTACCCAGGCCTTAATGAGAAAGGAGGCGGCTGATTTTTTAAGTAAACATAGAATTGATCCAAATGGTATTGAATACATTTATTCTATGGCTTTATCTGGATTTTCTGCAAGGATAGATCAATCAAAAGTAAATGATATTATCAATGACCCAAAAGTGAAATATATTGAGCAGGACCGAAAAGGGGAGCTTGGAATTGGAATCAGTAAGACCAATGATAAAGAAGTGGAAGAGGAGATGGAAAATACTCAGATAGTTCCTTGGGGAATAAACAGAGTAGGTGGACCTTTTAAATACCAGGGGCGTCATAGTGTTTTTGTGGTGGATACAGGAATAGATCTTCTTCATTTGGATTTAAATGTGGATTTGGATAAAGGTTTTGATCCATATAATCAAAAAAGAAAGGATTGGAACCTTAATGATGAACACGGGCATGGAACCCATGTGGCAGGAACAATCGGAGCCCTGGACAATCATTTTGGTGTAGTTGGGGTTGCAGCTGGAGTGCCCGTAGTTCCGGTTAAGGTTTTCTTTGGTCCAAGAGCTGCCTATACTTATTCAGGCTTGGTAGCCGGGATCGAGCATATTGGTGTTAGGGGAATTCCAGGTGATGTAGCCAATCTGAGTTTTGGTGGCTTTGATGCAAGTCAGGTTTTGGATGATGCTGTGCTCAATGTCTCCAACAAAAGAAGGGTATGGATGGTGATTGCGTCCGGAAACAGTAAATTGCCAGCGTATTCCTTTAGCCCTGCAAGAGTAAATGGTTCCTATACTATTACGGTTTCTGCTATCCGACAAGGTGATTTTTTTGCAGGTTTCTCACATTATGGTCCCCCGATTAAATATGCAGCACCTGGAGTTGGTGTTTTGTCCACCTGGACGAATAACCGATATAGAAATGAGTCCGGAACTTCTATGGCTGCTCCCCATGTTGCAGCATTAAGGGTTCTTGGAGAAATAGATACAAATGGTTTTGTACTTAATTATCCTACTCCCAACCCAGATCCAATTGCTTTCAGAAAATCAAATTGATTGCACTGGAAAATACTTTTGAACAAGAATAATGATGAAAAGAGTTTTGTTTTTTTTGATATTCCTTAACCTACATGTTGGGATTTATGCCCAGGATTATTACGAACTGGATAGTTTGAAGGCCATTGTTCCCTCTTTGGAAAAATCAGAAAAATTAAATGCCCTTAATAGGATTACTTTTTTACTTAGAGAATTGGATATTACCCAGGCCTTTGAATATGGTAATGAAGCTGAAAAACTTGCCTTGGCGCTGAATGACAGCCTTGCTTTAGGTAGAGCAAAAAGTAATCTCGGCTGGATTTATTATCGGGCAGGAGTTTGGGAAAAGGCTTTTCGTAATTCAAGAGATGCCTATTTAATTGGGTTAAAAAAGAATGACAGAAAAGAACTGGCCATGTCACTCAATAATCTTGGATCCATTTATTATCAACAAAGGAATTTTGATGATGCAATCAAAAAATTCAAAGAGGCATATACGATTGGGATTGAGTTGGAGGATACCTATTTGATTGTAAGAAGTGTCAATAATATAGCCCTAAATTACAGCAGGTCAAACCAACTGGATTCCGCTTTGTTATATGCCCATAAAGCATTGGGATATAATGAAATAGCAGGTACGAATTTTTTCAAAAGCTTTACCTACAGGGTGATCGGGGATGTTCAGATGGAGAAAAATCAAATTGATGAAGCCATTTCTACCTATGAATATGCACTGTCAGTCAGTAGTCATCAAAGATCAAATAACTTTGAAACCTCTATCAATCACAGATTGGGCAAAGCTTATTGGTTGAAAGGAGAATCAAAAAAAGCGATTGCCGTATTGGAAGAGGCAAAAGAAGTGGCTATTGCAAACAATTTTCAGGATGATTTGGCCCAAACACTGAAGGTTCTTGCATTAGTATATGAATCTATGAATAATATTGCATTGGCATACCAAAATCAAAAGGCATACAATAATCTGGTGGAGATCATTGGCGAGCGTGTGGATAAGGATAGGTTAGCGCTGATTTCAGGAATGTTTGAAGTAGAAAAAACAGATGCGGAAGTGAAAATGCTGAAGGCTGAAAATGAACTTCAGCAAGTCCAGGTAAACAATTTCAAAATGCTGAGCATCATGGTAACTTTCGGAGCTTTGGTTTTGGGATTTCTTTTGGTCTGGCTGTTTTCCCTACATAAAAAATCAATCTCTACCAATGCCCACCTCTTTGTTCAACAAGAAAAAGTCAATCAACAAAAAATAGCTCTGGAAAAACAATCCAGGGAATTAAACCTTTCCAATAAACTTAAAGACAGAATTTTTTCAATCTTGGGACATGACCTGAAATCCCCGGTTGCGCAATTACAGGGGGTATTGGGTCTTTTACAGAATAAAGATCTATCCAAAGAGGAATTTTATGAAATCTCACATGTACTTAAAAGAAATGTAGATGGTCTTTATATCGCATTGGAAAACATCCTAAGCTGGTCGAGATCACAGATGGAGGGATTCAAAGTTCATTTGAGTCCAGTTAGCTATAAAAGCACAATCAACCAATGTTTAGAGTTTTTGGATCAACAGGCTAAAGCAAAAGATATATCATTCAATTTAAAAATTGAAAACGATTTAAAAGTATGGGTTGACCAGGATTTGATCACGATTGTGATCAGAAATGTAATCAGTAATGCGATCAAATATTCAAGAAAAAATTCAAAAATTGATGTTTTCACGCAATCTGATTCCAATTCTGTATCATTAATGATCCGGGATTACGGGGTTGGGATGAATCAGAAAAAATTGGAAGAAGTAAGGTCCGCTAAATTTTCTTTACTTGAATCAAGCATAGGTACGGAAAATGAAAGAGGTACAGGACTTGGGCTAAATCTCTGCAAGGAATTTACCCAAATGATGGGCGGGGATATTGAATTCGAAAGCGAAAAAGAAAGAGGAACCACCGTGTCTTTAAAATTCAAAAGGGTACAGGTTATTGCAGGTTCACTAAACGCTCTTCAACAAGCTGTTTCGGTGTAATTTCTGATTTTGAAAGTAATCCCAATTGATTTAAAATTGCCATAGTATTTTCCAATGTTTCGGCCTGAATAATTTCATCGGTACACCACTCAGTTTGCTTTCTCCATGCCTTGATGTCCTCAATTTGAAGGCCATATTTTTTGCTGATAGATTTAAGCATAGCATCATTTTGCATCAGAGTCTTGGATTTTTGATATACCAGATCCCTTAATTTTTTGATGAGTTCCGGATTTTTGTTCAAAATCTCATCAGAAGCAACAATCACAAAACAGGGCCAAGGGGTTGGTATCTCTCCGATTCTCTTAAATAGCCCTTGGTCAACCAAAGGCTTGGTGGTAAACTTTTCCCAGAGAAATATTTTGGGAACAGAACTTTCAAATGCCTGTTTGGCACCTCCCAAATCACCGATTACTTCAAACTTTAGGTCAGATTTGTTCCATCCCTCCCTTTGGGCAAGTAAGAAGGCCATCAAATGGGAACCTGAACCGAATCTGCTGATCAAGAAGGGGGAATTCTTCACTTGATTTAAATTCTCTTCGTTTGCCTTTGAAGAAATATGAATCCCCCAGATTAGTGGACTTTTAACATGCCATCCAACTATTCGTGCGGGATTGCCCTCTGCTTTATCTTTTATGAAACTTTCGGTAAGAATAATAGCTAAATCAGCTTTTCCTTCCCTAAGGTCTTTATTCATCGCACCCGAACCTTTAGGTTCGTCTTTCCATTCCAATATCGTTCCTTCCTCCAAAAAAGGCTGGGAATTGACGACTTCTACCCAAGGAAAATTAAAATGTTCCGGAACACCAACAATTCTTAATTTCTCCATTTTTAAAGTTTCATTAGATTAAATGCAGACTGATTTTTGGTTATTTCTTAAATCTGCCAAAAATTAACCGTCATGCGTTGCACTTCTATCGGTTATCATAAGATTTGCCAAACCGGCAATGATTAAAGAGCTACCTGCCAACACCATAGTAAATATCACTTCTTCCCCAAAAAGTAGTTTATACATGAAGTTGATCCCTCCCACAGCAGCAACGATTTGGGGAATGACTATAAACATATTGAAAATACCCATGTATACGCCCATTTGTTTGGGGTTCACAGTACTCGAGAGCATTGCATATGGCATTGATAAAATACTGGCCCAGGCAATTCCGACCAGAGCAAAGCAAATATGAAGCATCCATGGTTCAGATATATAATAAATCAAAATGAAACCTAATCCTCCTACTATCAAACTCAGCATATGGACCATTTTTCTGTTTATCCTGACTTTGCTGGTTACAAAGGCCAAAATCAAAGCAAAAAACATGGAAACCAAACCGTAGGTTCCCAGATAGTTTCCCACACTGTCCGCAGCATTGTTGTATGCCAAGGAACTCGTATCAGTAGCTTTAAAAACATGTTCAGTAATAGCCGGAGTGGCAAAACTCCACATTGTAAAAAAAGCAAACCACGAAAAAAACTGGACTAGCCCAAGTTTTTTCATCACCTCAGGCATTCCTGCAATATTCTTGAATATTTCCTTCACACCATTGAAAATACCTCTATTTTCTTCTTTTTCCTTGTTGAATGATTCCAGATCTTCCGGAGGGTATTCATCTGTAGTGAGTATTGTAAACAATATTGAACAAAAAAGAACCACTGCTCCAACAGCAAATGCAAATTTAACAGAATCCGGTACAACTCCCGGTGCTGCTGTATTAGGAATTCCAATCTGGGTCATGAACCAGGGCAGATTACTGGCAATCCAAGTTCCAATTCCTATTATTAAGGTTTGGACTACAAAACCATAGGAACGCTGGCTATCAGGAAGTTTATCTGCCACCAAAGCTCTGAATGGTTCCATGCTGATATTGATGGATGCATCCAAAATCCAAAGAGATCCGGCGGCCATCCAGAGGGCACTGGAGTAGGGGGCAAAAAACAGGGCAATGGTACTTAAAATGGCGCCTACTAAAAAGAAGGGCCTTCTTCTTCCAAATCTGGGATGCCAGGTTCTATCGCTTAGGTACCCTACAATAGGCTGGATAATCAACCCCGTTAAGGGTGCGGCAATCCATAGCAAGGGTATGGCATCTTTATCTGCCCCTAATGTTTGGAAAATTCTTGACATAAATCCACCCTGTAAGGCAAATCCAAACTGTATACCTAAGAATCCGAAACTCATGTTCCAGATTTGCCAAAAACTGAGTCTTGGTTTATTTTTTTCCTTTTGCATTATTTTGGGTTGTGGGAATGATGGGTTTAATCCATTTCTATGATGAAATGGTTTCTGAAGTGATCAAATACCGTATAGGGAACATCTTTTGACTCCAGATAGGGTAGGGTGTTGTCCGGTAAAGGATCAAAATCAGTAAGTTTCTCTAAAAAGGCGATGTTTTCTTTATGAATGGACCTTTCTTTTCCATCAACCTTTATACTTTTAATCTTCTTTCCATGAACATAAAGTTTAATGCTTGAAAACTTACTTTTAAAGCTTCCTTCAATCGGTAAGAATTCAAGTCGGTTGTTTTCTCCATCCCATAAAATTTCCCTTTTTAACAACTGTCCATTTTTATAATTCATACTATGTCCGTCATCTTCATAATGAAGGTAAGAAGTCTTGTTTTTTCCGACATAGAGATGGAGCCTTAACACCCCATCATGTTGCTCTCCAGTGTGGGATACATCAGATTGCATGGCAATAAGGGAGCTTGCTTTGATAAATACCGGAAGATAATTGATAGGGCAATCCTGATAAATAACCTGATTGCCATGGTGCAGCTTACTGTCGAAAAGATAATACCAGTCTCCTTCCGGAAGATATACTTTCATGATCTCTTTTGAACTTTCCACAGGTGCTATCAGAAAAGAATCGCAGAAAATATATTGGTTTTGGAACAATGTTTCAAAAATTTTATTGTCATGGGAGTAGTCCACGGCAAGGCTTCTTGCTAAAGGCAAACCTGTTTCAGTGCTTTTATAAAAACTTGCATAAATAGTAGGCAATAACCTGTATCTCAGTTTTATATAATTTCTTGAAATCTCCTCAACCTCTTCTCCGAAAGCCCATGGTTCTGCATCGTTACTGTTGATCATGGAGTGTGCCCTCAACAGGGGTGCAAAAACCGCAATGCTCATCCATCTTGCAAACAGGCTTTTGCTTGCTTCTCCCGCGAAACCTCCCACATCATATCCTGCGAAAGAAATGCCACTCAGGCCTAGGCTGTTGATCAGTCTGATTCCGGCAAGCATATGTTCTTCGCTGGATACATTATCTCCTGTCCAAGCAGCTGCGTACCTTTGGATGCCAGAATAACCAGATCTTGTCAAGACAAAGGGCCTTTCTTCAGGATTCTGCATAAGACTACCCTCCATGGCACTCCTTGCCATTTGAAAACCATATACATTTCTGGCTTTTCGATGACTTACTTCTTCTCCTTCATAATGAAAATTAATCAAATTTGGGGTGAACTGCCCCCAGGAAGCAGGTTCATTCATATCTGTCCAATAACCATGAACCCCGGCATCCTTGTAAAATGACATTTTCTCTCCCCACCAATTTCTGACCTCAGCTTTGGTAAAATCAGGAAATGCGCACCATCCGGGCCAAACCTGCCCCTCATAAATTTCACCATCCGGATAGGTTACAAAAAGCTCTTTTTCTTTCCCCTCATCATAGGGGAGATAACCTTTATCTGTTTTAATTCCTGGATCCATAATAACGACCACCTTAAAACCTTTCTCTCTTAATCTTTCAATCATGGCTTTTGGATCAGGGAATTTTTCTTCATCAAAAGTAAACACCTTGTATTTTTCCATATGATGAATGTCCAGATAAATGACATCCGCAGGTATTTTTTTGTCCCTAAAAGTACTCGCTAATGTAATTACCTCTGAATCAGGATAATATGAATATCTACATTGTTGAAATCCTAAAGACCAAAGAGGAGGCATGTCCATTTTTCCTGTTAATTCGGTATAGGCAGTGATAATCTGTCCCACATTTTCATCATGGAAAAAATAATAATCCAAATCCCCATCATCAGCAGAATAATAGATAAATCTATTGTTTGATGCCCCAAAATTAAAAACAGTTTTGTGGGTATTGTCAAAGAAAATCCCATAGCTCAACTGGTTATGAAGTCCAATAAAAAATGGGATGGACATATAAAGGGGATCATCATTTACCCCATATGCAAAATAATCCGTATTCCAATTGGTGTAAGCCCGACCTGCCCTGTTTAGGTTTCCGGTTTTTTCACCAAGGCCAATAAACTTTTCATCCTCCTGAATTTTTTTATAATTACTCACTTCAGTACCCAGCCATGATACTGAGAAAGACGGATCGTCCTGATTAATTACTTGACCATCAACCGTTAAAAAAGTAAGACAAAAAGGGTTTAATCTTATCTTAAGATGAATTTTTGAAGTTTCAATTATAATTTCCTTATTATTCTCAATTATCTCTAATTCAACTCTTTTGGGTATTGCAATTACCGAATAAGGGTTAGGTGAAAAGCTTTCATCCCTGCTGACCTGAATTCTGATTACAGAATGGTCATAAACTTTAATTGAAAATGAAGCAGTTTCAGTTTTTCCACTGATACCGTAAAGACTTTTCTCCCAAAATACTACTTTGCCTATGTTAACATTTTGGTTTTCTTTTGTCTTTTTTGAAGTAAGGGTCATCGGAATAGGTTTGAATAAAATAAAATTTTTTCGAATTGATATGTTGTTCGCAAGCTAATTTAAAAAGTAAAATGAAAGGAAAAAATGATTCAGATTCTGTTATCCAAAGCCTACACCTATTACCTATGTCTTTTTTGGCCCAAATGCTAAAAATTTGACCAAATTCAAACGTTTGCACAAATTTTTTAAAATATTTCCAAAAAAATTAAATCCTTACGGATGATTTTCTAATAAGTAGTTCTGTCTTTAAAATCACATTTTCTAAATCGGAAGAATTACTGTTTCTTTTTTTGCCATTGATCATTTCCAATAATAATTCAGTTGCCTTTTTTCCTATTTTGGAACCTGGTTGGGAAACGGTTGATAAGGGTGGGTCTATCATGGAAGAAAATTGCCAATTGGAATAACCCACAACCCCAACGTCTTCCGGAATTCTCAGGTCCAGGGATTTTATGGCCATCATCGCCCCTGCGGCTACGATATCATGATGGGCAAATAGGGCGTCCGGTCTATTTTTCTCATCTTTAAATAATTTTAAAGCAACTTCATAGCTTTCTTTTTCGGTGCCGCTGGGGCATTCAATAATCAAATTTTCATCTACCTGAATCCCCGAATCTTCTAAAGCTGCCATATATCCGGCCTTCCTTTTTTTGCTGATTGCCAGGTTGTTCGGACCCGCCAGATGGGCAATTTTTGTATAACCTTGTTGAACCAAATGCTTAACTGCCTGATAAGCCCCATTGAAATCATCCACGGTGACATTTACCGTGTTTTCAATTTCTGGTAACCTATCAAAAAAAACGATAGGAAATTCCAATTCCATTAATTTGGTAAAATGCCCAAAATCCTTGGTCTCTTTAGAATAGCTTACCAAAAGACCGTCTATTTGATTGGAAACCAAGGTTTCAATACTGCTTTTTTCTCTGTTCAAATTTTCATTCGTCTGGCAAAGTATCACATTATACCCATTTGCAGAAGCTACCTCTTCCACACCACTGATTACTGTGGAAAAGAAAAAATGAACAACCTCCGGAATGATGACCCCAATCGTGAATGACTTACTTTTCCTTAAACTCAAGGCAACAGCATTGGGCCGGTAATTTAATTTTTCAGCAAGTTCTTTTACCCTTTTTTTAGTTTCATCACTAATTCCTGGATAATCCTTCAAGGCTCTGGAAACTGTGGAAGAAGACACATTAAGGTCTCTGGCAATATCCTTTATTGTTGCTTGTCCTAGCTTCATAAAAATTATATTTTTCTAAGATTTTAAAATTAACTGATTTTGATACAATAATTCATAGTTAAAACGAAATATTTGATGAATTGCTCAAATTTTTCCTGAATTTATTTAATAAAAACAGGAAATTTTTACGCTATGGAAAACGTTTGCGGTGACGTTTGCATAAAGATTTATTTAGTTTTGAGTGAAAAAGCCTTTGATTTATTAATATGCCTTAATTAAATTAAATAATCGATCAATAAAACTCGCCCAATATCTTTATTGAATGATTGGCTATAGTTATGATTTTATAAATATAAAATATTAAAAAACAAACAATAATTAACCAGTACAATAAATACCAAATCAATCAATTATGAGATTACTTTCTAAAATAACCTGGCTGGCTTTTTTGCTGCCATTAGTTATAGCTTGTGGTGAAATGGAACAACCACCGATTATCAGCCAAACACCGGCATCTTTAGTTTCACCTCCATCTACTATTACCCTAACTGGAGAAGATCCGGAAGAAGTAATTGTTTTCTCTGTATCTCCTGCGGACTTTGGAACAGAGATGGATGTCACTTACATACTTCAAATGGATAGACCTGGAAATAATTTTGCAAATCCTGTTGATTTAGGTTCTTCCACGAATACCACCATTGAAGTTGATGCCGTAGAGTTGAACGGTCGGGCAATTTCTAAAGGAATTATTGGAGGGGAGAGTGGTCCTATGGAGTTTAGGGTTAGATCTGTTCCAGGCAGAACTTTATCCGCTTTGGTTGGAGAACCCGTTTCAATCACAGTTGCTACTTTTGCTGATGCAGAAGTTTTGAGGAATTTGTTTTTAGTAGGAGAGGCAACTGCCAGAGGATGGGATAACAATAATAACAATCCACCACTGTTTAGGGATCCTGAAAACGAGGACCTGTATGTGTATACCGGCTTTTTTAATGCAGGTGGATTTAAGGTTTTGGAAGTATTGGGACAATGGCAACCCCAATACGGGACCAATGACGGATCAACAATTGCTGTAAATCCAGGTGGAGGTAGCGATCCGGATGTGTTCAACGTTCCAAGCAATGGATACTATACTTTTACTTTTGACCTATCTACTAATACTTTCAACCTTGAACCTTTGGAAGCAGAAACAATCACTTTCACTACGGTAGGAATTATTGGAAGTGGAACAGCAGAAGGTTGGGATGCCAGTACAGCAATGACTGCCCTACAATTTGATGGACATATATGGAACATTACCGCCACCTTAAGTGATGGAGAAATGAAATTCAGAGCAAATGATGCATGGGATGTAAACTGGGGTTCCAATACAGAAATAAGTGGTATTGGAACGCAGGATGGGCCAAATATTCCTGTTTCAGCAGGAACTTACAATATCTGGTTCAATTCCTTGGATGGAAGGTATATTCTCATCGAAAATTAAAGAAATTGCCATAAGATGAAAAGGGCTGCTTGAAAAAGTAGCCCTTTTCATTGATACTTTCATTTTCAGTAAACTCCATGAAAAAATTACTTAATTTCCTGTTTTGCTTTTTTGCTTTCTGGACTTATTCATTTTCCCAAATTACTACTGTTCCAGGATTTCCAAGGGCAGATCAGAATATTAAAATCATATATGATGCCACAAAAGGAACTTCAGGGCTTCAGGGTGTAGACCAGGTTTATATCCACATTGGCGCTGTGGTAGCCGGACCTACCTCAACCGCTTGGGCAATAGTTCCAACAAACTGGGGAGTAGATGACCCGAAGGCTAAAATGACCAAAGTTGAAGGAGAAACTGATATTTGGGAATGGGAATTGACCCCAAATGATTTTTTTAATCCACAGCCTAACCAGACTATCTACAGGTTAGGAGTGGTATTTAGAAATGTTGATGGAAGCAAGGAGGGAAAAACAGATACCAATCAGGATTTTTTCATTGAAATCAGTCAGGGTTTTCAGGTAGTTTTTCAAAATCCAAGTACCAACTCAACCTTATTGGAGATTGGTGAATCTCAGGAAATCATAATAGTAGCTTCAGAACAAGCAGATCTATCTATTTTAGTGAATGATTTAGAAGTTGCTGCTGCTTCCAATACAGAAGACCTGAGTTATACTTTTCAGGCCCTAACCGAAGGGAATTTTAAAATCACAGCGCTGGCAAAAAGAGGGGAAGAGGAATCAAAAAATGAAATCAATATTAATGTGGTAGGACCGAGTCCAAAAGCCGATTTACCACAAGGGGTGAGAAAAGGGATCAATTATATTTCCAATACTGAAGTGGTATTGGTTTTGGAAGCACCCAACAAAAAGAATGCATTTGTTATCGGGGATTTCAATGACTGGAATGTTTTACCTGAGTACCAGATGAACCAAACCTATGATGGAGAAATGTTTTGGTATCGTCTCTCGGGATTAACACCCGGAGAAGAATATATTTTTCAATATTTGATTGATGGTAGTCTGAGAATAGGGGATCCCTATGCAGACAAAGTTTCAGATCCCTTTCATGATGAAGAAATCATACAGCAAAACCGTTACCCAGGTTTGAAACCTTATCCCCATGGGAAAACTGAGTTTCAGGCAACCTTTCTTCAGACTGCCCAGGAAGCATACCAATGGAAATACCTTGACTATGAAAAACCGGCAATTGAAGAGTTGGTAGTTTATGAACTTTTGGTAAGAGATTTTGACGAAAGAAGGACTTTTAAAGCGGTGATAGAGAGGTTGGATTATTTAAAAGATATGGGGATTAATGCCATTGAATTGATGCCGATAAAAGAATTTGAGGGTAACCTTTCATGGGGCTATAATCCCTCTTTCTTTTTTGCGGTAGATAAGTTTTATGGTCCAAAAAACCATCTGAAAGAATTGATTGATGAAGCCCATAAGCGGAATATTGTAGTCATCCTGGATATGGTATTGAACCATGCCTTTGGCCAAAATCCATTTGTCCGATTATATAATGATGGAGATTATGGAGCACCTACATTGGATAATCCATGGTTGAACCGACAGGCAAAACATCCTTTCAATGTGGGTTATGATTTTAATCATGAAAGCATTTACACCCAAGCATTTGTAGACTCTGTGAATAATTATTGGTTGACAGAATATAAAGTGGATGGTTACAGGTTTGATTTAAGCAAAGGGTTTACTCAGGTAAATTCGGGCGATAATGTTGGTTTATGGAGTCAGAGAGATGAAACCAGAATTGCCATCTGGAAAAATATCCATGATCAGATCAAAAAGAACCATCCTGATGCATATGTGATATTAGAACATTTTGCCGATAATTCAGAAGAAAGGGAATTGGCTGATTATGGCTTGATGTTCTGGGGAAATATGAATTTTGATTTCAGGGAAATGGCCAAGGGAGGTTCCAGAAATTTTGATTGGGGATATTATGAGACAAGAGGCTGGTCCAAAAACAACCTCGTAAGCTACATGGAAAGTCATGATGAAGAAAGGACCATGTGGGAATCTTTGACCTGGGGCCAAACCTCTCCTTTGAATATCCGACAACTGAAAAACGCAGTCAATAGAAATCAATTGCTTGCTGCTTTCTTTTTTGCCATTCCAGGTCCCAAAATGCTTTGGCAATTTGAAGAATTCGGTTATGATCTTGAATTGAACAATGACCGTTTGGGGATTAAACCCACACGTTGGGAATATTTGGATGACCCTGAAAGACAGAGACTTTGGAGGTTGTATAAGGCGATGATTGAACTTAAAAATGAGCATAATGCTTTCAATAGACCACAAAATGCTATTTTAAATCTTACTCAGACTTTAAAAACGATCAGATTGATCGATGGGGATTTTCAGGTTGTACTGCATGGGAATTTTGGATTGACCGATCTGAACAATGCGTCGCTTTCATTTCCCAATCCTGGTACCTGGTACAATTACTTTACCGGAGAGGAAATCAATGTAACCGGAAATTCCATGGCTTTTAGATTGCGTGCCAATGAGTTTATGTTATTTATAAACAGAAAATTGCCAACACCTGAAGGAGATATTCTGATGGAAGACTTGATTACCTCTATTGATAAAGAGAAAATTGATATTTCAGAATTTGCTATATACCCAGTTCCATCCCAATCGAGGTTAAATATAGTTGTTCCTGAAGCACTCTTAAGCTCTAATTTTAGAATTACAGATGTCTCCGGGAAAATCATGAAAGAGGGGAATTCGATAACAGTAAATAATATTTTGCAATTGGATATAGCGGAATTTAAAGCAGGTCTTTATATCTTTGAAATCTTTGATAACCGTCAGGTACTTAGAAAAAAATTTATAAAGCAATAACAACCTATTAAAATATCATGAAATTCAAACCAGGAGTAAAGTACGGTGAAGAGCTCAAAGACCTATTGGACTATGCTAAAGAGAGTGAATTTGCCATGCCGGCAGTAAACGTGATCAACACCAGCACGGTAAATGCGGTATTGGAGACAGCCAAAAAGGTTAACTCACCGGTAATTATTCAGTTTTCTAATGGAGGAGCGCAATTCTATGCTGGAAAGGGTGCAGGAAATGAAAATCAAAAAGGTGCCATATTAGGTTCCATTTCAGGAGCACTGCATGTTCACAGAATGGCAGAGGCTTATGGTGTTCCGGTTATTTTGCATACTGACCACTGTGCCAAGAAATTACTGCCGTGGATAGATGGTGTGCTTGAAGAAGGAAAAGCCTTTTATGCGGCTTATAAAAAACCATTGTTCAGTTCTCATATGCTTGATCTTTCAGAAGAACCGGTTCATGAAAATATTGAGATATCAGTAGAATACTTCAAAAAATTCAAAGCGCTTGAAATGGCAATTGAAATTGAATTGGGTATAACAGGTGGGGAAGAGGACGGAGTGGACAATTCTGATGTGGACAGTTCCAAATTATATACCCAGCCTGAAGAAGTAGCATATGCTTATGAACACCTAAAACAAGTAGGTGATTTGTTTACTGTTGCCGCCTCATTTGGGAATGTTCACGGGGTGTATAAGCCTGGAAATGTGAGTCTAAAACCTAAAATCCTGAAAAACTCCCAGGATTATATAGCCAAGAAATTCAATACAGGGTCAAAACCGGTTTATTTCGTTTTCCATGGAGGATCTGGCTCATCTGAGGCCGAAATTCGGGAGGCCAACAGCTATGGTTCTATAAAAATGAATATTGATACTGATCAGCAATGGGCATTTTGGGAAGGAGTGAAAAATTATTATAAATCCAATGAAGCTTATCTCCAAAGTCAATTGGGAAATCCTGAAGGACCGGATAGCCCGAACAAAAAGTACTATGACCCAAGGGTATGGTTGAGGAAAGGAGAGGAGTCTTTTATTAAAAGATTGGAACTTGCATTTGAGATGCTCAACGCTGTGGGCAGAAATTAATACAGACTTATTGAATTGAATAAAAAGTCACTTTTTAGTGACTTTTTCCATTTAATTAAACGAATACGAATGAAACAATATTTATCTCAATTTATTTTATTGGTTTTGACTTTAACATTTGCCTGTACTGGTCAAAAAAGTGGTACCATAGAAAATCACTGGCCACATGCAGGAATTACCTATGAAATTTTCATTCAATCTTTCTATGACTCCAATGGGGATGGTATAGGTGATATCAATGGTGTGACAAAAAAGCTGGAGCATGTGAAAGAGTTGGGAGCAAATGCCATTTGGTTTATGCCCATAATGCCTTCACCCAGTTATCATAAATATGATGTAACAGATTATAAAAACATCCATCCTGATTACGGAACCATGGATGATTTTAAGTTACTGATAGAGGAAGCTCACAAAAAAGACATCAAAATTGTAATCGATTTGATTATCAATCATACCAGTAGCGAACATCCCTGGTTTATTGAAGCTAAGAAGGGCAGAGACAATCCATACAGGGATTATTATGTGTGGGCACAAAAAGATACCATTGCAGATTACATTAACAAGAAGACCATTACTTTGGACTCTGATAATATCAGACAGTGGCATGACCCTGGATCCGGTGAGGATTTCTATTATGGTTTTTTTATCGGAGGTATGCCCGACCTGAATTATGACAATCCCAAAGTAAGAGAAGAGATTTATGAAATAGGTAGATTTTGGCTGGAAGAAGTAGGAGTGGATGGATTTAGATTGGATGCGGCCAAACATATTTACCCTGATGATAGACCAGAGGATAACCATGAATTCTGGAAGGAATTCAGGAGTAAAATGAAAGAAATAAAATCAGATGTTTATCTGGTTGGAGAAGTTTATGATAAAAAGGAAATAGTAGCCCCTTACCTTCCAGGCTTACCTACCTTATTCAATTTTGATTTCCATTATACCCTGATTGAAGCCTTTCAAAAAGAGGATGGGATGTTACTTGCAAAAAAACAAAAAGAGGTAATTGATTTCTACCAAGGTATTACAAAGGACTTCACAGATGCTACTTTTTCATCAAACCATGACCAACCTAGGTTATTGAATTCATTGGATGAAAATCCACGGAAATTAAAACAGGCAATTATTATTTTGATGACAATGCCCGGAGCACCCTATCTATATTATGGTGAAGAGATCGGGATGTTGGGCAAAAAACCGGATGAACAGATCAGAGAGCCTTTCCTTTGGGATATCAAAGCAAATGATAAAGGAAGGGCCACTTGGATAGATCCGATTTATTCCATTGATGAAACGGTTACCCCTTTGGCTATCCAGAAATCAATGAGTACAAGTTACTTCAATCATTATAAAGACATCATTAAGTTGCGGAATACCAATAGAGCCTTAGCTTTAGGTAGTTTAGAGCTTTATGAAGGAGAATTGCCAAATCCCGTTATGGCCTATTTCAGATTGCACAAAGACCAGAATGTTATCGTTGTCCATAACCTCAGCGATATTGAGCATAGTATTGAAATACCTGATGAATACAACAAGGTAATTTACACTTATGGAATGGCAGATTTTGAAATGGAAAAAGTAAGATTGCCGGCGTATTCCAGCATAGTGATCGGTACAAATTAAAAAAGGAGGTTTTTAAACCTCCTTTTTTATGTTGAAAGGATTTTCACTACCCTGAAATCATCTTCATCCACTTCTTTGTCGCCAACAATGGCCTTAGCAATGGGGGTATAAACCACTTTATTATTGATTATTCCTGCCATTACATCATATTTTCCTTGAAGAAGTCCTTCCACGGCTGCAACTCCCAATTTACTTGCCAAAACCCTATCAAGAGAAGAAGGAGCTCCTCCACGTTGAAGATGGCCTAAAATTGTCACCTTAATGTCATAGTAAGGAAGTTGCTTCTTGATTTTATCAGCAATTTCTGCAGCACCGCCACTTTTTCCGCCCTCCGCTACAATCACTATATTGGATTGTTTCTTTGCTTTTGTTCGGGCTTTTAAGCGCTCAACCAATCTTTCAATGGGCATTTTCTTTTCTGGGATCAATGTAGCAGCTGCTGCACTACCAATGCCGGCATTGATAGCGATAAAACCTGCATCCCTTCCCATTACTTCCACAAAGAAAAGCCTGTCATGTGAAGTAGCGGTATCCCTTATTTTGTCAATAGCTTCTATGGCTGTGTTGCAGGCAGTATCGAAGCCAACTGTTAGATCGGTTCCGGCCAAGTCATTATCAATTGTTCCTGGAATCCCGATTGCCGGGATTCCGAATTCTTTGTAAAAAAGGTGGGCACCTGTAAGGGAGCCATCACCCCCAATTACCACCAAAGCATCTATTCCATGCTGGACTAGGTTTTCATACGCCTTTTTTCTTCCCTCAGTTGTACGGAAATCCTGACTTCTGGCAGATTTAAGGAACGTACCCCCTCTTTCCAGAATATGGCTTATGTGTTTGGATTCGAGTTTTTTGATATCATTTTGTATCATCCCCTCATATCCCCTGTAAACTCCATACATTTCCAGGTTATAATAAAATCCGGTTCTTACGGTTGCACGAATAGCTGCATTCATCCCTGGCGCGTCACCACCGGAAGTCAATACAGCAATTTTCTTTATAGTTTTTACTTCCATTAAAATCTTGAGGTTAATTGTTGAAACATCAAACTGGCAGCGGCTGGATTTGTTGCAAGAGGGATATTGTGCACATCACAAATTCTCATAAGCATCTGTACATCCGGTTCATGAGGGTGCTTGTCAAGAGGGTCCCTAAAAAAAATCACCATTTCCAACTGTTTTTCAGCAGCCATGGCCGCAATTTGGGCATCACCTCCCAGCGGTCCAGATAACAATCTTTGAACTTTAAAACCCGCTCTTTCAATATGAAGACCAGTAGTCCCTGTAGCGACCAAATCGATATTCACATGTTTCAGTTCGTCCTTAAATCCACTCAAAAAGTGGACCATATCGGCCTTTTTTCCATCATGGGCTATTAAGGCTATTTTCATGGTATTGTTCAATAGGTTTGCAGTCGAAAGTTAGGAATTTTTATAGATTTCCATTGAAAATATCTCTTATAATATTTTTCTGGCCTCAAAAAACATATAAAGTTTAAATAACTCAAAAAGGAAATAATGTTTACATTTAAACATAAATTATGGAATTATATTATGATTTTTTAAATACTTACCTATTTTAGTAAAATGTTTAATACTTCATTTTAAATCATACCATATGGGCTTATTAAAGGAATTCAAAGAATTTGCGGTCAAAGGCAATGTTGTCGATCTGGCTGTTGCAGTTATCATTGGAGGAGCATTCGGAAAAATCGTTTCCTCATTTGTAAATGACATTGTCATGCCTCCTCTAGGAGTATTACTTGGAGGAGTTGATTTTAAAGATCTTGCTGTCACCCTTCGGGAACCTTTTACTACAGATGAAGGTGTTGAAATGGCTGCTGTTGTTTTGAGTTATGGTAATTTCATTCAGAATGTGGTTGACTTTTTGATCATCGCCTTTGTAATATTTATGGCAATTAAAGGAATGAACCAGTTTAAAAAGAAAGAAGCAGAAGCCCCGGCCCCTCCACCAGCTCCTCCAAAATCAGAGGTTTTATTGGAAGAAATCAGGGATCTTCTGAAAAAGAGTTAAAAAAAGCAGCCAGAAGGCTGCTTTTTTAATTATTTCGGTTTCCTCTTTCCCTGCCCTGTTGCATTCGGTAAACCTGCCTGGTAAATTCCCTGTTTACCCCATTTAATTTTAAAGCCTGAACAGGTGTAATTGCTGATATGATCTCATTCATGAAGACTTTTTCTCTGTCCAATAATTTTTGTTGTATTTCAAATCGCTTACCAATTTTCTCTAGAGCCCGATCATTATCAGTCTCTTGCATAAATGATTTGTTCAAAGTAGACATTTCCTCCATTAAAGCTTTTCTGTCTTCCTGATATTGATTAAAAATAGGCCAGAATTTTTCAGCCTGTGGAGGTTTAAGGTCCAAACGATTTGTAATAAATGCTATCCTTGCAGCGTCAAGTTTTTCCTTATCATATTGCTGTTCCCTATCCTGGGCATAAGTAGCAAGAGTGAAGGTGAAATAAAATAATATCAATATAAATTGTTTCATTTTTCTTTTGATTAGAACCATTGATCTACTTCATCATCATTTTCATCCATATCCAACGTTTCCCATTCTGCCAGTAAGATCTCATCAAGAATTGAATTGGGGTTCTCAGATAGAATCAAAATATCTTCTGCCTGCCAATGATCGGAATTGATGTATAAATCTATTTCATTGTTTAGATTAGCCTCAAGTTGCAGTTCCTCCTGGTTGTTTTTATAAAAGGAATAAATGCCTAAGCCGATTACAATTACAGCAGCTGCTGCAATTTTTCGGATAAGGGATAAGGATCTTGATTTTTCATTTTCATACCTCAAGAGGGTTTTTTGGGGCAATTCCTCAAAATATCCTGTTGGGGTTTTGAAAATTTCTTTATTTGATAAATTTTTCATGATTCAATGGTTAGACAAGATTCATTACCAATGGTTTATTCATCTTTTAATTCGATTTCAATTTTTTTTACCGCATGATGATAGGAAGCCTTAAGTGCCCCTATTGATGTGCCTGTGATATTACTGATATCTTCATATCCCATGTCTTCGAAATATTTAAGGTTAAAGACCAACCTTTGTTTATCAGGAAGACCAATCAGGGCTTTTTGAAGCTTTTTTTCAATTTCATCTCCACTGATGAGTGAAGATGAATTCAGGTAATTGACCAATACCTCTTCATGATCTTGGATGTTAAAAAAGAACCTTTTCTTCTTTTTTTCCAAAAAATTCAAGCTTTCATTCGTGGCAATCCGGTATAGCCAGGTAAATATGGAGGAATTCCCCTGAAATTTATGGATGTTTTTGAAAGCCTTGATGAAGGTCATTTGGGTAAGGTCATCTGCATCTTCATGAATAATGACCATTTTTCTGATCAAGCCGTAAACTCTTTTCTGATACATTTCAACCAAAAAACGAAATCCTTTCTCTTTAGAGTTAGGATCCCGGATTAAACCTAAAAGTTCTAAATCACTTAATGACATCATTCAGACCTTAGACAGTTTAGTCCATAAGAGGTTTAAATTCTTTCCTGAAACTTTTTACCAAAGAAAAAAAGGGCCTTAAGCCCTTTTACTCATGAAATTTAAATTTCAAGAATATAATCCAGAATACCTGCATTTTTACCTTTTGGCCTGGTAACCAGTAGGGGAAATTCATCATTTAACTGGATAAGACGTTCTGCCATACTCCCTATAAATAAAGCAGTTGCGGCAGTCCTTCCTTTTGCACCTATGATGATAGCATCAGCGTTTATTTCTTTTGCCTTGGCCAGGATATCCTCCACTGGATCATCATCCTCATCCTGGGTGTATACGGGAGTGATCTGGATGTTTTTGGTATCTATTTTCCTTATAAATTTCTTAAAATTAATTTCAGCATGCATTTGCATGATGGAAGTGAATTCCTCGTAACTTTTACCTGTAAAGTGGTATCCTGAAGGTACAGTAAATACGTTTTGACAGACTATTTCGGTTTTTTTCCCATATTTTTCAGCGATAAGGATAGCCTCTTCCATTGCATCTTTTGAATAGTCGGAAAAATCTGAAGGAACCAATAACCTATTGATTTTAGGATTGGAATTTTCAGGGATGATCAATAGCGAACAACTTGCCCTTCTTGCCAATCTTTGGGAAATTACTCCCGTGCCAGGTAAGGAAACCTTTCTACCTACGAGAATCATATCGGCAGATTTTTCATGGGCAAGCTTGAGGACTTTCTTGGATAACTGCCCCTCTTTTACCACATAGGAAAACTCAACATCGTCATGTTTTGTGAAGTTATTTTCCACCACCTCTTTCATTTGTGCTTTTCTTTCTTCCACCATATTTTCAATCAGGTTTGGAAATTCAGCCAAAACTTCTTTTGGAATATTGAGATTCCTTATGATATTGGTAAAATAAATTTTCTTGGTTTGATTCGCTTTGGCAATAAATGAAGCAAATTTTACAAGAGTTTCATCAAGAGAACTTTGGTCCAGACAAACGATAAGCTTTTTAATTTGATACATTTTTCTATAGCGCTTTTTCGTAATGCAAAATTAACGATTATGGGATTGAAAAGTTGATAAACTTAGAATATTATTTTGTAAGGTTGCGTTTTATTTTCTAAAAACCAATTTTTTATTTTGAAAACCCCTTATTTTTTCAAGTTTCCCCTAATGTAAGGAAGGGAGATTTTCCATCTTATACCCCTACAGTTTACTTACTAAAAATAGCGAAATCTTAACCTTTACAAAATAATTTCTGATTAGAATTATTCTTTTATCGGGAAAGACTCGTTTTTCCTGAGATTCAAATTTGGGATAAAATTCAAATTCCGGCATCTTAAAATTTTCAAACCTTAAAAATGATCCGAAAATTTAACCAACCATTCATTTCATTATCCGTATATTTGTCAAAAGGCTCAGGTCGCTGACATGTTCCGACTTCACAATTTAAAAACAATCCCGAGTGAAGCCCTTTCCAAAAACAGGCCTCATCCCTCCCGAAACCAATTGGGAGAGACCTCGTCTCTTCGGATTCAGGATAACAGTGGAAGTTTGCGGAATCCAGGCAGCTCAAATCTTGTCAATAAAGAGGTTTGGTAACACTCTAAGGCCTGAGTCCTTTTACTTTTTGGATTAATTCCTTCTGGCTTTTTTCTGCAATTTTAAGAAAATATATTCCGGCTAAATAGATAGCAGAAATTAAAATTGAACGGATGATTAAGTCCGTTAAGCCTGATTCCATTTTTAGCAGAACTACATATTGAATGACATACACCGCGATACCTAAAAGAATTATTTTTGCCACATCCCATGAAAATGGATCCAAATCCAACCTTAATTTTACATAAATATATTTTATAATATTATAGAGCCCCATAGCCAATAGGGATGCGATGGCAGCACCCTCGATACCATAAAGCGGAATAAGCAACAGGTTTAGCAGAATGACAGTGATGCTCATAATTAAGGTAGCCGTTATGTTAAATATATAATATTTGGAATAGACAATGATTTCTCCATTTACCGAAAATAGAATATCAATCACTTTTCCCAATCCAATCCATAAAACAACCCATTTTCCCGCTTCATATACTGCATTGTTAGGGACAAAATGGTAGAGGTTGTCGACATTGGACCAAATACCCAAAAAAAGTAAGAGGCAAATCAACAATTGGTGTACAGCGACCTGTTTGTACAATACATTGATTTTTTCAGGCTGGTTCCGGGCAAAATGTTCCGCTATCACCGGCATCACCACTTGGGAAACTGCCCTTCGAGGCATTTCTATTACAATGGCTATGGCAAAGGCAATGGAATAGATGGCATTGGCATCCAGTCCCACCATGGAAGAGACCATTAAACTGTCGATCTTCATAATTAAAAGGGAACCCGTAGTTCCCAATAATGTGATCAGACTGTATTTGATAAAATCCCTTAGAAAGAATTCAGGAAAAGATTTGAAATTTAGCTCAATTTTAAAAATCCCAATTTTCTTCATATAAATTATCATGCCCAGAAGGGCCAAAAGGTAAACAAGGGACAGGCCCCACATAAGCTGTATAAACACAATCCATTTGAGAAAATAAAGCAGCACTAAAATGGAGACCAATAAGCGTAGTAGAACTTCCCTAAAAAAAGTTGGAATTGCCACTTTTAAAAAAGAGCGGCAAAAGGAATCCAAAATGGTGTTTATGACTGAAAACAATGTGATTAACAACACCACCCCAAAAAAGTCAATTACTTCAGGAGAATTTTGTGCAAATGCTGAAACAAGATATTCCCTGAAAACAAAAAACAAAATAGAAACCAATAAAAAGCCCAGAAGACTCAGCAACAAACTTAAACTGAAAAAAGAAAACTGCTTTTCTTTTACCTGAGGATAAAATCTTGTAATTCCGTTTCCAAGACCCAATTGGGCGAAGGGAACCAAAAGAAGTGCCAGGTCCTGAATGGTTCTGAAAAGGCCGATTTGCTCAGGATCCAAGGCATAGGGGAGAAGCCATAGAACATTGAAATACCCGATCAAAACTCCCAGATAGGATGAAATGGTGGTGAGGACACTTTGACGGGCAATTGGTTTCATGTCACAAATTTTTATTTTTTGGCAATGATATTGCAAAAACCCGGTAGTTTTTCTGAGATAACCTTCGTGGTTTTTCCCCTTAAGCCGATCAGCTCAAATGAATATCCGAATTTGGTCAAAAACTCTAAAATATCGCTTGCCTTATATCCTGCTGCTTTACAAGCTTCTTGGTTAATTTCAAGAAAGATGATCGGTAAAAATTTAGCAATGGTTTTTTCCGCTCCCAATAAAACTGGTAACTCTGCTCCCTCCACATCAATTTTAAGCAAGTCCAACTTTGGATTTCCAATTTTTTCCCATTCCTGATCCAAGGTGCTTAATTCAATGTCCTCCAGGAATACACTTCCTTCCTCTTTATAAAGCGTATTGACACCTTCATTGGATAGATCAGATGAGTATAATTTTAGGGTTCCTTTTTTATCAGAAAGCCCCAAATGTACCGGAATTATGGTTTTCTGTAAATCCGGATTCAATGCAATGTTTTCTTGTAGCCTACCAAAAATGGATGAAAGGGGTTCAAATGCATAAACTTTCCCTTCTTTTCCCACTATTCTGGCAGACCAAAGACTATACTCCCCCTGATTTGCCCCAATATCCACCACGGTATTTCCCTTCTGTAATAATTTTTCCATAGCAAAAATTGGTCTCCAGTCGTGGGCGCCCCTCCAATAAATAGCCAAACCCATACTTTTTGAGATATCCACTTTCATAGTAATACCTCTAAAGGAAAAAGTTCTCCATTCAGGATTTTCATATTTTTTTGAAAACAGTTTTTTCAATACCTGTACCAAAAAATAACCTCCAGGGATTATATAAAGGTATCTTGAAATGGTGGCCGCTAATATTTCCATAGAATCAATTGCATCAATATTAATCAGGAAGGACTGAAAAGAGTAATTTTTTTCGGTTTTCTAAACTGTAATTTTGAATAATCCTTTCTCTGGGATTTAAATCCATATGTCCTCCCTTGGCCAATTCCATTATTGATTTGATGTTTTTTTCCAATAGATTCACATCTCTTTTCTTTAAAAGTATTCCTGTGTCCCCAATTATTTTTGGAATGTTATTGACGTCGCTACCAATGGGCTGACAACCGCAAAGCATAGCTTCACAGAGGGCACAACCAAATCCTTCAAAAATGGATAATTGAAAATAATAGTCACTCTTTTGATAATAAGTTTTGATTTCCTGGGGTTTTATTTTTCCCAAAAATTTCAGGTTGTCCGGAATTTGAAGACCATTAGGTTTGTCCATCCCTGCGATGAAAAAATTGCAATCCTGAAATCTTTTTGCCAATTCAGTGATCATATCCCCACCTTTTAAAATATACTGTTCAGCCGACATGACCGCCATAAATGTTTTTCCATTTTTAAGAATGGACCCATCCGGTTTCCAAAAGGATTCATCAAATCCGTTAGGAATAACCCGGTAAGGAGTTTTTATAAAAGGGAAATGATAAAGAAAACCATTGGGCAATTGTTTGCCGGGCTGATAAAAATCGTTACTGGAATTGACCAAAGAATCACTCACTGGAAGCAACATACTGGCCCAATCATATGATCTTTCACAAAACCATTTCAACAAAGGTATTCTAAGACTTCCATAATTCAATTCAGGAATTGAAGCACAATCAGTGCCATGGAGTACGATATAAACAGGCTTTCTGAAGATCTTTCCAAGCAAACTTGGGAAGAAGGACCAATATCCACCAAAGTGAACCAATACAAAACTGACCTGATTGATATGTGCCAAAATATGGAAAAATTGCATGACCATATAGATTGGTGCAAACTCTTTAACTTTCCAATTGTAGGTATTGATTATCAGCTCATATTTTTCTGATAAAACAGCAATATCCTGTAGGATAAAGGTTTGGAATGAGGGAGTGACCAATAATATTTTTGGCTTGGTCATTTCTTAGGATTATTGTTTTTTAAGAGGGTAATACTGATAGCTCCAATTAACAATAGACTGATCAAATATTGAATTATTACCACGATATTCTTTGTCTTCAGATAACTTGAAGGTTCGAATCTCATGATAATTGTAGATTTACCGTCAGGAACCTGAATTCCCCGCAATAAATAATTGGTTCTGAGGATGGGTACTTCTTCTCCGTTTACAAAGGCCTTCCAGCCTTTTGGATAGTAAATTTCTGAAAACACCACCAATCCACCTTTTTCTGCATCTACTTGGTAAGCCAATTCATAGGGTTCCCTTTGACTTAAGGTCACTTTACCAGAGCCTACTGTTTGTTTCCCAAACTCAGATTCATTTACAGTGGCTATTGTTTTGGTATCTAAATTTGAAATCTGCTTCAACTCATCATCATTGGTCATCACAGGTTGAATTGAAGTTGGAAACCAGGCCACCCCATTGGCCTCCGGGTTTTGGAATACTGCATTTTCGCCTCTGCCTGCCAGAATATATTTGGTGTTGAGCATATTCAATCCTTTCAGGCTTTCCCAGTCAAATTCCCCTTCCTGGGCTTTTTGGATGAAAACCTGCATTTCAGGTCCCAGAACATTTTCGATCAATTCCTGGTACCTTTTCATTTTGGCCCCATGATACCCTCCAATGCTGTTGTGGTAATAACTTGTCCTGGCCTCATTGAAAGGATTGTCCAAATTCAACACCCTGTAATAATCCTTGTCGGACAATATTTTTTCATCTGCAGGGCTTTTGGTAAAAAATTGCTCTGATGGATTATATTTAAAAGATTCTTCATTTAGGTATCTTCGGTTGACGTTCCAAAGATCAATGATCAACAGCAAAGCTATTGTGGCTCCTGCCAATTCAGTGGATATTTTGTTTTTAAGTGCTGCCCAAACAGCAGCTGCCGCTAAAGTGATGAATATCAGGCTTTTTAATGCGCTGTTTTTCAACATGGATTTTCGGTCATCCATCAAGGCCTCTGCCAACCAGTTTGGAAAATTGGAATCAACAGGTGCCCTGAAACTGAACATGCCCGCAAAGAGCCAAATCAGGGCAGCTAGTCCGGCAGTACAGCCCAAAGCGATAAATAATCCCCTATTGATCTGATCTTTTTGCCGTGTTCTGAACAAATACTCCATTCCCAAACTACCCAGCACAGGGATGGAGAATAGGGCCATTGCCAATCCCATTGTTACTGCCCTGAACTTGTTATAGCCTGGTAAATGGTCGAAAATAGTATAATTGAACCATTCCAGATTTTTTCCCCATGCAAGCAGAATTGAAAGAAGTGTAATGGTCAGAAATACTATTTTTAATTTTCTGGGTGCAAATATAATTCCCACTACTAATGCAAAAAGCATCACAGCACCACCATAAATAGGGCCACCTGTACCAGGTTGATCCCCCCAATAGGTTCTGGCATTGGAAATGAAATCCCTGCTTTGATTGGCATCAATTCCATTTGCTCTCAGTGCATTTTCTGTGTTTGAATCTTTGGGCAATTGTTCTGTGCTTCCCCCACCATATAGGTAGGGCACCAAAAGGGTAAGTGTTTCTAATTTGCCCTGTGACCAATTGAAGGCATAATCTTTGTCCAATCCTCCTTGGGATTTTTCAACTGAGCTGATGTTGGAAGGACCCCTGGTGGAGAAAGGGCTATATTCCAAAACAGATAAGAACCTGCTTAGATTTGCTCCCACAGCCAGCAGTAAGCCAAGTATAAGAACCAATGCCGCTTTTCCAAAATATACAAATCCTTTGGATTTAAAAGTGGAGATCAATTCCCCTAATCCATAAATCACCACTATAATTACGGTATAATAGGTAATTTGGAGATGGTTGAATTTGAGCTGCAGCATCAATCCAAAGGTAAACAAGGCCAAGCCAAGGAGGTATTTTCTTTGAAAAGCGAGATGAATTCCAGCCAAAATCAATGGAATGAGACAAATTGCCCAGATTTTTGCATTGTGCCCTGCTTCCAGGCTGATGATATGAAAAGAATTGAATGCAAAGGCAATGGCACCGCCTATAGAAAATTCAGGTCGGACTTTAAAACTCAGCAAAAGGATATACATGGATACCATGCCAAAAAAAAGTGAATTGACAGGATGTGGGAGTCCCAGCGTGATGATTTTAGTCAATAGATTTGTTATATCCCCCGGAACCTCAAAGCTGACCAAATAAGCGGGCATCCCACTGAACAAACGGGTTGCCCAAAGTGCCTCTTCTCCATTATTCTGCCGGTAATCCAAAATTTCTTTGGAAGCACCTTCCCATTGTAAAATATCATACTGGAATATTATTTTTCCGTCAAAAACTGCCGGAGAGAAATAAAACACTACAACCAGATAAAAAAGCACCACTCCGATCAGGTGGGGCAGGATATCTTTTTTGATATTAATCTGCATTCTCAGTTTTTTTCAATTGGTAAAGAGTCTGCAAATTATAAATTATTAGGAGAAAAAACTTGCTTTCTGCTTTGCCCTGTTGATTTTAAAATTGTTGAACCAAAAAATTTTAGTCCAAGCCTGAATCAAGGGAAATATTTGTCAGTACATTAATTTAAAAAGCATACTTTCAGTATGTCTCTTATTAGGGAGATATTCATGGAAAATATATTAACCAAAAGGGGCTTATCTAAGCCCCTTTTGAGGTATCAGTTATTTTTCCATTAGTTTATAATAAACCTCACTCCATTTCAGCTCTTTTTGAATGGCCGGTAAATTGGTATTTCGGCCAATGATAATATTTTCCAATCCCGCAATCGTGGCAAAATCTGTCAAATGTTCGATGGAAAGGTTTTGGCTAAAGCAGGTATGGTGTGCACCCCCGGCATAAATCCATGCCGCACAGGCAGTGTTCATGTCGGGCAAGGGTTTCCACATAACCCTGGCCACCGGTAATTTTGGTAAATCAAATGGAGGGGTCACCGCTTCCACTTCATTGACAACGAGTCTAAATCTATTTCCCATATCCACCAAAGAGGCATTGAGCGCAGATCCGGCTTTTCCATTGAAAACTAACCTTACAGGATCTTCTTTGCCACCTATTCCCAAAGGGTGTACCTCACACTTTGGTTTTTCTGCCGATAAAACAGGATCCACTTCCAGCATATGGGCACCCAATACCAAATTGTTGTTGGGTTCAAAATGGTAGGTATAATCCTCCATAAAGGCATTTCCTCCCTCCATGCCGGTACCCATAATTTTCATTGCCCTAACCAAAGCAGCAGTTTTCCAGTCCCCTTCACCCGCATACCCATATCCTTCAGCCATGAGTCTTTGTGTTCCTATTCCCGGTAACTGTTTCATGCCATGTAGATCCTCAAACGTATTGGTAAAGCCTTTGAAACCGCCGGCTTTAAGGAAATGGCGCATGCCGAGCTCAATTTTTGCCGCATCCAGAAGTGAATTTCTTTTTTCACCACCTTTTTGAAGATTGGGGGCCAGATGGTATGAAGCTTCGTATTCTTCCACCAAAAGATTAATTTCTTTATCTGATATGGAATTGATCACCTGAACCAAGTCGCCAACAGGGTGCGTATTCACCGAAAAACCGAATTTCATTTCAGCCTCTACTTTATCACCTTCTGTCACAGCAACGTTTCTCATATTGTCCCCAAACCTTGCAAATTTAGCCCCCTGCCAGTCTTTCCAGGCAGCCGCTGCCCTTGCCCAGGTATCAATTTGGGATTTGACATTTGAATCTTGCCAATGGCCTACAACCACTTTCCGGTTGATTTTCATCCTCGAAACAATAAAACCGAATTCTCTGTCTCCATGGGCACTTTGGTTGAGATTCATAAAATCCATATCAATAGAGGCCCATGGAATATCTCTGTTGAATTGGGTATGAAGGTGGAGTAGGGGCTTGGACAAAATCTTCAATCCCGAAATCCACATTTTTGCCGGGGAAAAAGTATGCATCCAAGTGATCAGACCTATACAGTTATTGGCTTGATTAGCCTCCTGACATAGAGAAAATATTTCTTCTGTAGTTTTGACGACAGGTTTGAAAACAATACTGACACAGATATTTGGGGAACTGTGCAGTTCCCTGGAAATGATTTGTGAATGATCAGCCACCTGTCTCAGCGTCTCCTCTCCATAAAGATGTTGGCTGCCTGTCACAAACCAAACTTCGTATTCTTTCAAACTAGCCATAATAAGTCATTTTAGGTTTATTGATTTTACTTTTACATCCAGAAAAAATAATATAAAAGACCCACAATCAATATAATACCAGCGGCTCCTAGGTTAAAGGAAGAGGTGGTACTGAATAATTCCGGGTCAATTTCAAATGCTTTTTTATCTGAGGTTTTCATTTTTACATTCGTATACAGTATTACTCCCAACATGAAAAATAAGGTGGAAAGCATAAAAATGGATTCAATTCCAAGGTAGGCAAATGCTTCAAATTGAATAAATCCCAAAATTGAAAGAACCAATCCAAAAATTATAAAGAGATTCCCGATCACCAGTATTTTTTTGTTTTTGCCATAATTGGGATTTGCAGAAGCTTTCTTCTCGGTAAAACTTA
Organism: Shivajiella indica; assembly: GCF_042683085.1. Classification (NCBI taxonomy): domain Bacteria; kingdom Pseudomonadati; phylum Bacteroidota; class Cytophagia; order Cytophagales; family Cyclobacteriaceae; genus Shivajiella; species Shivajiella indica. Next base: position 985,609 of record NZ_JBHUIV010000010.1, on the reverse strand, counting down.
TCAAAGATGCCAGAAAGCAAAGGACGATAAATACATACCCCATTCTAAGAATGAAAGGCATTTCGGGATAAAGTACTTTGAACAGGATACCTGCAGGGATTGTCGCAATGGCTGTCCAGAGGGCAGCATTTGAAGTAATTTGCCTCCAAAACAAGCCCATGCAAAATACAGCAACCACTCCTGGATAGATATATCCTGTATATTCCTGGATATATTGGAATACTTGATCTAAAGTGCTCAATTTTGGTGCAATGTACATGGCTATCAACAAGGCCAATACAGCTACTATCCTTCCTGTAGTCACTAATTGCCTATTGTTGGCTTGGGGGTTGAAATAAGTCCTGTAAATGTCCATGGTGAAAATGGTAGATGTACTGTTGATCATGGAAGCCAATGAGGAAACGATCGCGGCAGCAAGGGCTGCAAAAGCGAGTCCCCTCACACCGGCAGGGACAAAATTCTTCAATAACCAGGGATATGCCTCATCTGATTTATTAATGCTTCCAATTTGTTCCACTGGAATATTCAGCATTTCTGACAGCTCCTGTGGCGTATAATCATTGATAAGGACATAAGCTGCGATTCCTGGAATTACTACTAAAAGTGGAATGAGAATTTTAAGATATCCTGCAAAAATCAACCCTTTTTTTGCTTCTTGGATACTTTTTGCCGCCAAACCTTTTTGTATGATATATTGGTTAAATCCCCAGTAGCCTATATTGGTCAGCCACATAGCCCCTAAAATTACCGCAACACCCGGAAGGTCCTGGTAGGCATCTTTTAATCCCCCTTCACCATCTGGGATCATTTTTGCTCCTTTTGGGATGATCATGGCAAAATGGTCCCTTCCGCTGGCATAAATATTTTCAAACCCTGCTAATATACCATGTCCATTTCCCACTGCATCGAGAGCAAGGAATGTAGTGACCAGCCCTCCGCCTATAAGAACCAGAACCTGAACCACATCCGTCCAGGCTACTGCTTCAAGTCCTCCATAAATGGAATAAATGCCCGAAAAAATGAGTAATCCAATGATTCCATATACCAAAGGTACTCCCATGATTTTTTCCAGGGCCAAAGCTCCCAAATAACTTACTGAAGTGAGGTTGACGAAAATATATACCAACAACCAAAATACCGCAAATGCAGAACTTACTCCCCTGTTGAATCTTTCACTAAGAAATTGCGGCATGGTGTATATGCCTTTATCAAGAAATATGGGGAGAAAATATTTCGCCACAATGATCAGTGCTATGGCTGCGATCCATTCATAAGCAGCTATGCCCAAACCGATGGCAAAACCTGATCCAGATGTACCAATAAAATGCTCAGCTGATATGTTTGCGGCAATAAGTGAGGCACCAACTGCCCACCATGTAAGGGACCGGTCTGCTAAAAAGTATTCTTTTGCTGTTTTCTGAACACCTTTTTTTGTTCTGGAAACATAAAGGCCAATAGTGACAATAACAATTCCATACAATATGAAAACTATGTAATCTAATGTTGAAAAGCCTGAGTTCATGTATAGGTTAATAGGTTTATCTAAAGATCGGCAAATTTATTTAAGTGTCACAAATACACCTAAATAAATTTTTAAAAAAAATAAAGACATTGGAAATTATTCATTCAACAATTGAATTTCATTTTTTGGAATGAAATTCAGGATGCTTTGGAAATTTTCCTTGTAATTTTGCTCGTCCAGGCTGTAAAAAAATGCACCTTTTTTACTGGAGGACTTATCTTTATCTTTTTCCTTTTTCAATAAATTAGTGGACAAAACTTTCCTGCTAAAGTTTCTTTTGTCAATTTTTGTGTCGAATAGTCCCTCATACATAGCCTGGAGTTGGGGTAGGGTGAATTTTTCCGGCAAAAGCTCAAATAAAATGGGATGGAAGGCCGCCTTGTAGCGCAATCTTTCCAATGCAGCTCTCACCATTTCCTCATGATCAAAAATAAGTTTGGGCAATTCTTTTAATAAAAACCACCTGGCATGGAAATCATCATTGATTTGCTGCTGGTACTTTTGAATATCAATTAGAGCGACATATGCGATGGCAATTACCCTTTCAATGGGGTCTCGATCAGGTTCGCTAAAAACGTGTAATTGTTCCAGATAAACATCCTCCAGTCCGGTGAGTTGCTTTAAAATACGGTTGGCTGCCTCATCTACGGATTCATTGTTCTGAACAAATCCTCCCATTAAGCTCCATTTTTCTTTCTCCGGGGCAAATCCCCTTTGTATGAGCAGGATTTTGTAGTCAAAACCATCAAATCCAATGATAATGCTATCTACAGCTACCAATACCCTGCTTTGATTAGAGTATTTCATAATCTTAACTTTTGATTTATAAAATTAGAAATTTTTAGAATAAAGTTCTGTAAAAGCATGAGGAAATCATTAGACTTCATCAATCATTTTTTGGAAACGATAAATAAAACAAATCTACTTTATCAGCTTGAATTGCCTTGATGTAATGAATCAAAAAAATATTAGTGTAAAAAATACAATTAAAATATTGTCCTATTGATTAAATTTTTTGAAATTCGTTTAAGTTTGAATAAAATTTCCACATTGGATTACATTATAAATTTCAAATTGTTTCTTAAATTCCTTATTCACATCTTATTGGGCTGACTTAAAAACGATAACCTTAAAAATAATCTTTTAATCATGAATAAAACATATTACTTCAATTGGACCTCATTTCTTATCGGGTTTTTGGTGATTTTCTCTGCAAATGCCCAAACAAACCAGCTCATTGTCAATACCGACCAGAGTGGACCTGTAATCAGCCGTCATATTTACGGACATTTCGCCGAACATTTGGGGAGAAATATTTACGGAGGAATATGGGTTGGACCAGATTCAGATATTCCAAACGAGGATGGCTATAGATTGGATGTCATGAATGCCATCAAAGCCCTTGAAATTCCAAATCTCAGATGGCCGGGAGGTTGTTTTGCGGATGAATATCACTGGACTGATGGGATAGGTGATCCAAAAGAAAGGCCCATGATGATCAATACCCATTGGGGTGGTGTAGTGGAAGACAATTCATTCGGTACTCATGAGTTTTTGAATTTCACCAAAAAAATCGGTGCTGAGCCTTATATCACCGGAAATGTGGGAAGTGGATCTGTGGAAGAGATGTCCAAATGGATAGAGTATATCAACTTTGACGGTGTAAGCCCCATGGCCAACCTTCGAAAGAAAAACGGTCAGGAAGAACCTTGGAATATCAAATATTGGGGCGTTGGAAATGAAAACTGGGGATGTGGCGGCAACATGACGGCAGAATATTATGCCAATGAATATAAAAGGTATGCTACCTATGCCAGGGATTACGGTGCCAATAAGTTGTATAAAATAGCAGGAGGGGCTAACAGTTTCGATTATAACTGGACTGAGGTGTTGATGAAGAATATTCCATTGGATATGATGGATGGTCTTTCAATCCATTATTACACTGTGACAGGCACTTGGCAAAATAAAACCTCAGCAACTGATTTTGACAAAGCCACTTACTTGGTAACCTTGAAGAAGGCAGCTCGCCTGGAAGAACTTATTGTCAGACATGGTGCAATTATGGACCAATATGATCCTGAGAAGAAAGTGGGTATTATCTTTGATGAATGGGGAACATGGTTTGATGTGGAACCTGGTACAAACCCTGGATTCTTGTACCAACAGAATACACTTAGAGATGCATTTGTTGCCGCAATGTCTTTGAATATATTCAATAATCACGCAGACAGGGTGCATATGGCTAATTTGGCCCAGACAGTCAATGTGCTTCAGGCAATCATCCTTACTGATGATAAAGACATGATCCTAACCCCAACCTATCATGTTTTTGATCTTTATAAACCTCATAAAGATGCTTTGCTTTTGTCCCATCATCTAACTTCGGAAGATGTCAGCATCGGCAATGAGACTATGAAGGCATTGAATGTTTCCTCATCGAAATCAGCTGACGGAACTGTCAATATCAGTATTGCCAATATCAATCCTGATAAGAAAATAGACTTAGATGTTTTGCTGAGAGGGATGGATCCAAAATCAGTAACTGCAAAAATAATTACAGCGCCTGAAATCAATTCTTACAATTCTTTTGAAAAGAAAGAAGTAGTCAAAACAGCTGAATTCAAGGATTTCAAATTGTCTAAAGAATCATTGAATATATCAGTGCCGGCAAAATCAATTATAATGGTCAGGGTTAAATAATCTCTTTTTGGATAACATTTCCAATGGAAAGGAGATAAATGAAAAAAATTCCAATTCATGAAAAACAAAATTGTCATCGGACTTGATTACGGTACCGATTCTGTTCGTGCTGTTCTTGTAAATACTTTGAATGGGCAAAGTCTAGCTGAGGATGTTTTTTGGTATCCAAGATGGAAAAAAGGGAAATACTGCAATCCTGTTTCCAATCAATTCAGGCAACATCCTTTAGACCACTTAGAAGGATTGGAGTCAACTATTAAAAATGTAATTTCCAAATCTGGAATTTCGACATCCTTTGTAAAAGCTATCTGCGTGGATACAACCGGCTCATCTCCCTTACCCGTAGATGAAAAAGGCCAGTCTTTGGCAATGAATCCCCAATTTGCAGAAAATCCTAATGCCATGATGGTCCTTTGGAAAGACCACACTGCCATTAAAGAGGCTGATGAGATCAATGAAATGGCCAGAAACTGGGGAGGAGAGGACTACACAAAATATGAAGGGGGAATTTATTCCTCAGAGTGGTTTTGGTCCAAGATTCTCCATGTAATCAGAGAAGATGAAGAAGTAAAAAAGGAAGCTTATTCATGGATGGAACACTGTGATTTTATCACCGCTCAGTTGATCGGTTGTGAAAATCCATTGGAATTAAAAAGAAGCAGATGTGCTGCAGGGCATAAAGCTTTGTGGCATGAGAGCTGGGGAGGATTGCCTCCTAAAAAGTTTCTTGAAAAACTTGATCCCTATTTGGCCCGACTAAAAGACAGGTTATACAAAGAAACATATACCTCAGACACTCCTGCAGGAAAACTCAGTAAATCCTGGGCTGAAAAATTAGGGCTTTCTGAAGATACAGTGGTGGCAGTGGGAACTTTTGATGCCCATGCAGGAGCTGTGGGCGGACAGGTATCAGAAAATACCCTTATCAAAGTTATGGGTACTTCCACCTGCGATGTAATGATTGCTCCAAAAGATACTATAGGGGACAATCTGATCAGAGGAATTTGTGGTCAGGTTGATGGCTCTGTCATTCCAGGGACAATTGGCCTTGAGGCAGGACAATCCGGTTTTGGCGATGTATTGGCTTGGTTTAAAGACTTGGTCATAGAACCATCCCTGGAAATTATCCAAGGGAGTTCGATCTTGGATAAAGAACAAAAATCCAAATTAATTGCAGAAATAGAGGATCGGATTATTATAAAACTTTCTTCCGAAGCGGAAAAAATTCCTGTGAAGGAATCCAAAATTGTGGCTTTAGATTGGATAAATGGCAGGAGGACTCCGGATGCCAACCAGGCTTTGAAAGGAGCCATCATGAACCTGAATATGGGTTCAGATGCCCCAAGGGTATTTAAAGCTTTGGTAGAATCCATTTCTTTTGGATCTAAAAGAATTGTTGAACGATTTAGGGAAGAAGGAGTGAAAATAGACAACGTTATTGGCTTAGGGGGAGTAGCTAAAAAATCTACTTTGGTCATGCAGACCCTTGCGGATGTGCTGAATATGCCCATCAAAGTGGCCAGTTCAGATCAGGCTCCTGCCCTTGGTGCTGCAATGTATGCTGCAGTAGCTGGTGGTATTTATTCCAGCACCCAAGAAGCCATTAATCATATGGGAAATGGGTTTGACAAGGTCTATGAACCTATTGCTGAACATGTGGAAATTTATGAAAGACTTTATCAGGAGTATCTGAGGTTTGGAAGGTTTGTTGAAGGATGAAGGATGAAGGATGAAGGATGAGGACGAAAATGAAGAAGCTAATTTGTATTAAATTGAAGTTATTGTTGAATTCTTATATTAAATTAAATAAACCCAAAAAGATTTTAACCATGGATAGTCAATTTGGCTTCTAGGGAAATGAAAAATTGGAAAACGGTTCTTAAATCTCTAATATGCTCGCTTGGTTAACATGAATGACCAATTTGGAATAATTATAAAGAGATTGAATATTAAAAAAGAGAAAGTATTTGGCATATTTTCAAGCCAAACTTCTCTGATTGAATTAATAAGTTTTATAAAATTCTTGTCATATTTTATAAATTAAGTTTGAGACAAAACTTAATGACATATGAAAAATGATTTGAAAGATAGAACAAAGCGGTTTGCTCTTGCGATAATTGATGTTGTTGAAAAATTACCAAACACAATATCAGGAAGAGCCGTCGGTAATCAATTGGTTAGAAGTGGGACTTCCGTAGCTTCAAATTATAGGGCTGCCAGTAGAGGGAGAAGTGACAAAGAGTTTGTTGCAAAAATTGGGGTGGTAATTGAAGAGGCTGATGAAAGTGAATTTTGGTTAGAAGTGATAAATGAAAAAAAATGGGTGAATGTTGATGTGCATATAAAAGAAGCCAATGAACTTACTGCTATTTTTGTTTCTATAGCTTTAAAAATGAAAAATAGGAATTCAAAAAATAGATAGTATTAAATTACCGTAAGACTAATCAAAGAGGAAATTAATTTTCATCCCTCAACCTTTATACTTCATCCTTTTTATTGCAAATGAATAGATATTTAGAAATAAAACAACAATGCCTTCAAGCCAATCTCCAACTACCTAAGCTTGACTTGGTGGTCTACACATTTGGAAATGTTAGTGCTGTAGATAGGGAAAAGGGGGTATTTGCTATCAAACCCAGTGGAGTTCCTTACGAAGCACTCAAAGTGGATGATATTGTCATTGTGGATTTTGACAACAATATCATTGAAGGATCAATGAGACCTTCTTCGGATACCAAAACGCACGCATACTTATACAAACATTGGAAGAATATTGGAGGGATTTGCCATACCCATTCGACGTATGCGGTATCATGGGCCCAGGCCCAGATGGATATTCCAATATTTGGTACGACACATGCCGATCATTTGACTGTTGATATCCCCTGCGCTCCACCTATGGCAGATGTATTGATTCAAGGAGATTATGAACACAATACCGGCCGACAGATTCTGGATTGTTTTGCGGAGAAAAACCTGAGTCCGGAAGAGGTGGAAATGGTATTAATTGGGAATCATGGCCCCTTTTCCTGGGGTAAAAATGCTGACAAGGCAGTTTATAACAGTAAAGTCCTGGAAGAGATTGCCAGAATGGCATATCTTACCTTACAGATAAATCCCAATGCACCTAGATTAAAAGATTCCCTTATCCGTAAGCATTACGAAAGGAAACATGGGAAAAATGCCTATTACGGACAAGGATGTTAATAAACCAAAACAAAATCGAAACATGGAATCAAAAGCCAAATTGTTGTTTTCAGCCCTGATAATGGGATTGATGTGTTATTGTAATCCTGCCAAACAAAGCGATAGTGCCATGGAAAAGAAGGAAATTAAATTTGAAGTTAAAATTAAAGAAGTTCCAGTTGCAGGTAAAAATGCAAAAGTCTTCCACCTCGACAACGGTAACGGTATGCAGGTTGAAATTTCAAGCTTTGGAGGCCTTATTACCAAATTAATAGTGCCAGACCGGGAAGGAGTTTCCGAAAACATTGTTTTGGGTTATGATAATCTGGAAGGATATGATTCCAATGATTACTATTTGGGTGCAGCGGTTGGAAGGTACGCCAACCGGATTGCAAAAGGTAAATTTGAATTGGATGGGACAGCTTACCAATTGGCTACAAATGATGGAAATAACCATCTTCACGGAGGCCTTTTGGGTTTTAACAGAAAACATTGGGATGCAGAAATGGTCGAAAGTGAAAACTCTATGAAGGTTAAAATGACCTATTTAAGTCCTGATGGGGAGGAGGGCTATCCCGGAAATTTGACCACAACACTTACTTTTGAACTGACAGCTGATAATAAATTACTATTGGAATTTGAGTCGGAAACGGATAAACCCACCATCATTAACCTTACCCATCACGGTTATTTCAACCTGAGTGCGATGAAGGAAAATATTCTCGGGCATGAGTTGGTTATCAATGCACCCAAATATACCCCGGTGAATAATGAATTGATTCCTACCGGGGAATTGGTATCTGTAAGCAATACTGCTTTTGATTTTAATGAAGCCAAGAAAATAGGAGAAAGAATTGACCAGATTCCAGGGGGATATGACCACAATTATGTAATCAAAGAACAGCATGATGGTGAATTGGTGAAAATGGCAGAACTTAGTCATTCGGGTTCCGGAAGGGTGATGGAACTGTATTCCGATTCACCGGGTGTCCAATTTTACTCAGGAAATTTTCTGGATGGAAAGCTTACTACCGCAGGTATCACTTATTCCCAATATATGGGTTTATGTCTGGAACCACAGACTTTTCCCAATTCTCCCAATGAACCTGATTTCCCAAGCGCCAGGCTAAATCCAGGTGAAAAATACCGTCATAGGATCCAATACCATTTTACTACCAAATAAATTCCCTATTTTTGCCCCAAATTGAATTCAGGCATGTTTGATAATCTTAGTTTAAAATTAGATAGAGCTTTCAAAACCCTAAAAGGGACCGGTAAAATTACCGAAATAAATGTTGCTACTACAGTAAAGGAGATAAGGAGAGCGTTGATTGACGCTGATGTCAATTATAAAGTGGCGAAGGAAGTAACGGATACCATTAAAGATGAGGCATTGGGCAGGGATGTGTTGATCGCAGTATCACCTGGCCAGTTACTGGTGAAGATTACCCAGGAAGAATTGACTAAACTGATGGGAGGATCCAAAGTTGATGTCAACATCAAGGGAGATCCGGCAGTTATCCTAATCTCAGGTCTTCAGGGTTCAGGTAAAACTACATTTACTGGAAAATTCGCCAATCTTTTAAAGAAGCAGGGTAGACAGGTTTTATTGGTAGCCTGCGATATTTACAGACCTGCAGCTATTGATCAGTTGAAGGTTTTGGGAGAGCAGATTGGAGTGGAGGTGTATGCGGAACCTGAAAACAAAAATGCCATTGAAATTGCCAACCATGCCTTAGATTATGCAAAGAAAAATGGAAAAAAGATAGTCATCGTCGACACTGCAGGTCGTTTGGCGGTAGATGAACAGATGATGCAAGAGATTGAAGCCCTGAAAAAAGCGCTCAATCCTTCAGAGACCCTGTTTGTGGTGGATTCCATGACCGGTCAAGATGCTGTCAATACTGCTAAAACATTTGATGAGCGATTGAATTTTGATGGGGTGGTGTTGACCAAATTGGACGGTGATACAAGAGGTGGTGCTGCGATTTCAATCCGACATGTAGTCAATAAGCCGATCAAATTTATTTCAACCGGTGAAAAAATGGAAAACATTGATGTTTTCCACCCGGACAGGATGGCCCAAAGAATCCTTGGCATGGGTGATGTCATATCCTTGGTTGAAAGGGCCCAACAAACTTTTGACGAGGATGAAGCCAAACGGATCAATGCCAAAATCAGAAAAAATCAATTCAATTTCGATGACTTCCTGTCACAATTGGAGCAGATCAAAAAAATGGGGAATATCAAGGATTTGATGGGAATGATACCCGGAATGGGCAAAGCCATGAAAGGATTGGATATAGATGATGATTCTTTTAAACCAATAGAGGCAATTATCCGAAGTATGACTCCTTTAGAAAGGGAAAATCCGGACATCATTGATGGAAGTAGGAGAAAAAGGATAGCGAATGGTAGCGGGAGAACTATCGTTGAGGTGAATAACCTGATGAAACAATTTTCTGATATGAGAAAAATGATGAAGCAGATGAATAAAATGGGAGGGGCTAAAAAAGCATTGGGCGGAATGATGCCTGGAATGGGAAGAAGATAAATAGAAATTACTAATTACCAATTACCAATTACCAATTACCAATTACTAATTACCAATTTTCGAAATCCAAAATCCAAATTCAAATCATTTATTTTAAAAACTCCAAATTGCCAGTAGGGTAGTTTGGGGTTTTTTATTTGTGCTTTTTAAGGACCTTGGTTTCTGTATTTCAAGTTTTACTTATAGCCAAATATGGATTTTATTCTCCCGAAATTTGGGGAAATTCATATTGTGTTTAGGTTAATCGGTATTTTTTACCTGGTAAGGATTTAATAAGTCCTTCAAATTCAAGATTTAAGAGTTTCATGGCTAAAGTCGAAATAGAAACTCCGGTCATCAGGGAAAGCTGGTCAATCTCCAATTCTACATACTCCTGGAGTAATAAAAGGATCTTCTTTTCTTCCTCTTCAAAACCAGCAAAGTCTTTTCTGTTTTTATTTGAGTTGTTTGTTTCAGGATTTTCTTTTGACCAGGACAGGGATTCTTCCAAGTCTTTCGGACCTGTAAAAATTGAAGCCTTCATTTTTCTGATCAAATGATTACATCCTTCACTATAAGGAGCATGGAGATTTCCAGGAACGGCAAAGACTTCCCGGTTGTAACTGAAGGAAATTTCTGCTGTTATCAATGCGCCTCCTTTTTTGGCAGCTTCCACTACGATCAGTGCATCCGACAATCCGGCAATTATCCGGTTTCTTTGCGGGAAATTGCTGGGATGCATGACAGTACCAGGTGGATATTCGCTTATCAATCCCCCGGAATCCAACATAGCCTCTGCCGTACCTTTATGGGCTGAAGGATATACCTGATCTACAGAAGAACCTAATATGGCTATTGTAGGGAGTTTGTTCTGCAATGCTGCCCTATGGGATTCAATATCAATCCCATAAGCAAGTCCACTGATCACAGTTGGCAGGTAAGGACTTAAATCCTCAATAATTTTTCTTGTTATACTTCGGCCATACTCTGTGGCATTCCTTGTTCCAACCATACCAATGGTCCTGGGGGCGTTGAAATTTATTTTACCCTTAGTAAAAAGTACCATCGGGCAATCATCCAGGGATTTCAAACGGGAAGGATATTCAGGATTGGAAAAAGTAAGGATATTGATATTTTTCTTTTGACATTGGGCAATAATTTCTTCAGCCTCCTTAAGGTAAAGTTTGCCTTCTTTTCTTAATTCCAAAAGTTTCTGGCTGATCCTTGGGATTTTAGCAGCTTTGCCAGAAGGCATTTCAAAAAAACTTCTGGCAGACCCCGTATAAGCCAGAATGTTTCTGTATACCGTTGGGCCGATTTTCGGAATCCGATGTAATGCTAATTGATATTGTAATTCATCTGTCAGTGGAGTCAACATGCATACTATCTCTAATTTCTATTAAAAAACGTCTTATTTGATGGAGCCGGTCCACCATTGTAGCTTTGTCAAAAATTTTCTCCTGATTCTTTTTGATCACTTCCTGCGCACCCTGTAAGGTATATCCCTTGACTTTTACCAATTGGTAGATAAACCTAATTTTTTCAATATCATCTTTTGTAAACCTTCTATTTCCCTTTTTGTCCTTTTTTGGTTTTATGACGTCAAATTCACCTTCCCAATACCTGATGAGAGAAGGTGCAACTTTGAAAATATTGGCCACTTCTCCAATAGAGTAATACTTTTTTTCAATCTCTTTCTCTTTATATGGCACAATTCGGGTCTGTTAGAATGATACAATCTAAATTATATGGGTGTAACGAATCAGTAAAGTAATTTAATATTATTTGATCAAATTTACTTTCAATCTTTTACTAAATAAACTGATTTTTACCTAAAATGTGATATTTTGTTGGTTTTCAGTTTAATATTTTAGGAAAAATCTCATTTTTTATCCTGTATTTTTTCCCTTTCATTCTTTTGATACCTTCATAAAACCTAGAATTCCATTACATTCAAAATGACGCATGCCATTTTTTCAATTTGTTTTGAAAATCTGATTCATTAAAACCCATTTTTCAGAAGATTTATTTTCTGCTATTGGTTCTTGGTATTTCAACATCAAATTCTCCCATTCCTTTACTTTTGGGTTGTTTTCATCCAAAAGCTTTTTTCTTTCAAAGGAAAAATTTTCTGAAACATCCAAGACCATAAAGAGCCTCGTTTCCCATCGGTAAAGTTCCATGGAAAGTATGTCCGCATCCTTAAAGCTTTGCAAAATAGCTTCAGGGATTTGCTTGTGGTACCTTTCATATTCTTCAATCAATACCGGATCATTTTTTAAGTTAAGGGTTAAGCAATATCTTTTAGTTGCCATAATATTTTTTAAATTTTGTGTATTTGTACAATAATCTGAACATTTTTCAAATTAGGGTTTTATATTAAGAAATTAAATTAATTCCACGGATCCAATGTCCTGCATGTCAAAGGGGTATTACTTTATTTTGTTCTTCCTGGTCTTTCTATTTGGAAGTAAGGCATTTGCCCAATTGACTACAGTGGGAAAAGAATTCCGCTTTGGTTTTATGGAGAATAATAGGGTTGTTGATTACGATAATCCCGGCAATTCGGCTTTAGATTATGGAATAGTGGTCATTACTGCTGCCGAACCGGCAACCGGAATTATCCAATATGGCAATAGATCAGTCAATTTTGATTTAAATACCGGAGACCAGTTTTTTTATAGGATTGAGGACATGGACATTCTTCACCGGGCTTCCGGGGTAGTGGAAAACAAAGGGGTTTATATCAATTCGAGCGGGGATGTTTCGGTATATGCATTTAACGAACGCTTAAGGTCTGCTGATGGAACAGTAGTGCTACCTATTACCTCCCTTGGAAAAGAATACTATGTAGTATCTCATTTTGAAATAATGACTGCACCCACCAATTTTCCATATTCCCCCAATGTAAATGATGAAAGTCTTTTATTGGTAGTGGCCGTGGAAGATAATACCAGGATACAAATTACTCCTTCAGTTTTTACTTTGAGTGGCAATCCGGCCGCTATACCATTTGAAATTTCTTTGAATTCAGGGCAATCATACCAAATTAAAGCCAAGGCTGATTTGACGGGGACAAGGGTGAGGGTAGTTGGTGATAATGTGGATGATTGTAAGAATATAGCTGTTTTTGGTGGCAATAAATGGACCAGTGTGGGCAATTGCGGAGGTGCAAATGACCACCTTTTTCAACATATGTATCCTGTTACCACCTGGGGTACAGATTACCTCCATGTTTCTTTGAGGGGAAGAACCTCAGGGGAGATGGTGAAAGTTTTGGCTTCAGAGAATAATACTTCTGTTCTGGTTGATGGTGTGAATGTCGGTAATCTTAATGCAGGTAGGTTTCTGACTTTAAATTTTGAACAAAACGAAGTCAAAAGAATAACTACGGATAAGCCATCATTGGTCACTGTTTTTTCCAAAAGCCAGGAATGTAATGATCCGGGTTCACCTCTTTTTGAAGATGGGGATCCATTCATGATGAGTTACAGCCCCAACCAACAATTGCTCCAATCAGTAACCTTCAACGCCATTCAGCTCCCTGAAGTAAGGAACCATTATGTTAACATCATTGTACCATCTGCTGCTTCAGGTCTCACCAGGCTTGATGGTCAAAATATAGGTAATCAGTTTACGCCATTTCCGCAATATCCCGATTTTTCTTATGCAAGGTTGAATATTCCCCAAGGCGTTCATCGATTGGATAATTCGGAAGGATTTATAGCCTATGTTTATGGGTTCGGGGTGGTGGAATCTTATGGATATGCAGTAGGTGCCGCTTTGTCCAATTTAAATTTTGAAACAGAACCCACTTATGAATTTGAGGTTCAAGGGGAAAAAGTGGCCTGCCTAAACCAAGAAGGAACCTGGGAGATTTTTCCCGAAAATGAGCTGTTCACATATTTTTTGTGGGATTTTGGGGATGGGAGTCCCCTAAAAGAAGGAAAACAGGTAAAGCATACCTATGGCGAGATTGGAGTTTATGAAATTAAAGTTATAGCCTCCCTGAGTATAAATAGTTGTGATCAGCAAGAGGAGGTAAAATTTAATGTGAACGTGCAAACCGTTGAGGGAGAAATTATTGGTTTGACCTCAGTTTGTCCTGAAGTGGAGGAAATTACCTATTCCTTCAGATCTCCTGAAGAATTCTCTAAAGTGGAATGGAAGCAGGAAGGAGGGGAAATCATTGACCTCAATGAAGAAGAAGGCTTGGTAACCATCCGATGGGGTAAAACCAATCCAGATGCATTTGTTCTGGCCATACCATTCACTATGGAAGGATGTCCAATGGCAGAAGTACAATTACAGGTTAATATTAATCCTGTGATTATTTCTGAAATCCCTACCGGTGAAACAGAGATTTGTTATAATCCCGAAGGGATTTTTGAATATAGGGTGCAAAATCAATACGCTAACCGAAAATATTTTTGGATGATAGAAGGAGGAGAAATTATCGGTGAAAATGATTTACCGGTTATAAATGTCAGATGGGCTGAAGGCTCAACCCGAGGAACTATTTGGTTTCAAGAATCCAGTTTATTGGATGATTTGTGTGAAGGAGAGTCTCCCAGACTTGAGGTTATTATCAATCCAAAACTGGAAATTGAAGAACAATTGATTTCCAACGTATTGTGTTTTGGAGAATCAAATGGAAATATTACAATTAAGCCCAAAGGGGGAACCCCACCATATTCCTTTTCCTGGAGCCATGATGTAAACCTGAATTCCGGGTTGGCGGAAAATTTATCTTCTGGCATTTATGCCTTAAAAATCACCGATAGTTTCGGTTGTGAGATAATTATCAATGACCTTGAAATTGTGCAACCTGAAATTCTTGAAACAGTCAGTCTTTCCCTCACTCCGACAAGTTGTTTCGGAAGAAGTGATGGGGAAACAAGTATCATTGTCAGGGGAGGTACTGCTCCCTATTCAATTGATTATCCTTTTGCTATCATTTCCGGAAATGAGATAAAATTGCCTGATTTGGAAGGACAGGAATATGATTTTGAAGTGAGGGATGCAAATGGATGTTCCATTCCCATTTCTTTTGTAATAGATTCACCTGAACCCTATATGGTGGATGTAAATATTGAAAAACCATCATGCCCTGGTCAAAATAATGGGAAATTAATAGTCTTGCCTGATAACCAATTTGGTCCATACATTTATTTGTGGGATTTTGATAATTCCGGAAATCAAATCCTTGAAAATGTACCTAGGGGAGTGTATAATGTTACGGTCACAGATAGGAGGGGCTGCCAAGGTTTTGGGATAGGGGAAATGAAAGAGAGCACTCCATTGGTCAGAATGCCAACAGGTTACCGTTTGGATGAAGGATTATTCTCTGCAGTGTCTAATTGTGATCTGGATTTTACCCTATCTGTGTTTAACAGATGGGGCCAGTTGATATATTCAGGAGACTCAGGTTGGGATGGAAAATATGGTGATACTCCTGTTCCTTTGGGTACTTATTCTTACCTATTCCAGTATGTATATAATCTAAATGGGGAAGTTTTTGAAAAGGAAATTAGGGGTGTTTTTACAATTATTCGTTAAAGTTATAACCTTTTGGGTATACAAATGATTATTCTAAATAAATCAATGCAAGTTACTATAATCAAGATTGATTAAGTTTAGAAATTATTGATAAATTGTACTTTCATGAAGGTGAATTAATTATGCGTGCCCTTGGTAGTAAATTTGGTTTTTTCCTGACCACCTTAATCAGTTTATTTCTAAGCTTAGAAGTAAACGCCCAACTTACTACTATTGGAAGGGAATTTTTTGTGGGCTTTATGGAGAATCACCGGGTGGCCCCTAATAGATTGGATCAGGCATCTATCATCATCTCAGCTGAAGAGGATGCATCTGGGATAATCCAATATGTCAATAATACTATCAATTTTTCATTAAAGGCTGGAGAGCAATTTGTGTATTATTTTCCACAGGATGGAATGGACATTATCCATAGGTCATCAAGGCAGATTGAAAATAAAGGGGTCTATGTCAATTCCAATGGAAACATTTCAGTTCATGCCTTTAATTTTAGGGAAAGAAGTGCGGATGGAACGGTTATTCTGCCCTTATCTTCTATCGGAAAAGATTATTGGGTATCTGCACATCATGAGGTTTTTGGCCCAGGAGTAAATCCTGGATCGAATGTCAATTTTGAAAGTACCCTATTGATTCTGGCGGTTGAAGACGAAACCAGGGTCGAAATTGTCCTTTCGGCTCCAAGTGTGGAGCCAGTACCTGTACCAGCTGGATCTACCTTGTCGGTGACGCTAAAGAGAGGAGAAAGTTATCAGGTTAAGGCTGTGGGAGATTTGACTGGAACCAGGGTTAGGGTAGTTGGTTCTACGGACGGTGACTGTAAAAATATTGCAGTATTCGGTGGTAATAAAATGACCTCTGTAGGAGAGGGTTGTGATGATGCATCTACCGGTGATCACCTTTTCCAACAGATTTATCCCACTTTTTCCTGGGGCAAAGAATATATCCATATTCCATTGGCAGGAAGGTCATCGGGAGAAATGGTTAAAATTCTTGCTTCCGAAAACAATACAGTGGTTTATGTCAACGGACAACAAAGTGCTACCCTAAATGCCGGAAAGTTTGTTTCTTTTTCCTTTGGAAAAGATGATTTGGCATACATCACGGCTACCAAACCCATAGCAGTGACTACTTTTGCAAAAAGTTATAAATGTAACAATCAGGTAGGCGCGGGTGCAGGGGATGGAGACCCCACTATGATTACCCTAAGCCCCAATAACCAATTAATCAAGAAGACTGTATTTTCTTCGGTCAAAGTAGTAGGTATAGTCGAGCACTTTGTGAATATTCTGGCAAAAACGGAATCAGCAAACCAGACAGTATTAGATGGTATCAATATTGGGGCAGAGTTTAATCCGGTTTTCTGGAAACCTGAATTTTCCTATGCAAGAGTAAAGGTATCGGAAGGTAGCCACACATTAAGTAATCCTGAAGGGGTCATAGGATATGCTTATGGATCAGGATTTATTGAGTCTTATGGGTATTCAGCCGGTGCAAGTCTTAGCAATCTTAACTTTGAAACAGAGGTAGCCTATGATTTTGAAGTTTCCGGGGACAAAGTGGCCTGCTTGGGTGAAACCGGTTCCTGGA
Source organism: Shivajiella indica (assembly GCF_042683085.1). Lineage (NCBI taxonomy): Bacteria > Pseudomonadati > Bacteroidota > Cytophagia > Cytophagales > Cyclobacteriaceae > Shivajiella > Shivajiella indica. The sequence goes on along the minus strand of NZ_JBHUIV010000010.1, from coordinate 968,519 downwards.
CTATTTTACCCAGAGATCCAAAATTTGAAATTTTTGAATGGACATTTGGTGATGGCACAGAAATACAGGAAGGTAAAACAGTAGATCACTTATTTGAAAATCCCGGCATATACCAAATCAAAATTGTGGCCTTAACGGGGAATAGATCCTGTGATGAAATTGAAGAGGCCTATTTTGAAGTTGAGGTGTTGGAGAGTAAAGGAGAATTGATTGGCCCTGAAAATGTTTGTCCTGATATTGACGAGGCAGTTTACCTTTTTGAGAATTTTCAAAATACTGATAAAGTTCTTTGGGAAGTAAATGGAGGAGAAATCCTTCAATCTGATAACTATTCGGTAAAAATTAAATGGGGTTCCTCGACCCCGGAAGCGAAAGTTACTGCGATTCCGGTTACAGAATTGGGCTGTTGGGGAAAACCCATAGACTTAGAAGTTCTGATCAATGATACTATTGAGCCCGGTTTGGCCATAGGATTGAATCAGATCTGTTATCAGGAAAATGCTACCTATTTCTATGAAGTAAAGGATGTAATTCCTAATAGGAATTATGAATGGTTTATTCAGGGAGGAGAAATCATTTCTGATAGATTTTCCGAAAAAGTTGAAGTCTTATGGGGAGGCATTGGTACAGAAGGTGAAATATGGTATGAAGAATTTAGTTTTATAAATACCTCTTGCGGAGGAGAGTCTCAAAAGCTAAAAGTGAAAGTCAATCCTCCACTTGTTGCTGAGGTTACAGAAATTACTGAGTTTATCTGTCAGGGAACGAATGAAGGGTTGATCAGGTTGAATGTGAACGGAGGATCTGGGGTTTATAATTTTATTTGGTCTCATGACCCAGATTTGAAAGAACCTGAAGCAAATGGTTTAAGAGCAGGGATTTATGAAGTCATTATTCAGGATTTGGGAGGTTGTGAAATTTCCTTTAGCCAATTGCAGATCCAAGAGTCTGTACCTATGGAATTGGATGGGCTACCGGCCATAAGTAATGCATCATGCTTTGATAGTGAAGATGGGTTTGCGACCCTAAATATCAAAGGTGGTGTACCTCCCTATAGGGTGGATAAGGAAAGTGTACTGATTATGGGTTCTTCTGTCCAACTGTTCAATTTATCAAGAGGGGATTATAATATTAAGGTTTTTGATGCAGCCAAGTGTGAATTTGAGGTCAATTTCAGTGTGGGTTCACCTGAACCCATAACAGCAGAATTTGAAATAGAGAAAGTTGCCTGTCCAGGTATTTCAAGTGGAGTTTTAACAATAGTTCCTTCCGGTGGAGTGGCTCCCTATACCATTACCTGGGATTGGGATGGTACGACAGGAACCAGTCTAAGTAATATCCCATTTGGAACATACAGTGTTTCCGTTGTAGATGCAAATGGATGCTCACAAAGTTTCATAGGTGAAATGCAGGAAGCTGAACCTCAATTAAGAATGCCTACTGGTTATAATCCTTCTGATGGACTCTATCAAGGAATAAGCAATTGTGAGGTGAATTATAAATTAATGATTTACAACAAATGGGGTCAATTGTTGTTTGTAGGCACGGATGGATGGGATGGTAAATTCAATGGTGAAGAAGCTCCAATGGGAACCTATACTTACATGATAGAATATTCTTTTAATTTAGAGGGACAGATACTTACAAAACAGCAACGGGGAATTTTTACATTAGTCAGATAAATCTTTTATAATTGTAAATCAATTATTGTTCTATGAAAAAAATTTTGATAACAGGTGGGGCCGGATATATCGGTTCACATACTGCAGTATCTTTGGTGGAGGCTGGATTTGAGCCCATTATTATTGATAACTTTTCAAACTCTGAAAAATCGGTTTTAGCAGGTTTAAAGAATATCCTGGGGAAAGAAGTCGTCTGTTATGAAGGTGATTGTATAGATAGGGATATGATGGAAAGAATTTTTTCTGAGAATGACTTCAAAGGTGTGATCCATTTTGCTGCTTTTAAGGCAGTAGGAGAGAGCACCCAACTTCCGTTGAAATATTATTCCAATAATATTGATTCCTTGTTGATTCTTTTGGAAAAAATGGCAAAATACGGCGTCAAAGACCTGGTTTTTTCATCTTCTTGTACTGTTTATGGACAACCTGACGAACTTCCTGTGTCAGAATACACCCCAAGAAAGGAAGCGGAAAGCCCTTATGGAAATTCAAAAAAAATCTGTGAGGATATATTAAGGGATTATTTCAAGAGTGGGGTTAATTCGAGGATTATTTCATTGAGATACTTCAACCCTGTAGGGGCCCACCCAAGCGGCGAGATAGGGGAGTTGCCGTTGGGTGTACCTAGTAACCTTGTTCCATTTATTACCCAAACAGCTGCAGGATTAAGGGAAAAGCTTACTGTTTTTGGTGATGATTATGATACTCCTGACGGTAGTTGTATCAGGGATTATATTCATGTCATGGATCTGGCTGATGCCCATGTAAAGGCCTTGGAATTTTTATTCAATCAAAAGGATAATTTTTATGATATCTTCAATGTAGGTACAGGAAATGGAAATACCGTATTGGAAGTAATCCATACCTTTGAAAAAGTCAGTAAACAAAAACTCAATTATAGTATTGGCCCAAGACGTCCCGGGGATGTCGAGAAAGTATGGGCCAATACTGAAAAAATCAATTCATATTTAGGTTGGAAAGCCAAATATTCTTTGGAAGACTCCCTTAGGGATTCCTGGAACTGGCAACAGAAATTGAGGGAGAGGGGATAAATCCTGTCTTTCTGTCCACGAAAACTTCTTTGATGGCTTCCAGGTACCCGAAACCATGGCCCTCTGTCGGTTCAATGTAATTGCCTTCTAAATATTCATTCCAGCAACATATCATGATGGTATTTCCATTACTGGATTGATATTTTTCAGAAATTTCCCTGGCATCTTCAAGCTTTGCCTTAAAAGTGGCTTTGGTACTGTGTACCCTGTCTTTTTCCGGTTCAGAAGGAAAGCCTGTCTGTTGTGGCCAGGTTCCTCCCATGGGCCGCATATCCCATCCCATAGCCACCGGAACTTGGTATTCGAAAGCGGGATCATTTTTATAATATTCACTCCATTTGTTCCAATGTCCTTCATAGGTTTTTCGCATGTCTGCGTAACTTTTGTTGTACTGCTGAAAATAGGAATGGTATACATAGGAGCTTAATCCTTCAAATCCCATTCCTTTTAATCTAGGTACATAATCCTGGAACAACAGGCGCTCGGTATAACTTCCACCTCTCCAAGGCTCTTTGCTGTTTTTAGCCTTCCATTTGGTCGGCATACCATATGGTTTTTCTACAGGCAACATGGCACCGGTGGACACTGCAATGAATTTGATTCCTTTCAAGCCATTTTTTTGAGCTAATGCTTTGGATCTGTCCAAGAGCTCTTTCATGGTAATACCATAAAACGCTGCTCTGGATTCGGTATCATGAGGGAAATAAAAATAGACAATAGGTCTTCCATCAGTATCCTTTAAATAATCCTTCCTTTTAAAATATTTATCTATCCAAAGTTGGGTAATCTTATCATGTACCTGTAAATACAGGGCTTTATCAGGACTTTCCCCAGGAAAATTTCTTCCGGCCTGAATACTGGCAGGTGAACCCAGATCCAGCCATGCCTGCCATCTTTCGTCGCTGTCATCGCACCAATTGATAGCCCATTTCATTTGTTTGTCAGCTGGAAGTTTTTCATTCTCCTGAAGTAATACCGTTAATTGTTCATTCCAAACCTCTACTCCGGGTACCGCAACTCGACCATCCCTATTGGGGTCGATCTTCCAACCTTCAGGATAATAGATTTTGGATTGGGGGCCGAAATACCGGTAGTAATAAAAATGCCTTCCAAAAAACCAATTATATGCGAAAAAATCTATCCCATAGCTCTTCATGTATTCCAACTGTTTTCGTGCTACTTTGGGATCATCTCTTTTATAAAATCCTCCCAAACTAGGATGTGGTTTTCTTTCCAAAAAAGGCCCCTCATAGCGGTATTGATTATTATAAATTCTTCCTCTAGGTCCCCAAATCGCTGGGTTTTTTAAATTGGAACAATCTTCCCTGCCTGTTAGACATGACCAAAAACTATCGATATCCTTTTTTGGATCAGAAGAGGTATTCCAAGAAGGCATAAAATAAACCCCCACTAGTTGTGTTTTTCCATTATTATCCTCTTCAAATCGGGCTCCTTCAATTGTAGAATTTTCTTCTGGCATAAAGACCGGCTCAGCAGGTTTTGGGGCTTCCTTTTCCTTTTTTGTACTTTCATTCATTTGCTTAACCTTTTCTTCACAACTTACCGGATCGATTGCAAAAAAGGCAAATAGGAGGATAATTGAAGAAAATAGTTTCATACAAAAAGAGATTAAGTTTAAATAAATCATTTCCAATAACGAATATAAAAAAACCGTGATGGAAATCCCATCACGGCTTATCTTATTTTTCGGGGTTTTTCTTATTTTCTGGAAATGGCTTTTTTGGCAGCTTTTACGATATTCTCAGCATTCAATCCATATTTCTCCAACAGCTGGGTAGGAGTTCCTGATTCTCCAAAGGAATCATTGACTCCAATGTACTCTAAAGGAGAAGGTAAATTTCTGGCCAATACCTGGGCAATACTGTCACCCAAACCACCATTGATCTGATGCTCTTCCGCTGAAACAGCACATCCTGTTTTTTTCACAGATTCCAAAATCGCGGCTTCATCCAAAGGCTTGATGGTATGGATATTGATTACTTCTGCTGAAATACCCTCTTCTCTCAACATGGCTTCAGCTACAATTGCTTCCCAAACCAAATGTCCGGTTGCGAAAATGCTCACATCTTTTCCCTCAATCATTTTTACCGCTTTGCCGATTTCAAATTTTTGATCAGCAGGAGTAAATATAGGCCAACTGGGTCTTCCAAATCTTAAATAGGCAGGTCCATGATGGTCCACCAAAGCCAAAGTGGCTGCCTTGGTTTGGTTATAATCACATGGAACGATTACAGTCATATTGGGCAGCATTTTCATCATTCCCACATCTTCCAGAATCTGATGGGTAGCCCCATCTTCTCCCAAGGTAAGTCCGGCATGGGAAGCACAGATCTTGACATTTTTCTCAGAATAAGCGATTGACTGGCGGATCTGATCGTAAACCCTTCCGGTAGAAAAGTTTGCAAATGTGCCAGTGAAGGGTATTTTTCCTCCTATGGTCATACCAGCAGCCAAACCAATCATGTTGGCTTCTGCTATCCCTGTTTGAAAAAATCTTTCAGGAAATTCTTTTTGGAAAGCCCCCATTTTCAGGGAACCAATTAAATCAGCACATAATCCGACCACGTTCGGATTTTTACGTCCGGCCTCTAATAAACCATCCCCAAAACCAGAGCGTGTATCTTTCTTTTCTGTAAATGTATATTTTAAATCCAAAGTCTTTTCCATTTTAATAATCTCCTAATGTTTCCTCTAATTGTCCCAAGGCATTCTCAAGCTGTTCATCATTTGGAGCAACACCATGCCATTTGTGCGTACCTACCATGAAATCCACTCCATATCCCATTTCAGTATAAAGGAGAATAACCACAGGTTTGCCTTTACCTGTAAGACTTTTAGCCTTTTCCAATCCTTTCAATACTTCTTCAATATCATTGCCTTTTTTGATATCAATTACCTCCCAACCAAAAGCTTCATATTTGGCATGTAAGTTTTTCAAATCCATCACCTTCTCAGTAGGTCCATCAATTTGCTGTCCATTGTAATCAATGGCAGCAATAAGGTTGTCCACTTTGTGGTGGGCAGCGTACATGGCCGCTTCCCAAACCTGTCCTTCCTGTTGCTCACCATCTCCCATCATGACATAAACCAAATGATTGTCCTTGTTCAGTTTCTTGGTTTGGGCGGCTCCTATGGCAACAGAAAGCCCCTGTCCTAAAGATCCTGAAGCAATGCGTACACCTGGCAAGCCTTCTTCTGTGGCAGGATGTCCCTGAAGTCTACTGCTGATCTTTCTAAATGTTTTCAATTCTTCAGTACTGAAATATCCTGTTCTTGACAATACACTGTACCAAAGTGCTGAAACATGTCCATTGGATAAGAAAAACAGGTCTTCACCTTGACCATCCATGTTGAAGTTGCTATTATGTTCCATTTCATAGAAATATAAGGCAACAAAATATTCAGTAAGACCTAAAGCTGCTCCAGGGTGTCCGGATTGTACCGCATGTACCATGCGCAAACAATCCCTTCTGACCTGAGAACAGATTTTTTTGAGTTGATCGATAGATTTTTTTTCCATTGGTTTGGAATTATTTGAGAATTTGATTTGTATGTTCTTTTGTGTTTACTTTTTCAATGATTTCAGCCAAATTCCCCTTTTCATCAATGACAAATGTCGTCCTTGCAGTTCCCATATATTTTCTTCCATACATGGACTTCTCTACCCAGGTGCCATAGGCCTCATGGACTTTCAAATCCTCATCAGCTAACAAAGTAAAGGGGAGGCTTTGTTTTTCAATGAATTTTTGATGGGATTTCTGTGAATCTGAACTTACTCCTAGAACTACATATCCAGCCTTTTGCAATGCTTCATAATTATCTCTAAGATTACAGGCCTGTGCGGTACATCCTGGAGTATTGTCTTTTGGATAAAAATACAGGACAACTTTTTTTCCTTTAAAATCTGACAATTTAACCAAATTTCCATTTTGGTCTTTAGCTTCAAAATCCGGAGCTTTTTTTCCTACTTCTAATGACATAATTTAAAATTTTTTGGTTGATAATTATTTTATTACGGTACTGAATCGGGACTCATTCCCGGCCATATCCCGCACTAATAATAAAACTTCCCCAAGGAATGGTTGTTTATCCAATTTTTCGGACCAAATCACATTTTGTTTGTGTTCATACCGCATCAATACCCACTTTCCATCCACAAAGGCCTCAAAATCTTTGATTCCTGACTTCTGATCTCTGATGATAAACCTCAAATTTTCCCGATTGACCCTAGCAGCTTGTATTGTTGGAGGAATAATATCTTCATCCAATACAAAAGTACCAAAATTTCTGGTTTGGAAACGGATATGTCCGGATTCCCATTCACCACCAATAAAAGATTTCCGTCCATTATCTGCTTGGAAATATACATGAACTTTACTTTTATCTCCAAAGATTTCGGGACTCTTCCACAAAACTTCAATGTTTCCCTGTAGAAATTCCTGACTATTGTTAACTGTGATACTGGTGTTGTTTTTTTTCTCCACTTTTAGAAAAAGATCATCCAATAAGCTGTTTTCTGAAAAATTGATTTCAACATCGGCATTGGCAAAGGATATTTCCTCCCCAAAAGGGATTTTTTTCAAAACATTTGGCTTGATCATTTCATTGCACAAGTCTACGGAATCAGGGATTCCAAAATTCAGATCCCATAAATAGGTCCTTTTTCCATTTGCCACATAAGCTGGCGGAAGATCCATTTCATAACCATTTACAAAGACTTTTGCTACATTACCCCAATAGGAAACTTCTGATTGAATCACCATGACCTCTCTATCATAAGTTATTCCTTTTCCGGGAACCGATGATGAGGTATTGGTTTTAGGAAAGTGTATGATTTCTTCTCCCTCAACCCGGAAATCAAGAGATCGGACATTGCCAAAGTAATCTCTCATATTGACCCTAAACTGCCTCCTTTCTCCCGGATTGGCTGAAATTATTCCTGCAGAACCCGTGTTAGGTTCATAAATCTGCAAAGGGTTATTATTATAAGGATATAATCTGGTAAATCTGTTCTGGTGGGTATGGGTTAAAAAATACCGGCCGATATTGAAATCAATATGGTCTATATTAATTCGGAAAAGTGTTTTTTCGCCTTCCATTAACTCATAAATGGGTATTCCAAACACGTTATTTACACCTTCCATTCTATCAATTGCATAGATCTCCAATCCAACATTACCCGAAATTTTCACCTGATCCCGAAGTAAATATCTGTTCCCCTCCATGACCGGAGTAAATTCCTGCCTTTGAAATTTTCCGTTTACCCTGGATTCATAATCCAATGGTCTGACAGCAACCCGATAAAGCACAGGGGGAGTGTTGTCCACCACCTCTCTGAAACCAAATGAAAAAGGATCAATGGCCCTGTCAAGACTATCCCTGATCTCGAAATGAAGGTGAGGTCCGCCCGAGCTGCCTGTATTACCTCCATATCCTATGATTTCACCTCTTTTTACAGGAAACCAATCAGGATCCGGAAAAAGCTCTAATTCATTTTTCCTATTTTCATACATTTCTCTTCTCATTTTATCCATGATTTTGGGAGAGAAAGCATCGAGGTGGGCATAAACCGAGGATTGACCATTTGGATGTTTGAGATAAATCACATTACCATAGCCAAAACTTGAAACTTTTATCCGGGAAATATAGCCTTCTTCAATGGCCAAAATGGGTTCTCCATTTACCCCTCCAATTTTTACGTCAATTCCCGAATGGAAATGATTGGGGCGGATTTCTGAGAAATTCCCGGAAAGGAAATTCTTTTCTCCCGGCCTGACAGGGAATAAATAGGTAGGAGCCGGAATCTCATCCCGGAGATTGACCTGTATGAAAGAAGAAAAGAAAAGTAATAAGAAAAGAAGATGTTTACTTGACTTCAAAATCCAATAGTTTTTTATCCTCAATGAAACCTTCCAAATGATCGCCAATTGAGACTTTCCCTACACCCGCAGGAGTTCCTGTGAAAATCAGGTCTCCTTTTTTTAGGGTAAAAAATTGGGATACATATTCGATAATGGTCCCGAAGTCAAACAACATCATCCCTGTATTTCCTTTTTGCTTCAGTTCTCCATTTATATTTAAATGGAAATTGATGTCATTAAAATCTTTGAATGTGCTGACCGGAAGGAAGTCGCCGATAGGTGCGGATCCATTGAAAGCTTTGGCAATTTCCCATGGCAATCCTTTGGCTTTACACTTATCCTGAAGATCCCTTGCCGTAAAATCTATACCCAGACCAATTTCATCAAAATACCTGTTGGCAAATTGCTTTTGAATGTATTTCCCTTCCTTACAGACTTTGAGGACCAATTCTACTTCATGATGGATATTGTCCGAGAAGTCAGGATGATAAAATGGAGCATTGTTTTTAAGTAAAGCTGTATCCGGTTTTAAGAAAACCACTGGGGCAGAGGGACGTTCATTTTTCAGTTCCTCAATATGTTCCGCATAGTTTCTTCCAATAGCAATTATCTTCATGGTGAAAGGGGTATTTTTGATGGGGCAAATAAAGCGATTTTTTACTGAATGGCATAAGAATACTCTTCCTCTGGATGAATGATCCTTAGGAACGGTAATTGCCTAAATATATGAATGGAAGGACACAGACACTTAATTAATCATGCCTTTTTCCCTCCAATACTTTGAAAACATGGAGTATGGCAGGGAAAATAGCATCCATTGATTCAGCTGCACCTTTGGTCGAACCTGGGAGTGCCAAAACCAAAGATTTCCCTATTTGACCAGCCACAGATCTGGATAACATAGCCATGGGCATCCTTTGCTGTCCATAAGACCGGATGGCCTCCTCAATTCCTGGGATTTCCCTTTCTATAATGGGTCTTAGGGCATCAGGTGTCACATCCCTTGGGGATAACCCAGTTCCTCCTGTGAATACAATCAACTTCACATTCTCCTTAACAAATTTTTGGGCGAGATCTTGTATTTGTTTGAATTCATCAGGAATGATTCGATAGTCTTTGATCTTGACCCCGAATTTTTCAAGTTTTTCAATAATAATTTTACCTGCCCGATCTTCTTTTTCTCCCTTTGAAATAGTGTCGGAACAAACTATTACAGCTGCATTGATAGCCATTCCATCGGTTTTTAAGAAATCAGATTTACCTCCTTTTTTCTCCAAAAGCTTTATCTGATTAATGCTGATTGCCTTGTCGATAGGTTTTAACATATCGTACATGGTCAGGGCCACAACAGAAGCCGCATGCATGGCTTCTACTTCCACACCTGTTTTGTAAATGGTATGGATCTCTGCATGCACATATATTTCCAACCCTTCAATTCTGTAAGAAATAGAAGTATATTCTATGGGTAAAGGATGGCAATCCGGAATCATATCTGAAGTCCTTTTTGCTGCAAAAAGTCCGGCAACCTTGGCCATTTCAAAAACATCTCCTTTTGGGACTTTCTTATTGATAATGGCATCAATTGTGGCTTGTGAACTCACGCATACAATTGCCTGGGCAATGGCTTTTCTTAATGTAGGGGATTTATGGGTTATATCGACCATTCTTTTAAGTTAAAAATATAAAGGTTGAAGGACGTTGGATGTATATATTAATTGATTACTAGTTCTTAGAATTTAATCTTGTGAGTTGAATTTTGTAATTTGTAATTGAGAATTTATCATTACCCATTACCCATTGGTATTTTCTTTCCAAACAGATTTATCATTATCAACCAGCTCCTTGCCCCAGATGGGCAATTCTTTTTTAATGCGTTCCACTAGTTCCTCACAGGAATCTATGGCGGCTTTGCGGTGTTTGGAGGAGGTGAAAACAAACAAACAGATTTCGCCTGTTTTGACCTCCCCAAGACTATGATAGATATGCATACAGGATAAAGGATACTTTGAAAAGATGTCTTCCCGTATTTCAAATGCCTTCTCCAAAGCCATGTCCTCATAGGCAGTATATTCAATAGCCCTGACGCTTCCTCCTTCTTTTTGGTCGGCCCTTACCTGTCCAAGGAAAATGCTATGGCCTCCAATTTCTGTTTTAGTACTATGATTGGCGATGGATTTGGCAATTTTTTCTGGTGAAATTGCTCCTTGAACAAAAATGTTTTTCGGGGTTCTATTAGGTTCCATAGGGTACTTTATTTATGGGAGATTGGGGTGCTTCTATCCCCCCCTTGATTGAATATATATTTTTTCCGGTTAAGGATTTTTTCAGGATTTGGACAGCTTTCAAACTCCTGATTCCACTTTGACAAAATAAGAAAATAACTTCAGCCTGAATGATTTCCCTTTTCGGAAAATGGATTTGAGAAAGGGGAATTTCCAAAGGATTAAGGATTTCCAACCTTGGTTTTTCATCCAAGTCTCTTACATCTATCAATAAAGAACCGGAATTATTTTCAATTTCATTTAAGGCATCTTCCCAACCTATACTTTCCTCTGCACCGCAAACCAAAGCATAATCCATTTCACGGAATTCCTTTACTGTTTTAGGCATCTTTTCCCTTCCTTCTAAATTAAGGCTTAATTGAAGTTTATAAGTCTCATTATTCAAAAGGTTGTAATACAGCATTTCATCCTCCAGAATTTGACCATAGCCCGTGAGAAATTTAATGGCTTCAGAGGCTTGTAAAGTACCCATTATTCCGGGTAATACGCCCAAAACACCTGTTTCACTACAATTGGGTATTTCATAAACTGAAGGGGGATTGGGATAAAGATCCCTGTAATTCACGGAACTTTCACCCTTGGCATTCAATAATGCAACCTGCCCCTCGTTTTGGAAAATAGCCCCAAAAACCAAAGGTTTTTTCAATAAGCAACAGGCATCATTGACCAAGTATCTGGTCGGGAAATTATCTGATCCATCAATTATCAGGTCATAAGAAGCAATGATCTCAAGGGCATTTTGATTGGAAACAAATTCAGGAATACAATGGAATAAAATATCCGGGTATTTTGATTTTAGTTGATGGGAAGCTGATTCTGCTTTGTTGTGTCCGATATCATTCTCTCCGAAAAGCACCTGTCTGTTCAGGTTGGATATAGACACCAAGTCCCCGTCCATTATTCCTATGGTACCGACTCCAGCAGCCGCAAGGTAGAGTAGGGCTGGGCTTCCAAGACCTCCTGCACCAATAACAAGTACTTTGGAATTTTTCAATTTTTGTTGCCCTTCTTTTCCAAAGCCCTTCAAAATATATTGTCTACTGAATCTTTCCATTTTATCAACCTCCAGAAAAAGGCGGTAAAAGTGCCACCTCTGCACCGATCGGAATTTCGGTATTTCCTATAGCCTGTTTTTTATTTATGGCAATGCTGAATTTTAAATGCTGTAATTCAGGATATTGTTGATGGAGAAAACCAATCAAAACATCTGTATTTGGCATCCCTTCCAAAACTAACTCCTTTGCTTTGATTTTTTCAGCGATCAATCCAAAAGCAATGACTTTGATCGAGGTATTTATTTTTTCCATGATTCAATTTTTTTCTGACATGATTCCATGAATTCACATTTTCAGATTAATTGCTTCTTCCAACAAGGAAAGAATTCAGGTTCCAGATAGCTAATTTAACCAATTCTTTCTATTGAGGTTAATCAATATGAACATCACCAGGAATAAACGGGTATTTTTGTGCCTGCTGACAAGTGTTCAACATCTTCATGCACCTCCGCAATACAATTTGCTGATCCAAAAGAAATTAGGTTAAAAGATTCCTGACCAGGTAGAATTTCAAGTACCCCATCTTTTATTTTTGCCTTTAAGAAGAAGGTTAAACCCTGTTTTTTTCGGAATTCTCTATCTAATGGAAAATAACCCAAGGGTTCCCATGGATTTTCCTTTCCTATCCAGTTTAACAAACAGGGTTTAACATATTGGTTGAAACAGGTCAGGGTAGAAGCCGGATTTCCAGGTAATGCGAAAATCCACTGATTGGACCTTTGCCCCACGAAAAGAGGTTTACCTGGTTTTTGTTTTACTTTATAGAACAATTCTTTTACCCCGGCTTTTTCCAAACCGGACTTCACATAGTCAAAATCCCCCACAGAAATTCCACCTGAAATAATGAGTATATCATGTTTATTGATGAAAGCATCAATGGTTTTTTGAAGTTGTATCGGATCATCCACAGCTTTGGCCAATTCAACATGTTTGATTCCAAATTGATACAAATAAGACTGCAATACCGGTCCATTGGCATCATATACTTTTCCAAATTCAAGTGGATTTCCTACATCTTCCAATTCATCTCCAGTCAAGATAATTCCAACACTTGGGGGGGTAAAAACAGGAATATTCCCTATACCAACAGAGGCCAATAGTCCAATCATTCCGGGAGTGATGGCCGCTCCTTTTTTTGCAATTAAATCCCCCGCTCGATTCTGTGCCCCCTGCTTTCTTAAATTGGAACCTTTAACAAATTTTTCAATATCGAAACTTAAATGATCACCTTCCAATTTCACCCATTCCTGAGGTATGATGGTATCGGCACCTTTTGGAACCGGCGCACCTGTAAAAATCCGGATGGCTTCATTTTCTTCTAGGTTAATTCCCTGCATTTCCCCAGCCCTGATTTTTGTTTCCCGCCTAAGCTTCCTGATCGGATGAGTGTCATTCCAGGCAATTGCATAGCCGTCCATGGCTGAATTATCAAAAAAGGGTATATCTAATGGAGATTGAATATCTTTTGCAAGGAATAATCCCAGAGATTCCACCAAAGGCATTTCCTGTATTTTTCCTCTGATAAAATGTGATTGGAGTAGGTTTTTTGCCTGTATTACTGAAATCATATCCACTGGCTTATCCTCCGATCTTGATCATACTTCTGTTTTCGATTTTATCGGCTTCAGTTTTTTGGTAGTTTGGACTGAACTGCCCCCCCAACATGGCATGTTTTCTTTTGACAGAAAGATGGATTAATGGTAATATATCCTCTCCTTTTCTTAAAGTTCCTAAAAGATCCATTTCTTCTTTTCCAAAAAGGCAGTTTTTCATTTTACCATCAGCCGTTAGACGCATCCTGTTGCAATCACCGCAAAAGTGCTCGCTCATTGTGGTGATAAAGGCAAAGGTGCCTTCATGCCCCAAGACCTTATATTTTTTGGCGGTGTCATGACGTTCATCCTGTAACTTAACCACCTCAAACTCTGATTTTACCATCTCCAGCATCTCCCTTGCAGTGATTACTTTCTCGCTTTTCCAATGGTTACCTGAAAATGGCATGAATTCTATAAAACGAACATGCAAGGGAAGTTTTTCTGTGACTCGGACAAAATCACAAATTTCTTTTTCAATAATGCCATTTAGGGCAACGGCATTTATTTTTACACGGAAACCTTTATCCAATAACAATAGGATATTGTCCCAAACTTGCTGAAACTGATCCCTTTTGGTGAGCTTGAAGAAAGTTTCTTTGTTGAGAGAATCTAAACTGACATTAAGGCTTCGGATTCCGGCCTCTTTAAAAAGTTCAATATGCTTTTGGACCAAAACCCCATTCGTGGTTAAAGTAAGTTCCACAGGTAATTTGGACAAAGTTCTGACGATTTCAGGAAATTCCTTCCTTACTAAGGGTTCACCCCCTGTTAGTCTGATTTTGTTAACCCCAAGATCCACAAAAATTCTGGCTATTTTCTCAATCTCTTCTGTGGACATCAAATGGGAATTGGGGAGGCACTCAATCTGCTCATTGGGCATACAATAGGCACATCGGAAATTACAGCTGTCCGTCAATGAAATTCTCAGGTAGTTATGTATCCGTTGGTATTGGTCAATGAGCATGGTTCGATTAATCTTTAATAAATGAAACCCTAATATCGTAAAAGCCTTTTGAAATCAATAATCCGACTGAAAGAACGGTAGATTAAATTCAAGGGTTCCGACCTCTTTGTTGAGAAAAGCCGTCCAACTTATTTGGACGACTTAAAATTTATTTTGTTTGGGGTTTTTCCCTTTGTATTTCCAACATGTCCACAGGAGGAGGGGTATTATCTCCTAAGAGATGCTGGACATAATAATCTCCCATTCTCCAAAAGAAATATTCAGTCATATCTCCAAAACCATGTCTCTGACTTGGAAGGATAATAAAGTCAAAACGTTTGTTCGCTTTGATCAGGGCATTGGCCATTCTTATGGTATGGGCAGGATGTACATTATTGTCCACATCTCCTGTTACAAGTAATAGCCTGCCTTTTAGGTTTTTTGCCAAGTCAGGATTTTTTTCAATCTGGTAAATAAAGGTAGTATCTCCTTTAGCTGTTACCACTTCTTTTACCCCGTGGTGTTTTTCCGACCACCATCTGTTGTAAATGTTGTTTTCATGATTGCCTGCAGAAGAAACCGCGACTTTAAAGAAATCCGGATATACCAACATAGCAGCTGTTGACATAAAACCACCACCTGAATGTCCGTGAATTCCCACTCTGGATTTATCAATAAATGGATGTCTGTCCGCTAATTGCTCAATGGTGGCTTTTTTGTCAGCCAAACCATAATCCCTCAAATTCCCATAGCCATAATTGTGATACCATTTGGATCTTCCCGGATGTCCTCCCCGGTTTCCTACTGTCACCACAATGAAACCAAACTGAGCCAAGCGGTCAATTCGGTCCATTGACCTGCCGAAGGATTTGTTGACGGCTTCTGTTTGGGGGCCCGGATAAACATATTCAATGATGGGATATTTTTTGGTACTGTCAAAATCAAAGGGTTTGTACATGACTCCGAATAAGTCAGTGATTCCGTCGTCAGCTTTCACTTGAAAAGGTTCAGGAAACTTATAACCTGCTGCAAAAAGAGAACTTAAGTCAGCAATTTCCAGATCCATGACTTTCCTGCCCATGGCATCATGCAAAACAGATGCAGGAACTGTATTGACTCTGCTGTAATTGTTGACAAAATAGGTGGCTTTATCATTCATGGAAACTGCATGATTAAAGTCTCCCTGGTTCATAATCGTGATGGTACCCCCATTTAGACTTACTTTGTATAGGTGCTCATAATAAGGATCTTCCCCTTTTTCTTTACCGTTGGCAGTAAAATAAAGGAAACGTCCTTCTTCGTCCACCCTTACAATGTTTTCTGAATGAAAAGGTCCTGAGGTCAGTTGTCTTTTTAGGGTTCCGTTTAAATCATAGAGATAATAATGTCCCCATCCATCCCTTTCAGACCAATGGATCAATTCTGTTCCATTGTTGATGATTTCAGGTTTTTGGATTTCAATATAGGTGTTGCTCCTCTCCTCGATAATTACCTCTTTTTTGCCTTCTTTAATATTCCAGCGGTTGATATCTATGCGTTTCAGGTCCCTTGAAGTAATGGAGAAATAGAAATAATCATTGTTTCCCAACCATTTTACCGGTTTGAAGTCATCATCTCTATTGGAAGCAGGAATATTTTCTGACCACAAACCGATAGTTTGGTCTTTGAATGTTGAAACATCCAAATTGGACATTTCTCCAGTAGTAAAAGAATAGTGGTACAATTCAGCAATAGGCTGTTCTTTCTCTCCTGGCATGGCATATTTGTAAGTCTCCAGGGTAGGTCTTGGATCCCTGGTATTATGGATCACCCAAAGATCCTTTACTTTCCGGGAATCATTCCTGGTCAAAATGAACTGCTTGGAATCCGATGACCATAACACATTGGCCCTTTTACGGTTATCTTTGTTCTTCTCTTCTTCAACATTATCTTCTCCCCGGCCAAATCCCCCATAACTGTAATCTTTCTCCCCATCAGAAGTCAATCGCTGTTCCACAATAGTGCTGTCTTTTTCATCCTTCACCGCTTTCAGAAAATTCTCTTTATCCATCCAAAAAAGATTCTCGTTTTTTGCAAACACAATCTTGGAAGAGTCCGGTGAGATATTGGCCCAGGAAAGTCTTTTGGCTTCTTCCTCAGGATCTATGATTTCTGTCAAAGTATGGGTGTTAATATCAAAACGGAATACAAATGTTTTCTTTTCCAAAGAATCCTTCGCATTTCTGTTTTTTGACTTGATTTCCTCCCAATCCTTTTTGATCACTTCCTGAGTACTTTTTATCTTGAACTGAATGGTATTCTCATCTTCCAGGAACTTCAAGTTACTGATCTCCAAATGTTGGCCATCAAATGGATCTTTTACAATTTTGGTTAATTCTGCAGCCAGTTTGTCTTTATCAAATAGCCTTGTTTTGTGCTTTGTTGCAGGATTGACAATGTACCAGTTTTTCCCCTCAGTGGTTTCATATTCATACCAGAAACGGTCGGATTTTTTTAGCCAATGGGCATCCACTTCAGTGGTGAAAATGAGTTTTTTTAGTTTTTCAGGGGAAAACCGGGCTGCTAATTCATAATTTCCCTTGGTATGGGCTTCTTGGGCTAGAATTTGTCCGATCCAAAAAAAGAGTAGAAATGGCAGGTAAATTTTGCGCATAGGAGTTTTAATTTATATAACGAATCTAATGCTAAGTTGATTTTTTGAATAACCGTTTATGGAAATTATCATCACTAAAAATTTAATTTAAAAGAATTAAATTCTTTGATTTGTAAATAATTAAAATAATTATTTTATTTAAATTCTAAATTTAAATGTATAATTTGGTTATTTGCGTGTTCTTCTAAAATATACTTTTTTATGATTTTTCTATTTTAGAGCACAAGCCCATTGCATGTTGATTAATAAATAATTGAAAGCAAATGATAAGTCAAAAAAATAAGTTCCTTGGGTTTGGATCTTTTATACTGTTCCTACTTTTAATGAGTTGTAACTCTGATCATGAAAAGAATAAAAACCTGGAGGTTGAAGAGGAATTCAAGGTTTATGGACCCTATAAAGTGATTGAATTGCCCATTAAAAAAGGTGTCAGAATTTTAAATCCTACCTTCATTTCTCTTGGGCCCGATGGGAAAATTTTCTCAGCCAATCAAAGTGGGGAAATTTATACCCTGATTGATTCTGATGGGGATGGATTGGAGGATGAAGCTCTGTTATATTTCAATATTTCCAATTTAGGACTTAGGTCACCTTCTGGTTTTACTTTTAAAGGTGATACCGTTTTTATAGGGACAAGCCAGGAAATTAGGGCTTTCATTGATAGGGATGGAGATGGAATGGCAGATTCCACTTGGACGGTATTCAATGAGATTCCTTACAGCCACCATCCTTATGAATGGACACCCGGCTTAAATGTCGGTCCGGATGGTTGGTTATATTTCAACCTCACTACGGATTCCTGGAATGCAGGAGCTTCTCCGGATCCCAATGGTTTCAGGGGCTCCATTTTAAGAATTTCTACTGATGGCAAAAATGTGGAGCAAATGGGTACAGGTATTCGTTCTGTCCACGGGATGGCATTTCATCCTAACGGGGATTTATTTTTTGCAGACAATGAAGGTGGCGGGAATCCTACTGAAGAGTTAAACCTTCTGGTAAAAGGTGCTTATTATGGACATAATCCCAAAAAATTTAACAATCCAGAGCATGTACAACCTTCCGTATATGACTTAAAAACAGAAGTAGCTCCTTCAGGCATAGAATTCAACCGCCAGAATAATGATTTCGGGGGAACCTCTGCTGATCTTTTTGTGGCTTTTTATGGGCCTGGTGAAAGATGGAACAGGGGAGGAGTGGCACGTGTACACATTTCCCAATCTGAAAACGGAAATTATGAATTTGAGGAATATCCTGTTGTTGACCTGCCCAAGTTATCCGATTTAACCTTTTCAAAAATTGGTGATTTATATCTTGCCCAACATGGTAAATCTGATTATTGGTATAATCCTACCGAGGAAAAAACAGGGAAGTTTTACAAATTGGTTTATGATCCGGAGGTTAATTATTTGACTTCAAGGTCCAGTTTGAATCAAAACGGAAATTTTTCAAGCAGTTCAGTAGAATCAGGTAAGCAATTGTTTGCAGAACTTGCCTGTCTTGCCTGCCATTCTATGGACGGTTCCACCGAATTGTTGGGACCCAATCTGAAAGATGTTGGCAATAAGCTTTCGAGGGAAGAAATATTAGATGAGATCTATTATCCCTCTAAAATTATTAAACCCAGTATGGTTGGATTAAAAGTTATTAAAAAAGACGGGCAAGTGTTATTGGGCAGGCCAGTAAGCATTGAAGAAAATGAAATTTCCCTGATGTTGGTAGGGAACTATATTGTCCAAATTTCCAAATCCGAAATCGAAAGAACAGAACCCATGGACAAATCCCTTATGTTTGAAGGATTGTTGAACGGGGCAAGTGAGGAAGAAATAAAAAACTTGTTAGATTATATTATCAGTATGAAGGAAAACTGATTTTAGGATAGGCCAATTTCCATTTATCCTTTTCTCCAATACGCCTAAATAATTACCAAAAATATCAAGTTACATTCCATTATATTAGAAGCAGAAAAATAACTTGATGATGATGAAAAAACATGTACTTATTTTATGCTTTCTAACTATTTCTCTTTCATGGACTTATGCACAGGAGAATAGGGAAATAAAGGTGGAATCTTCTTCAGTTACCACAGGAGAAGCTACTATTAAAGGAAAAAGGGTGCCTTATAAAGCCACAGCTGGGACAATGCCGGTTTGGAATGAGGAAGGAAAGCCAATTGCTACCCTATTTTATACCTATTATGAAAGAACAGATGTAAGTGATAAAGCAAGCAGACCTTTAGTGTTCTCTTTTAACGGAGGCCCCGGATCAGGTTCCCTTTGGATGCATTTAGCATATACCGGTCCTTTTGTTTTAAATATTGATGAGGAAGGTTACCCACTGCAACCTTATGGTGTAAAGGCAAATCCTCATTCTATTTTGGATGTGGCAGACATTGTTTACATTGATCCGGTAAATACCGGGTATTCCAGGATTGTGGACAAAGAAGTGCCAAGATCTACTTTCTTTGGGATCAACGCAGATATCAAATATCTGGCAGATTGGGTTAAAACCTTTGTTAGCAGACAGAATAGGTGGCCTTCTCCCAAGTATCTGATCGGTGAAAGCTACGGAACTACCAGAGTTGCCGGTTTGGTTCATGAGCTTCAAAATTCCCATTGGATGTATTTTAACGGGGTGGTTTTGGTATCACCAACAGGATTGGGTTTAGACAGAAGCGGCCCTGTTGCCAAGGCAAATTACCTCCCTTATTATGCAGCTACCGCCTGGTATCACAAGGTATTACCTGCAGATCTTCAGTCTAAAGACTTGGATGAGATTCTTCCCGAAGTAGAAAAATATACCTTGGATGTAGTCATTCCTGCCATTGCAAAAGGTGGTGCTTTGGATCCTGAGGAAAGAAAAGCCATTGCCAAAAAAATGGCCTATTATTCTGGTATCAGTGAGGAGGTGTTCATGCAATTTGCCCTGGCCGTTCCGACAAGTTATTATTGGAAAGAGTTGATGAGGGATAAGGGTTTGACGGTTGGTAGATTGGATAGCCGTTATAGAGGAATTGACCAAACAGATGCCGGTGAGCGCTATGATTATGATCCAGCTTTGACCGCTTGGAACCATGCATTTTCACCCGCAATGAACTATTATGCAAAAAATGTCCTAAAATACGAAACTGACCTGACCTATTACCTTTTTGGCCCTGTACATCCTTGGGACAGAAGCAATGAGAACACGGGCAACCAACTGGCCCAGGCCATGCTTCAAAATCCATATTTACATGTCATGACCCAATCCGGTTATTTTGACGGAGGAACAGATTATTTTAATGCCAAATTCAATATGTGGCAAATGGATCCTGCCGGGAAATTGCAGGACAGGATGTCTTTCAAAGGTTATAGAAGCGGCCATATGATGTATTTGAGAGCTGAAGACCTGGCAACCTCCAATGAAGACATCAGACAGTTTATTCAAAAATCCCTTCCTGCCAAAGATAAACCAGCCAAGTATTGGTAATTTATGTGAAGTATAAAGGTGATTTTTCCACAAACACTTTATGTGTTTGGATGATAACCGGATAATTATTGAAGAACCTTTGGGCATTTAAATGCATGCCCAAAGGTTTTTTATTTTTGAATAAAGGCTGTTAGAATTAAAATGGTCGGAAGGATATTAATTATTCAAAAGAAAAATCCTCCAATGAACGTAATGGATTTTTTGACCCTATTTGATTTCCGATCACTTCGAAGACATCTTCCTTTTTTTTACCGGATTTTCTCAGGAATTGGATAGAAGTACTCCCTGCAGATTTTGAAAGTTTCTGATTGTTGGGCCCCTTTATTAAAGGATGGTGATAAAATGTTGTTTCGGCAAAATTATTAGTAGGTAGGCGTTTGGATAAAAATGTTTGTGCCAACGTTGAACCCCATAAATCTTTCCCCCTGATAATTAAATCCACTCCATAATGAAGGTCATCTACGACTGAGGCCAACTGATAAGCTGGGAAAGTATCTTTTTTTCTGACTATAAAATCGCTTAAAATTCCTGGGATTTTCCCCGTAACCAATCCATCCTTCAGGTCGATAAAAGTTACTTCTTGATGCTTGTCCACTTTTATTCTCCAAGCTAAATCCTTTTTATTAAAATCAAGGTTTCTATTGCGGCAAAATCCTGTGTAATATCCATTAGGATCCATTTTTTCAATTTTCTTTCTACTGCAATCACAGGCAAATAAAAGCCCCGTTTCCTTTAATTGAAGCAAAGCATCCTGATATAAGTTTAACCTGTTGACCTGAGAAAAATTTTTCTGAAAATCCTGTAGATTTTTAGGCCCTTGATGATATGGGATTTCCAAAAAGTCCAGGGTTTCAAAAATGTCCTGAATATATTTGTTTTTTATCCTTTCTCTATCCATATCATCGATCCTGAGCATTATTTTGGATTGATGTTTTTTGGCAAGATGGTAGGTGATAATAAAGGAATAAATATTTCCAATATGAAGGAAACCACTTGGTGTTGGTGCAAATCGGGTGAGTTTGAAGGGTATATTTTTTGGAATGGGTGTCATTCTGAGATTTTAACATTTAGGTAAATGTACAAAACAGGTAATGACAATATAAGATGTCATGCTGAGATTTTAAAATTTGACTTTTACACATCATCAAATAATAAAAGGTTTCACGCAGCGCCCGCCGCGAGAAATAGCTATTTGTCATTGGTTAAGCAAAATACAAATTAATGTTAGTGTAGGCACAAATTATTTTTTAAGATTATATATGGTTACTGTTTAGTAAACCTTTAATAATTTTTAACGCCGGATATTTCTCTGGGAATCCAATTAGGAATAATTTCGTTTTGTGAAAAGGTTTCTGCTGATCTCGCTTTATTTCTTTGCATTCAGCCCTGTCATGACATTTGGCCAGGTTGTTACAGGAAACGTAATTGATGGTTTGGACAGGGCTTTTCTGGACAATGTATGGGTAATCAATCTCCATAACAACGATAGCAGCCTTACCAATGAACGGGGATATTTCAGGCTGAAAGCTTCCAAAGGAGATACTATTTTAATTACAAGAAATTATTACATTCCAAAATTTATTGCTGTAAATGAAGACAGGCATATCCTGACGGAAATTTATTTGGACGCCAGGACCTTGCCCCGATTTGATCTTTACGGGGATCTGATGATTATGCCCTTTAGAGCAGGCAATCTTTCCAATTACCGCTCTTTAAGTAGCCGACCGGCCGGGCCCGGGAAAATCTATATGGGTACTTCTGAACAGGGAGGCATGATGCCAGGCTTTACTTTAGATGGTCCCATTTCCTATTTTATGAAATCAGAGCGTCAAAAGAGACAGTATGCCAGGAAGTTGGCTTTTTTGGCAAGACAAAAGGATTATCTGGACCTGATCCAATCCGACTCGGTCATGTATGCGCTGAAATTAGAATATAACCTTACCAATAAGGATCTGGATGACCTCATCATTGAATTTAACCTACAGAATATGGACCATCAGTTTTTGGATATGGACTGGCAGAGAGTAGAGAAAATGCTGATTGATTTTTTGGATCAAAGGACCAAATTTAGGAGGGATGAGGAACCCATAAATACGTCTTCTCCTAATTTCAAACCTAAGAAAAACAAATAAAGAAAGTTGTCAAATTATTATGTCTTCCTTTTAAAGGACCAGGTGACATAAAATTTTGCCACAATTTCCCCTTGAGGATTAGTACCTGTTGAAACCAAAGTGAGTTTTGCAGTCTGCTCAGTTTCGAGGTTATGTATAAGTTCTGTCAGTTCTCTGCCCTGATTGCAGGCAAAAGTGATCTTTCCATTGGCTTTTTTATGGTATTCCGCCCTAAAATCCACCACCAGCATACTGAATTTCCCCCTCCCTGCCATGGAAAGTTGACAAAGTGCCCCTGTACTTAACTCAGCAGCGCCTGCCAAAGCCGCAAAGTAAATGGACTTAAATGGGTTTTGACTCCTCCAGGAATAGGGTATAGTGACTTCACATTTTTCTTCTGATATAGATTTTATCCTAATCCTCCAAAAAATAACTGATGGTAACTTGAAAAGCATGGCCCACCAAAATATAAATGGATTGCTCATGCGTTTTTGATATTGTGCTGCCTCTGGGTTCATAGACGGATTATATTAGCCTTCAAATTAATAAAAATGTGATATCCTTTTTTGAAATGGCATCTTTTTTGGTGATTTTCGTTTAAAAATTTAAAAGTTATGGTAAAGAAATTAATCTTTTTATTGGCCCTTGGAATGGTTGTTTATTCTTGCGCTAAGGTACCCATGAGTGGCAGAAGCCAATTGGCATTGGTCGATAATTCTGAATTGCTACCTATGGCTTATGACCAGTACAATCAAGTCCTTAAGGAAGGCAAAGTAGTGACGAATACACCTAATGGTCAAATGGTGGTAAGGGTTGGAAGAAGGATTGCGGAGGCTGTAGAAAAGTATATGAAGGAGAATGGTTATGAAAAGGAATTACAGGGTTTTGCCTGGGAATTTAATTTGCTGGAACAGGATGTAGTAAATGCTTGGTGTATGCCTGGTGGAAAGGTAGCATTTTATACTGGAATAATTCCAGTATGCGAGGATGAGGCAGGGATTGCTGTAGTAATGGGCCATGAAGTAGCCCATGCCATCGCCAATCATGGTCGAGAGAGAATGTCCAATGGTCTTGTCATGAATGGATTATTGGGAGGAATGCAGGTGGCAATGGGACAAAATCCGAGTTTGACCCAAAACTTATTTTTACAGGCTTTTGGTGTAGGTGGACAATTGGGAATGCTCTCATTTTCTAGGAAACATGAATTGGAAGCAGACCAACTTGGTTTGAATTTTATGGCTATGGCGGGATATGACCCCAGAGTTGCCCCGGGTTTTTGGGACAGGATGGCAGGTGCCGGGTCCGGTGAGGCTCCACCGGAATTTTTGTCTACTCACCCTGGACCTAACAGAAGGAAAGAAGAGCTGACCAAGCAAATGCCAAAGGCCATGGAGTATTATGAAAAGAGTGGAAAAAATTGATGTCTGAAAATAATAATTAGTAAACTGATTTTGTTTTCATTTGAATGTAAAAAAAGTGCAGCTGACCGCTGCACTTTTTTTGATTATTGAAAAAGAATAGATCATTGTTCTATCTGGGAATAGAAATTCCAGCCAGTCAAGCCTTTTTCTGCTTGTAGTTCCATACCGCATATTTTATCTATTTTGGTTGAATTATAGTAAAACTTGAAGTATATTGTTTCAGAGGTTTGCTAAATACTATTACGCATGCTGAAAAGAGAAAAAATCAAATATTTGGTAATACTTGCCGTTTTTTTCGCTTTGAATCCAGTAGTTTCAAATGGACAGGAATCAGTATTAGATGTTGGCATCCGCTTCCAGAAAACTGTTAATTTTTATTGGGAAAATGGGGTATCAATACAATATTCCCATAGAAACCTGAAGCCTGACCGCTTATATTTTGGGTTTTCTTATGTAACGAGTCGCTTGGGAACGGCAATCAATTCAAATGCTATTAAACAAGACAATTTTCTTTTTAATACTTCTTGGTATTTTAGACCACAACATACATTCAGGCCAATCGTAAGATTAAATTTTGGGTATTTCTTAGCAGATTATGAAGAACCTGTTTTTGATGTCTTAGATAATACATCCTTTTTGTTGTCACCGGAATTGGGAGCCGTTTTTGAATCGAAAGCTCCATTTAAAGTGATGATTACTTTAGGTTATAATTTAGTCACCGGAAATGGTAATCAAGGCGCAGGTACAGTCTATCCCCTATTCGTCCAATCCACATTATCATGGAGCATATTCAAAAAATAGGTCGCATTTTAATTCTAATAGTAAGTATCTCAATTACTTTAGGATGCAATGATTCCCCTGACATAACAGATGGGATGCTTGATGGAAAAATTATTTATGATCCATCATTGGATAATCCCGAAGACTATCTTCTATCCCTATCCAATCCAAATCCTACCGCTGAGGAAAAATCTAGACCAGTATTTATTGTCATGCACGGGTATAGTGCCTCTACCTTTGAGTGGGAAGAATTTAGAACTTGGTCGGAAAATATTCCAGAGTACGCTATATCTATGGTGTTGCTAGGTGGACATGGAAGAACTTATGAAGATTTTAAAAGAGCCACTTGGAAGGATTGGCAAATATCCATTAAAGAGGAATATGACCGTCTTGTTACTTTAGGATATACAAATATCAATTTTATTGGATCTTCAACTAGCTGTACTTTGATTGTGGATATGCTCCATTCCGGCTATTTTTTGGGAAAGATAATTCCCAGAAATATCTTTTTTGTAGACCCAATTGTTATCCCTTCTTCAAAAATCCTCTCACTCGCTCCATTGGTCGGCCCAATATTGGGTTACATAGAGGCAGACAATACAGTGGAGGAAGACAAATATTGGTACCATTTCCGCCCTCAGGAAACTCTTCAGGAGTTGAACAAGTTGTTGACAACTGTCAGGAAGCAATTGGAAGATGGTATCAATCTTCCCCCAAATTGTTCACTAAAAGTGTATAAATCAATAAAAGACCCTACAGCTGACCCTGTAAGTTCAGTGCTGCTATTTAAGGGTATCAAAAACAGTGAAGGTGGAGACATTGAGATAGAAATGGTGGATTCCAACCTCCATGTTTTTACCAGATTGAATTTGAGGAATGAGATTTCAACTAAAGATAGGGAAAATCAGCTTGCTGCATTTAATGATTTTGCTTCCAAGGTTTTGAATTAAAATAAATCTGAATTCTGAAAATGATTAGTTATTTAAGGCTATCGGTATCAAAAAAAAAATTAATTTAAAAATTGAATTTTCAGATAAATTAAATTTACTTTTATTGAAGTAGATGAAAACCAAAGGGGTTTTGGGTAAAACTATCCATAATCCTTTTTTGGTAAATCTCAGAAAATCAGACTATACCCTGCACCCTTAATTTGAACTTTTCTATTTTACCCTTTAAGGAAGATTACAAAGACCAATTGGTTTCGGTCTGGGGTAAATCTGTTGCCCGAACACATCATTTTTTGAAGTTGACTGATTTTGTTGAAATCAGGGAATTGGTCAAGCAAATGGATTTTACCCAATTTGAGGTGTATTGCCTCATACAGGAGCAAAAAGTCTTGGGTTTTGTGGGATTAACTGGAAATAAGGTGGAAATGCTTTTTTTGGACCCTGATCACATTGGAAAAGGACTTGGGAGAAAATTAATGGATTTTGCCATCCAGGAACTCAAAGCCAATGAAGTAGATGTCAACGAGGAGAATACCAATGCTGTGACTTTTTATAAGAAATTGGGATTTGAGGTGTATGAAAGAAGTGACAAGGACGATCAGGGAAGGGATTATCCTATTTTGAAAATGAGGTTAAATTGAAAATGAAAAGATTTCATAATTGATTGGGTCTAATGAATAATTTTTGACCCTTCCTAAATTGTAAATTCAGAACTTGGATTAGAATTAACATTTTTTGAAGCTGATTATGGAATCAATGATTTTCAACATGATTTTTCTTTTGATAAATCTTTTGTTTCGAAGTATTTTACTTTTCAGTAAAAAAACCGGTTTAACTTAAGCCTATCGCTGATTAAATGCCCTGAGTTTTACCTGGGTAAACTTCCTTTTGGTATCTAATGGGAAATCACCTTTCATCATCCAATCATAATAAGAAGGTTCTTCTTTCAGTACAGCCTCAATGGTTTTGCCTTTGTGTTTGCCAAAGTTAAAGCACTCCTCTCCACTTTCGTTAAAAATAAACCGGCCTGCCAGATCCACCATTTTTTCATTGAGAATACCATGGATTTTTTTCATATCATTTTCAAAAATTCCCAATTTATTTCCCAATAAATCCTCTGCTTCTTCTCCTTCATATTTTTCAATCTGGGCCTTGAATACTTCATAACTGGCAATGGTGTCTGCTTCTGCACTGTGTGCATTTTCCAGATTTTTACCGCAATAAAACTTATATGCAGCAGAAAGATTCCTTTTTTCCATCATGTGGAATATTTTCTGTGAATCCAGGATGTTTCTTTTTTCGATATCGAAATCAATACCTGCACGAAGAAATTCTTCCACCAAAAGAGGAATATCGAATTTCAATACATTAAAGCCTGCAAGGTCTGCTCCTATAAGAAATTGGTGAAGATCTTTGGAAAATGACTTAAAAGTTGGTGCATCTTTGACGTCCTCATCATAAATCCCGTGAATGGCTGAAGATTCTTTAGGAATGGGTATTGTGGGGTTGATCAGGGAAGTTTTCATCTCTTCCCTGCCATTTGGATGTACTTTTAAAATTGAAATCTCTACAATCCTGTCTGTTGCTATATTGGTCCCCGTAGATTCAAGATCAAAAAAAGCGATAGGGGTTTTTAATTTTAAATTCATTATTGATATTTTTTATTGATTTTTGATTGTATTTGACTTAAGTCCATGTCATCATAATTCCCGGAGCTCATCATCAAAAGATTGGTAAGATGATAATCCTGTGCTTCCAGGAAAGCTTTCAATTGGTCTATCTCTGTAAAAAGCCTTAGGTCATTTCTTTGAAATCCATTTCTAAGGGTCTGCTCATCCATCAATTCCAGCTTTTTCAAAGATACGGCTTTTGGATTTAAATAGATAATGGCAATATCAGCAGCATCAAAGGTATGGGCGTAATTGTGGATAAAATCCTTGTTGAGTGAACTGTAGGTGTGAAGTTCCTGCACTGCTATTAATTTCCGTTCAGGGAACTGGTTTTTTACTGCCTGTACCGTGGCTTTCAATTTGGATGGTGCATGTGCAAAATCCCTAAAGAGTATGGAATTTTCAGATTTGGCGAGGATTTCCTGTCTTTTTGCTGCTCCTTTAAAATATTGAATGGCAGTATAAAATTCTTCTTTGCTTAAACCAAGACTTAGGCAAACCTCAAGGGCTCCTTGTAAATTTTGGAGATTATGTTCTCCGAAAATTTCTATGGGTAATTTTCCATTTTGTGTGATCAGAAAAGTAATTCCCTTTTCCACAGTATGCGGATGTGCCTGATAGGAGATTATTTGGACACCGGGAAGTTTGCAATTTTCTCCCAGTTGTCTAACCTCAGGATCTTTTTCGCAATAGATGAATGAACCTCCTTTTGGAGTCATTTCCACCAGTTTTTCAAATTGCGCTCTGTAATTTTCAAAAGTCGGGAATACATTGAAATGATCCCATGCGATTCCACTCATCAAAAGTATGTGGTGATGGTAATGAAAAAATTTGGGAGTCCTGTCAATAGGTGAGGTCAGGTATTCATCCCCTTCAATAATGATAACCGGAGCGTTAGAAAGACGGACCATAAGCTCAAAACCTTCAATTTGTGCCCCGACAAGGTAATCAAAATCTTTTTGGTGGTACTTTAATACATGGAGAATCATGGATGTAATGGTTGTCTTTCCATGACTTCCAGATATAACTACCCTCTTTTTATCTTTGCTTTGGTTATAGATAAATTCCGGAAAAGAGTAAACGGGGATGTTCAGTTCTTTTGCCCGTATTAGCTCAGGATTGTCTATCCTGGCATGCATTCCCAGGATAATCCCATCCAAATTAGAATTGATCTTCTCAGGAAACCAGCCCTTTTGATCAGGAAGAATTCCTGCATTTTCCAGCCTGGTTCTTGAAGGTTCATATATTTCATCATCAGAACCGGTAACCTGATATCCCTTGGCCACCATGGAAAGAGCCAGGTTATGCATAACAGCCCCACCAATGGCAATAAAATGATATTTCTTTGACATCTTTAAACAATGAATATCCAAAAGTAGTAATCCTTGTGATTCGGAGAACTTATTTTTTTCTTATTTTTCCAGATATTTGGATTTTATCTTTAAAGCTATGGAAAAATATGCTTACCTCTTTTTAGGATTATTATTACTGATTCCTTGGACGCTGATTTTTATCAGGAATCCTTTTAAACCGGGTATGCTGAGGGTCAGTTTGGTAGGGGGGATTGCCGGATTATTGGCGGAATACTGGTATTTCAGGGATTACTGGAGGCCGCCGACACTTTTAGGAGAGGGAGTGTACAGCCCTGAAGACTTTATTGTTGGATTTTCATTGTTTGGAATACCCTGTTATGCACATTTGGTGCTGACCAGGAGAAGCATAGATTATGAAAAAGAGAATAAAGTAAAAAACAAACAATTCATCATCCTCTTTTTTATCGGTTTGTCAAGCTTGATGGTATTTAATGTTTTGATGGGATTGAATTCAGGGATAGTAAGCATTTTGACCTTTACTTTCCTTTCCCTTACCATTTGGGTGCAAAGACCGGATCTTATTCATGTGTCCATTAAAACCGGATTTTTCATGCTTTTTCTGATAGGCTTTTTCTATTTTTTGTTGTTTAACATCTTTTTCCCCGAATTTTGGGTCAAATATGGTTTATTGGAAGGTACTTTTCTTGAAAAGAAGTGGTTTAATATACCTGTTTCTGAATTGCTTTGGTATTTTAGCTGGGGATTGCTTGCTGGAACATTCTGGGAATACAGGAATGGTATATATTTCAAACCTCTTCAAAATTGAACAATACAATTTTTTTTTATTCGTTTCAAGATAGAACACTGATAATCAGTTACTAATAAATTGCTGTGGATATCTCGTGAATAAATTGTTCAAAAACTTAAGGCCAAAGCCTGTACATTTGTTCTTATGGCAGAAAACAAACCTAACCCCAACAGACCTATTAGACGTAAACCGGATTTGAATATTTCTTCAGGAGTGGGCAAATTACCTCCACAGGCGATTGAATTGGAAGAAGCAGTACTTGGAGCATTGATGCTTGAAAAAGATGCTTTGACAACTGTTGTTGATATTTTAAAGCCTGAAAGTTTCTATAAAGAATCCCATAAGGTTATTTATTCCGCAATACTTGACTTGTTTTCAGACAGTCAGCCGATCGACCTGTTGACAGTAACCAACCAATTAAGAAAAAAGGGTTTGTTGGAAATGGCAGGAGGGGCATTTTTTATTACCGAACTTACTTCCAAGGTATCCTCTGCTGCGAATATAGAATACCATGCCCGAATCATAACCGAGCAGTCCATGAAAAGGGAGATGATCAGTATTGCTTCAGAGATCCAAAAAGATGCGTATGAGGATACTACCGATGTTTTCGAACTTTTGGATAAAATGGAGCAATCCCTTTTTGAAATATCCGAAAAAAACATCCGGAAGAATTATTCGGATATGCGTTCCATCATGAAAGAAGCCATCATGGAACTGGAATCGAAAAAGGGTCAGAAAGATGGTTTAACAGGTGTACCGAGTGGATTCACTGCATTGGATAGGGTTACTTCAGGGTGGCAAAAATCCGACCTTGTGATCATTGCCGCCCGTCCAGCAATGGGTAAGACTGCCTTTGTATTGTCCGTTCTTAGAAATGCAGCAGTAGATCATGATAGGCCAGTAGCCATTTTTTCGTTGGAAATGTCTTCTGTTCAGTTGGTCAACAGGTTGATATCTTCTGAAGCTGAATTGGATTCTGAAAAAATCAAAAGGGGTAACCTGGCAGATTATGAATGGGAACAATTAGTCCATAAGACTGCAAAATTATCCAAAGCGCCATTATTTGTGGATGATACCCCCGCTCTTTCCATATTGGAATTAAGGGCGAAATGCAGAAAACTGAAAGCCCAACATGATATTCAGATGGTGGTAGTGGATTACCTTCAACTTATGTCAGGAGATTCCAAATCAGGAGGGGGAGGAAACCGGGAGCAGGAGATTGCCAGTATTTCCAGGGCATTGAAAAAAATTGCCAAAGAACTCAGCATTCCGGTGATTGCACTTTCCCAATTGTCCAGGGCAGTGGAAACAAGGGGAGGAGATAAGCGTCCGCAATTATCTGATTTAAGAGAATCTGGTGCTATTGAACAGGATGCTGATATGGTCATGTTCTTATACAGGCCAGAATACTACGGGATTACAGAGGATGAGGAAGGAAATTCTACCATGGGAGTAGGTGAAGTCATTATAGCCAAGCACAGGAATGGATCCCTTGAAAATGTAAAACTTAGGTTCATTGGGAAATATACCAAGTTTACTGATTTGGATATGAATATACCCTATAAGGCTCAGGATGTGATGTACGGTAGTAAATTCCCATCGGGAGCCGGTTCTCAAGGTTTCGAATCAGGTAATACTATCAGATTACAAAGCAAGGCCAATGGAGGTGATTTTGATGATCCTTTTCCAGGGGGAATTGGCAGTGGGGAGCCTGCGCCGTTTTAAATTACCAATTACCAATTACCAATTACCAATTATCAATTATCAATTATCAAAACCAAAATTCCAAACTTCAAGTTTGAGGTTTAAACTTATTTGAAAAATGAAGCTTTTACTGTCAAATCATAATAATTTTTAAAATTAGTAAAAATAGGCTGCCGTGAAAGCAATAGTATTAGATAGGGGCACAAAAGAAAAGATCGTTTATACGGATGTAGAATTACCTGAATTGGGAGAAGATGAGGTGAAAATCCAACTTAAAGCTGCAGCCTTGAACCATAGGGATGAGTGGGCTAGGCAGGGTTTGTATCCCAATTTAAAGGATGGGATTGTGATGGGTTCTGATGGGGCGGGTATTGTAGTGGAAGTTGGAGGGAAAATTTCCTCCAGTTGGATAGGTAAAGAAGTAATCATTAATCCTGCAAATAATTGGGGTACTGATGAAAAGGCCCAGTCCAAGGAATTCCATATCATAGGCATACCTACCAACGGTACTTTGGCGGAGTTTATCCATGTCAAAGGAGACAGAATTCATAAAAAACCGGCTTTTTTAAGCTGGTATGAAGCAGCAGCTTTACCTTTGGGAGGGCTTACTGCTTATAGGGCTTTGTTGGTACAGGGCGGTCTCCTTCCTGGCCAAAAAGTTTTGGTAACAGGTTTCGGAGGTGGGGTTGCCCAGTTTGCGGCCCAGTTTGCTATTGCCATAGGGGCAGAAGTCTATGTAAGTAGCAGTTCAAATGAAAAAATCAATGCTGCTATTTCCTTAGGTGCAAAAAGCGGGTTCAATTATTCTGAGAAAAACTGGACAGATAAGGCATTGGAGAAAACAGGAGGCTTTGATTTGGTGATTGACAGCGCCATGGGAGATACGGTAAATAATCTCATTCATGTGCTGAAACCTGGAGGAAGACTTGTTTTTTACGGAGCTACAAGAGGAAATCCGCAGGAAATTAATGCCAGAAAAGTCTTTTGGAACCAAATCCACATAATTGGGAGCACAATGGGCAGTGATAAAAATTTTGAGGATATGCTGTCCTTTATTTCAACATATAGAATAAAACCTTTGGTAGATCAGGTCTTTTCCTTAAAAGATTGCGTAAACGCATTTGACAGGATGAAAGCAGGGATGCAGTTGGGGAAAATTGTAATTAAAATCTCTTAAAAGCCTTTGTTCAGCTGGTCAACTGATTACACTTTTTTCTAATGATAACATTATTCAAGGTCATTTTCAAAAAGAAAATTTTGATAACTGTTTTTTAATTCCCTCAGGGTATTTCTTTCGTTTAATTCCTCAGCTAAAGAAATTCCTTTTTCATAAGTTTCCTTTGCCCTGTCGATTGAATCCTGTTCGGAGAAGAAATGGGCTGCGTGGTAGTAGGTGGGTAAATAACTTTTATGTTCATTTAATAGTTTTTCAAATAAAAAGGATGCTTTTTTAGGATCGGAATCTTGAAATTCCAAGGCAAGTGCATACCAGTTGAAGGGGTTGTCGGGTTCACTTTCCGCAAACGATTGTAGCATCTCAATGCGGGACATTTTGCTCATGAATTCTTTTTTTAATTATAATGCAATTACTAAATTCACACAATTTAAAAATAAATAACCTAAAAATTTATAAATGAAGATTCTTGTTTGTATTACTCATGTACCGGATACCACATCCAAAATTCAGTTCACAGATAATAATACCAAGTTTGATAAAAATGGAGTTCAATTTATAATTGGACCCTATGATGATTATGCACTCGCTAGGGCAGTTGAACTTAAAGAACAGCTGGGAGCGAGTCTGACCGCTTTGAATGTTGGAGAAGCCGAAACCGAGCCAACTTTAAGAAAGGCGTTGGCTATAGGTGCAGATGACGCCATTAGGGTAAACAGCTTTCCAAAAGATTCTTTGTTTGTGGCCCAACAAATAGCAGCCATTGCAAAGCAAAACAACTACGACCTGATTTTAATGGGAAGGGAATCCATTGATTTCAATGGTGGGATGGTTCATGGTATGGTAGGTGAACTGTTGGACATGCCTTCAGTATCACCGGTAATGAAGTTAGAGATTGATGGAGAAACAGTCAAAATGGCAAGAGAAATTGAAGGAGGAAAGGAATACCTGGAGGCAAAACTTCCTTTGGTCGCAGGATGTCAGGAACCTATTGCGGAATGGAAAATTCCCAACATGAGAGGTATCATGTCTGCCAGGACTAAACCTTTACAGGTAGTGGAGCCCATGGAGGACAGCAATGCTACCGAAGTCGTTTCTTATCAACTTCCTCCTGCCAAAGGAACTGTTAAGCTGGTGGATAAAGACCATGTGGAAGAATTGGTGAAGTTGCTGAAAAATGAAGCAAAAGTACTTTAAATTTTTATTAATAAATAATTGAAAAACAGATAGATATGTCAATATTAGTTTATATAGAGCATGCGGATGGTTCCGTTAAAAAAACCAGTTTGGAAGCAATTTCATATGCAAAGGCACTTTCAAGTATAACTTCAGAGGGGGAAGTAATTGCCGTGGCTTTGGGATCAATTGCCTCTGATGAATTGTCAAAGGCTGGAAGTGCAGGTGCATCAAAAGTAATTCATGTCAATGATGATAAACTCAGTTCAGGAATAATTCAGGCCCATGCTGAAGCGGTTGCCCAAGTATTCAAAAAAGTTGGGGCCAAGACCCTTGTTCTTGCGAAATCCTCACTTGGAGATGCAGTTGCTTCCCGATTGGCGATCAAATTGGATGCATCCCTAGTATCCAATGTTGTCGCTCTTCCGGATTTGACTTCGGGCTACAAAGTCAAAAGAAGCATTTATACCGGAAAAGCATTTGCAGAAACTGTCGCCAATAAAGAGAATAGGATTTTGGCAGTCAAGAAAAACGCTGTTGATCTAAAAACTGATGGTCCTGCCGCAGCGATTGAAACAACCAGTTTAGAGCTTTCCCCTGATAATTTTGCTACCAAAATCACTTCAACAGATAAAGCAACAGGGGAGATTCTTTTGCCTGAAGCTGATATCGTTGTTTCCGGAGGAAGGGGAATGAAAGGGCCTGAAAATTGGGGTCTTATTGAAGACCTTGCCAAGGAATTAGGGGCTGCAACAGGTTGTTCCAAGCCAGTTTCTGATATTGGCTGGAGACCACACCATGAACACGTGGGACAAACAGGTGTAAAAGTTGCTCCTTCTTTGTATGTAGCTGTTGGAATTTCGGGGGCTATTCAACATCTTGCGGGGGTGAATTCTTCAAAATGCATTGTTGTGATCAACAAAGATGCTGAGGCACCATTTTTCAAGGCCGCTGATTACGGAATTGTTGGGGATGCATTTGAAGTTTTGCCAAAATTAACGGAAGCTGTAAAAGCATTAAAATAGGATAACAAGTGGATCAGACTGTTGAACTAGAAATTCTTGGATTATCTTCAAATCATTCTCAATCAGGGTCTTTTACCTTGGTGATGGGAGAAGTTGGGGGAACAAGACGTTTGCCTATAGTCATAGGTATGTTTGAAGCCCAGGCTATTGCAATTGAGATTGAAAAGATAATCCCCAACAGGCCCATGACACATGATTTGTTTAAATCGTTTGCCGGCAATTTCAACTATTCCATTGACCACATTTTGATTTCGGATATGAGAGAAGGCGTTTACTATGCAAATATTGTATGTAAATCCTCTTCTAAAGTTGTTGAAATCGATGCCAGGCCCTCTGATGCAATAGCCATTGCGGTAAGATTCGATGCGCCGATTTATTGCTCGGCAAAAGTAATGGCAGAATTTGCCTCTGAATATATTGAAGAGGAGGAAAGAAAGGAAGAGGAGAAATCCACTCCGACCAAAAGGCCGGCATCAGGATCTTCAAAAGCCTCTGATTCTTTAAAAGATTATAGTCTGGATAAATTGAACCAACTCCTGGAAAAGGCAATCAATAATGAAGATTATGAGAAGGCTGCCAGGATAAGGGATGAAATAAACCGGAGAAACTGAAAAAGCCTGGTTTTACCAGGCTTTTCTTCTTCCTGACTCAAACTTTTAAATAAAGTATGAAAATTCAGGAAATATCCAATAGAAATTTTAAGTCATCCTGTTCTTCAATTTCTTTTGGTTATAATGTTTTAATGCTATCCTTTCTTTCAAAATAGATTGTGAAAATCAATTAAAAATATAATCTTATTCACTTATTACCTATTTCACTTACTCAATGGATTATTTCAGAGGCTTAATTGGGATCATTATACTTTTGGCTTTTGCATTTCTTTTTTCCGCCAATAAAAAGGCAGTGGATTGGAGGTTGGTTGGAATAGGGGTTATCTTACAGGCCATTTTTGGCTTTTTGATTACCAAAGTTGAATTTGTTGCCAATATATTTTCCTTGATAAGCAGGGTTTTTGTGAAGTTTCTCAGTTTTTCAAGTGATGGCGCCATCTTTATTTTCGGTGACTTAGCCACTGATACTTTTGGGTTTATTTTTGCTTTTAAAGTATTGCCTACCATCATCTTTTTTTCCACAGTATCTGCAGGGCTCTATTATTTGGGTGTACTTCAAAAAGTAGTGTTTGGAATTGCATGGGTCATGTCGAGGACCATGAGGCTTTCCGGTCCGGAAAGCTTATCTGCCGCGGGAAATATTTTTTTAGGGCAAACAGAGGCACCCTTATTGGTGCGTCCGTTTATTCCCACTATGTCCAGGTCAGAACTCATGTGCTTAATGACAGGAGGTATGGCCACTATAGCAGGGGGTGTGCTGGCTGGTTATGTGGCCTTCCTGGGAGGTGACAGCCTGGAAGAGCAGACCAGGTTTGCTGCTTACCTTTTAGGTGCCAGCATTATGAATGCACCGGCAGCCATAGTGATGTCCAAAATAATGATTCCTGAGACGGATAAGGAAGTAATCAATGATAAACTGGAAGTAAGTGGGGACAATATGGGAGTCAATTTGATTGACGCCATGTCAATCGGTGCATCAGATGGTTTGAAATTGGCACTGAATGTGGGTGGTATGTTATTGGCTTTTATCGCAGTGATTGCAGCGTTGAATTATATTTTATCAGGATTGATCGGACAATATTCTGGATTGAATTCTTTGGTGGCAGCCTCCACGGACGGGCAGTTTACCGGTTTTTCATTGGAATATATTTTAGGCCAGATTTTCAGGGTATTTGCTTGGGTAATAGGGGTGGATTGGAGTGAAACCCTACAGGTGGGTTCACTTTTGGGCCAAAAAACTGTAATCAATGAATTTGTCGCTTATTTGAGTTTAGCTGATATGAAAACTTCCGGTTCACTTTCCCAAAAGGCCATTGTAATCTCCACTTATGCACTTTGCGGTTTTTCAAATTTCAGTTCCATTGCCATACAGGTAGGAGGGATTGGAAGTATCGCACCTAACCAACAGGGAAATCTTTCCAGATTGGGGATGAGGGCCTTATTAGCGGCAACATTAGCCTGTTTGATGACCGCAACCATAGCTGGCTCATTATTTGGATAATAAAAAAGGCTGCTTCCGGAAGCAGCCTTTTTTATTAATCTTCATGGATGGTAATTTTTTCAATTTTATCTCCCTGACGGATTTGGTCAATAACTTCAAGACCTTCCACCACCTTGCCAAAACATGTGTGTCTTTTATCCAGATGGCTGGTATTGTCCCTACTGTGGCATATGAAAAACTGGGAACCTCCGGTATTTCTTCCCGCATGTGCCATAGATAGGACACCGCGGTCATGGTATTGGTTTTCTCCATCAAGTTCACAATCTATCTTGTAGCCCGGTCCTCCTGTACCATTGCCAATGGGACATCCGCCCTGGATAACAAAATTTGGGATTACCCTATGGAAGGTAAGGCCATCATAAAAGCCTTTTTTTGCCAAACTAATAAAGTTTTCCACTGTTTTAGGAGCATCTTTTTCATAAAATTCAACTTTCATCAGCCCCTTTTCGGTTAAAATATCTGCAGTTTTCATAAGATGTTATTTTTCCAAAAGTAACAAAAGTTACCTTGAGCTTTTTCAATTTTTTTTCCAATTAATGGCTTTGTATAATTTATTGAGAGAATTTGGAATTTTCTCTTATCATTGTAGATATAATAAATCCCTTCAATCATTAAATAGTTCAAATTTTGGAAATAGAAAAAGTTAATAACCCCGGAGGGCTGCAAGGAGACTTATTCTCAGGCCCCACTATATTTGGTCACCCAAAAGGTTTGATGACGTTGTTTTTCACCGAAATGTGGGAAAGATTCAGTTATTATGGAATGCGGGCACTGTTGATCCTCTTTATGACGGCCGCTATAGCCGATGGAGGAATGGGTTTTGACGATAAAACTTCAGGGGCCATTTATGGTCTGTATACCATGGGGGTATATTTATTGGCTTTACCTGGTGGTTGGTTTGCGGATAGGTTATTCGGTTTGAAAAAATCCGTCTGGTATGGGGGTATTATTATTGCATTGGGACATTTTACCATGGCATTACCCGGTCTGGCCAATTTACTCGGTGGAGCAAGTATCGAGGCAAGAGACACTTTATCCGTGCTAGATTCAAATTCCTTTTTTATCGGTTTGATTTTAATTACCATTGGGACCGGATTACTCAAGCCCAATATCAGCTCAATAGTAGGTCAGTTATATCCTGCTGGAAGTTCCAAAAGAGATGCCGGATTTTCCATATTCTATATGGGTATCAATATTGGGGCTTTGGTGGCCCCTATTGCCTGTAGTACGGTAGCCACTTTTGATTGGCATTTTGGATTTGGACTTGCCGGATTGGGAATGGTCTTTGGTCTGATACAATACAGACTTACAGGAAGTAGTTTGGATGGTTACGGGGAGGAAATTCCCGTTGTGACAGAAACAGACAAAAGGGAGAGGGAGAATTTGAAAAAGATCCTGTTGGGTTTAGGAACCATATTGCTCTTTTTATTGGCAATTATTTTCCTCGGCTATATCCCGATAAATGTTTCGGCAATTGCTGGAGCTTCAGGCACTATTATAGCCATTGTAGCTTTTGTTTATTTGGGTTATGTCATCCTTTTTGGGGGCCTCGAGTCTGATGATAAGAAAAAAGTTGGGGTTATAGCTATCCTGTTTTTATTTTCAGCGCTTTTTTGGTCGGGCTTTGAACAGGCAGGATCTACGCTTAATTTATTTGCAGAACGGTTTACTAATAGAAATTTCTTAGGTTTTGAAATACCTGCAGGGTATTTCCAATCCGTCAACTCCATGTTCATCATTATTTTTGCACCATTTTTTGGGGCATTATGGGTTTGGCTGGGAAAGAGAAATCTGGAGCCAAGTTCTCCTTTGAAATTTGCTATGGGCTTACTGCTCTTGGGGATGGGATTTCTGGTCATGTATTTTGCTGCAAAAATAGCCGCTTCAGGAGACTTGGCTGCACCAACCTGGTTGATCTTCACC
Organism: Shivajiella indica; assembly: GCF_042683085.1. Taxonomy (NCBI): domain Bacteria; kingdom Pseudomonadati; phylum Bacteroidota; class Cytophagia; order Cytophagales; family Cyclobacteriaceae; genus Shivajiella; species Shivajiella indica. The sequence continues at coordinate 929,746 of NZ_JBHUIV010000010.1, read as the reverse complement.
TACATGCTCCATACCTTTGGAGAGTTAAGTTTGAGCCCAGTAGGTTTGAGTTTGGTGACAAAATTGGCTCCTGCACGGTATGGAGGCCAAATGATGGGTATATGGTTCCTTTCAGTTTCTTTGGGAAATTTATTTGCCGGACTAATTGCTGGAGAAGCGAGTGGGGGAAGCGAAGAGGCTTTGGCCCAAATGCCCGATCAATATAAATTAATTGTATACACAGCGGTAGGTGCCGGTATTCTTTTACTGCTTTTAAGCAAGCCTATCAGAAAATTGATGGGTAATGTACATTGATTACAAAAAAAGGCTGTTTCGGGGAGAAACAGCCTTTTTTTATTTATTTTTTTCTTTTGGTGGATTAGTGTTCCTTAAGTCCATGGCAGTGAGACCTGCACCTAAACCAATCAAAATACAAACAATCAAAAGGAATAACTGAGCTCCTGAAGCTATTGGGGAACTAAAGATTTCTAATAAAGTCATATGAATATAATTATGGTCCTATCTTAATTTTCCGAAATATAAGATAGAACAACAAGGGTTCAAAGAAGTACAAAGAAAAAAGCAGGTTAATCCAAGATGCACCTGCTTTTTGACTTAGCTTTTAATCAATTTCGTCATCGAAATCTTCGAAATCCTCGTCGTCGAAGTCGTCATCAAGCTCTTCTTCATCAAAGTCCATGAAATTATCATCGATCAGTTCTGTTTCCTCATCAATGTCGTAAACTTCATCCTGAAACTCATCATCGAACTCATCCTCTTCGAAATCATCGAATTCATCAAAATCGTCGTCAAAATCCTCCATAGCGTGAATTAAATTAATTGTGCAAATTTATTTTTGGATTATCTTGTGCTAAATACGATAAAATATATGTTTATGCAAATACCTTTGAAGGGATATTTTTCTCGTTTTCCATGCTTATTTTTACCTCAAATTTTCCGACCCACTCATTCTCAAGTATTAAGGCCCAGGTTTCCAAATATAGGATGACATCTTCCTTTTTATTTTTTTGAAGTTCATACCTTTTTGGAAATTCAATATGGGACAAAATTTTAGGATCTGAAAGTTTTTCGAGGTGTTTTAGTTCATCAATTGTCAACCCCGCTGCCACCAATTTGCTTATCATTAAATCCATGGGATAGCCACTGGTCGGGCAGTATTCAATCAACTGATCATTCCAATCACCGTGTTTCTGCATGGCATATTGGTGAATTTCGGCTTTTGATAGATGGGCAATCTCCTGCGCAAGATTCCCACAATTACAAGCACCCATATGTCCCCATTCATAATGGGCATTGTCCTTTAATTTTGAAATTGTCCTTCTGAATGCTGCAATTAATTCTGCGGATGCTCTGGCCATAATTTTAAAATTTAGTACTTAAAAATAATAACCATTTTAACATATCGGTGTTTCCTAATTTGCGAAAAAAAAATAACATAAAAAAAACCATCAGTTGAAGATGGTTTTGATATATTTTTTAACCAGAGGTTTGGATAAATACCGTTTGACAAGAGAGTAGTTATTCGCTTTGTCGATATCCCTTTCATCCACAGAACTACTTAAGATGTAAACCTCAGGATTGGTGTTTTTTGGATGGAACTCCTCTAAAAAATCCCAGCCTGTCATTTCAGGCATATTAAGATCCAAAAACAAATAATTGGGATCTATTTCCGGAATCTCCTTTAGGGCGTTGACTGCATTGTTATATTTGTATATTTCAAATGGTACCTTGATATTTTTAGAAATAAGTTTCTCCGTCACAAATGTGCTTATCGGATCATCATCTATCAAAACTATCTTTACCATTCAAATACAAAATATATTGTTCCAAATACAAATACTATGCTACAAAGCTAGCAAAAGTTTTGCCATTTGCAAAATTTCAAACCTGTATTTTTGTAGTTCACACTTATTTTTTTGAAGAAAACCTTTCTTTGCCAGTCAAAAGGTCAAAGAAAAGTATGAAATCAGAGGCCAAACTATAAAAAGGATATTTGAATGTGGCAGGTTTGTTCTTTTCAAAGAAAAAATGACCCACCCAAGCAAAGCCATATCCCACCACAGGTATAAGAATAAGTAACCAATAATTGGAATAATAAAAGGCCGCAGCAAGAATAAAGAAAAGCAGGGCAGTACCTATGAAATGTAGTTTTCTGCAGGTTGAGTTCTGATGTTCAGATAAATAATAGGGATAAAATTCCTTTAAACTGTTGTATTTAGTGGTCATGGTTATATTGGGAAATGGGTTATTTAATATGATAAATATAAGTTTCTCCTATTTTTTCAACGGATTGCATCAATTTTTTGCTTTTTGACTTAGGATTATGTACTTCTGATACCGCTGTCAAGCTCATCAGCATCTTTTCATTGCCCGGATCAATAAAATCTACAATAAGTTGCATCAGCTCATAATTTCTCGAGGTATTTTGATTTGTAGGTCTGAACATTCTTGGGTCATACATCCAAGGATCCCAAACCCTATATCCCCACATGGGATAAAGATTGTTGTAAACTTCTTTTTCCCTTCTGTCTTCATTGGAGGTATACCTGATGACTAGGTCGGGTTTCTCTCTTTCATAAACCATTCCCTGACTTTCAAAGATCTCTTTCAATCTGTCAGAAACCAAGGCGTCGAGATAGTCATCAGGAAAACCCTTGTGGCCGATTTCCCGGTTAAGAATTACAAATGATTCATATTTCTTATAAGGCTTAAATTCGGTCTTTTCTTTGAAAATTTCAATAGAACTGCAGGAAGTTCCTACCATTAATAAGCTTAAGAGAAAATATTTTTTTATTTGGGTCATTTTTAGAACTGTTATTCAAGTCAATGATATTAACGGAAGTACCGCAATACTGTTGAATTTAATCAAGAAAACATTCCTCCAAAAATAATATTCCCATTTCTGTCCGGTCTGGATTGTCCGTTTATTACAGATTATTTATTTCAATTTTTATTCTGAATATAATTTGAATTGACGAAGCATAATTTTAATTTAAAATTTTATTTATCTATTTATATTCTAATGAATTAAACCTAAACAAACTCATATGAAAAATTTATTTCTACTATGCGCATTTTTACTTACCTGTCAATTGGCCATTTCACAGGAAGTGGAAGAATTGACAGATGCAACCGAAGAAGCTTTGCAGGATACTAGCTATTGGGATAGGGAATTTTCATTTGGAATTAACTTCAATCAGGCGGCTTTTTCAGGCAATTGGAAAGCAGGGGGTGTAAATTCAATTGCGCTGGGTTCCATTGTGTCAGGAAAAGCCAATTATGCCAAAGACAAATGGAGCTGGGATAACCAGGTTGAATTAATTTATGGCCTAGTGAAAAATGAAGGACAGGACTTTAGAAAATCCAATGACAGGATCTTTTTTGATTCTAAAGTAGGACGTAAAATCAGTGAAAAATGGGGGTATTTTGCTTCAGTCAACTTTATCACCCAGTTTACCCAGGGTTTTGATTATAGCCAGGATGATCCCATTTTAATTTCCAGCTTTTTTTCACCTGCATTTTTGACAACCGGTTTTGGTATGGAATACAAGCCGAATGAAGAATTCGCTTTGCGTTTGGCTCCTTTTTCACCAAGGTTTACATTCGTTACAGATCCTAATATCATCAATAATGTACCGGAAAATTATGGTGTTCCGGCAGGACAGACAGTAAGACAGGAATGGTTGGCTTTTCAGGTATTCATGACATACAATAAAAAATTCAATGATAATTTAACTTTGAATTCAAGATACCAGATGTTTGCCAATTTAGAAACATTGGCCTTTGACAGTATTGACCACCGTTTGGATTTTACCTTGATTGCCAAAATCACAAAATACGTGGATGTGACTTTTACAAGTATCAATGTGTATGATATTGATATGACTTCAGGGATTCAGTTTAGCCAGGCATTGGCTTTAGGTCTTTTGTATAAAGTGGGTAATAAAAAGTAAGTCTTTTTATATGATTTTTTTAAAAAATTTTGAATTTTACAAATATGTATTATTTTTGTTTCAATTGTGGTAGTTAAATAATAGTTGGTTTAGTTTTCATATAAAGGGCAGGAGAATTTCTCCTGCTTTTTTATTTAAAAAAGCAATCCTTTATGGATTGCTTTAGGATTTTTTCAAGTTTTATTCTTATTTTTTGAGTTTCCTGATACTTACCACCGGTAAATCCGTCATTGCAATTAGATTTTCTGTTATACTGGGTGAAAAATACTGCATGAGATCTGATTTTCCGAAAGTGATGACTGCAATTCCATCTGCTTTCGCTTTTTCGGCAAACTGTATGATACCTCTTTCTTCCTTGAAAGCATCTATAATATTGATATCATAAGCATAATTTCCGAATTTTTTTAAATAGGCTTTTCCAAGGACAATAATGTCATTGGTTTCCATAAAGTAAGTTGGGGTATTGACAAAAAGGATTTGGAGCTTTGTTCCTATAGTTTCCGCAAGGGCTTCGGCTGACCGGAATGATTCCCCTGTTTCTTCTCGGAAATTAGTGGCAAAAACCAATTTATTGATGGCAGTTTTATCATTGTTTTCCTTGATTACAAATATAGGTACGCTGGCTCTCCTGATCATACTGTAAGTATTACTTCCCAACATATGTTCCTTAAACCCATATTGTCCATGCGAACCCATCACTACCAAATCAATGTGTTCAGATTCCACATATTTATGGATTTTCTCATTTCCGTCATTAAAAACCAATAGTTTCCTGGCCTGAATTCCTTCACTTTCAGCCCTATTCAATAAAATCTTGAGTTTTTCTTTGGCATTCGCTATGGCTTTTTTAGTTTCAGGGAAGAAATCCTCCTGTTCTTTGGTCAGTTTGGCCCAGTCCACAGGAGTGATGATGATATGTAAAAATACCAATTCGGCCTTGATCTTCTTGGCCAGATGAAAAGCGTAATTTTCAGCTGATTTGGCACAAGTAGAAAAATCGGTGGGGATAAGTATCTTTTTCATGACTTTCGGGTTTGGATTATTGATATGTATAAAGTTACCCTTCAAATAATAAATTTTTGCTATTTCAGATCAGTCCAAACCATGATAAAAATCAGTTTAAGGTCAAAAAAAACCAATTCATTTATATAAAGTACCATCTAAGTAAATGCGAAAGAAGGATATAAAGAAAAGAAAGTTTTATTTGAAGTCTGAGACGAAAATGGAATTGAAAATAGCTGATAATTTTCGGTACATTTCCAGCCCTTGACAGCAGATTTTTTTCTTAATAAAAGTCTTTTTTTGGGAAATTGAAATAGATAAAACTTATTCGTTTATTTGTTGAAAATCTGAATAAACAGATTTTAATTTAAGCGTTTAAGTTTAAAAAGCCCTGATCATCTTGGTCAGGGTTTTTTGTTAAAAATCCTTGGTAGATAAGCAAAATCAAACCTGAAATTCATCGTTTATAAATTGAATTATCTCTTTAAGGATTTTTTCACTTTCTTTCCAATTTTTTACTATAAACCTTTAAATCAATTTCCCTTTCATTCCTAATTGCTGATTCATTATACCATCAATTCCCTTTCCACAATTCTAGACTTAAGTAAAAATGAAGAAATCATCCAAGTCTTACCTTAGGCATCTCGCCATTAAACTCCCCCCAAAAAAATCCCCCTAGATTGTGTCTAGGGGGATTAGTACGCGCGGAAGGATTCGAACCCTCAACCCTCGGAGCCGAAATCCGATATTCTATCCAGTTGAACTACGCGCGCAACTTATATTTTAGAATATCAGGAAGTGATAGCCGCTCTGACTTTTTCAGCTGCTTCTTTCAGCGTAATGGCGGAGGATACTTTTAGTCCGGATTCATCTATGATTTTTGCGCCTTCTTCGGCGTTAGTCCCCTGTAACCTTACTATTATGGGAACTGGAATATTTTCGATTGACTTATAGGCTTCAACTACGCCATTTGCGATCCTGTCACACCTGACAATACCCCCAAAAACATTGATCAAAATTGCTTTCACATTGGGATCCTGAAGGATAATCCTGAAACCTGCTTCCACTGTAACTGCATTTGCTCCTCCTCCTACGTCAAGGAAGTTGGCAGGTTCTCCCCCGGATAATTTAATCATGTCCATAGTGGCCATGGCCAAACCTGCTCCATTTACCATGCAACCTACATTTCCATCCAATTTCACATAGTTGAGGTCAGATTTTCCAGCTTCAACCTCCAAAGGATCTTCCTCTGCCAAATCTCTTAATTCCGCAAGGTCTTGGTGTCTGAACAAGGCATTATCATCCAGATTTACTTTTGCATCAACTGCAAGTATTTTGTCATCCGAAGTCTTCAGAACCGGGTTGATTTCAAATTGGGAAGCATCAGAACCTATGTACGCATTATACAGTGCAGTAATGAATTTTACCATCTCTTTGAAAGCATTGCCCTCCAAACCAAGTTTAAAAGCAACTTTTCTTGCCTGGAAGCCCTGAAGTCCCACTTTAGGATCCACCCATTCTTTGATAATTTTTTCCGGATGTTTTTCAGCTACCTCTTCTATATCCATTCCTCCTTCAGTGGAGGCCATAATCACATTACAGCCTTTGGCCCTGTCCAAAAGGATGGATAAATAATATTCCTTTGGCTCTGAATGACCTGGATAATAGACATCTTCAGCAACCAATATTTTATTTACTTTTTTACCTTCAGCCCCAGTTTGAATGGTTACCAAAGTTCCACCAAGGATGTTTTTTGCTTTTTCCGGTACTTCCTCAAGCTTTTTTGCCAAAACTACTCCATTAGAGCCTGTTTCTTTAACTTTACCTTTTCCCCTTCCACCAGCATGGATCTGGGCCTTGATAACATACCAGGAAGTTCCGGTTTCTGCATTCAGTTTTTTTGCTGCTTTCAATGCAGTCTCAGGACTGTCAGCAACGACACCTTCCTGAATTCGTACACCGTAGCTTTTCAAAAGTTCTTTTGCTTGATATTCGTGTATATTCATCCTTGTAAAATTTTTGCCCGAAGTTAAGTGCTACATATTGATTTTTCAAGTTAAGCATTCCTCTTTTTGGTAAATAAATAGCATTTTTGAACCTTATTAATTTCTCTCACATTATCTTTAACTTTTATCGACCCATTTATGCTTGTTGCCAAAGGAATTCAAAAATATTATGGAGACCTCCATGTTCTGAAAGGTGTGGATCTGGAAATATTTGATAATGAAGTAGTTTCTGTAGTGGGAGCATCCGGTGCAGGGAAAAGTACACTTTTGCATATTTTGGGAACACTCGATAATGCAGATGAGGGAGAAGTATGGATAGGGAATACTCTTGTGTCCAAGCTCAAAGGTGATAAACTGGCAGATTTCAGAAACAGTCAGATAGGATTTATTTTCCAGTTCCACAACTTATTACCTGAATTTACGGCGGAAGAAAATATACTTATCCCCGGCTTGATTGCGGGAAAACATGAAACCGAATTAAGAAAAAGGGCAATGGAATTATCACGGTTATTGGGTTTTGAAAAAAGGCTCTCCCATAAACCTTCAGAATTATCAGGTGGAGAACAGCAGCGTGTGGCTGTGGCCAGGGCCTTGATCAACAATCCGAAAATTGTATTTGCAGATGAACCTAGCGGTAACCTTGACACCCAAAATGCCCAGGCACTCCATGAATTGTTTTTTAAATTAAGGGAAAATTTTGGACAATCTTTTGTTATTGTTACCCACAATCAGGAACTCGCCAAAATGGCAGACAGAACCCTGACCATGCAGGATGGTAAAATGCTTTCCATACTCACCAATAAAAAAGGATAAGGAAATTCCAAAAGGCCATATTCAAGTTATGATTCTAAAAAAATCTTGAACATGTTCTTTAAAAAGCGAACAGGAACATTTCAATTATTACCTTAGCTTTGCCGAAATATTGATCGAAAATTGAGTAATAAGAGTGTTCAAAACATGCTTTTTGCAGGGTTTCTTTTTGCCCTGATGAATGTATCGGTTAAACTGGTACCACATATCCCTGCTATTGAAATTATTTTGTTCCGGTCAGTTTTCAGCTTCGTTTTCACCTATTTTCTAATAAAAAAAGCCGAAGTCCCATTATTTGGGACAAATAAAAAATTACTGATATTGAGAGGGATTGTAGGTTCCATAGGCCTGATTGCTTTTTTCTATAATCTGCAGAGTATTCCACTTGCCTCAGCAGTGACCATCAATTATCTGGCTCCAATTTTTACCACCATTCTTGGGATTTTTATTGTAAAAGAAAAGGTAAGGGCAAAGCGGTTTATTTTCTTTGGTATTTCATTTATTGGCGTAATTATTATCGAAGGATTTGATCCCAGGATTTCATTTTTTGATCTTTCTGTAGGACTGGTAGCAGCGATGTCCATGGGTCTTGCCTATAATTTGATCAGGAAAATCAGTAATTCCGAGCATCCTTTGGTCATTATGTTTTATTTTCCTTTAATTACCATACCAATAGCGGCTATTTTCAGTTATTTTATTTGGGTTACCCCACAAAAATGGGATTGGCTTATTCTTCTGGCCGTGGGATTACTTACCCAGTTTGCCCAATACTTTATGACTTTGGCCTACCAGAATGCCAATGTATCTAAAGTGGCAAGTTTGAGTTATGTAGGAATTATCTATGCCTTGGGCTTTGGTTTTTTTATTTTTGATGAGACTTTTAGTTTGATAAGTTTTATAGGTATGTCCCTGGTATTGGCAGGTGTCGTTTTGAATGTGACCTCCAAGGTATGATTCCTGGATAGGAAAGCTAAAAGAAAAAGTTGTGTTTAATATTAATTGGCCTAATTTTAGATTAATGTTAAAAAAACTCATTTCTTGGTTACAATTGTATAGTTAGCTTCGACTAACAGATAAAACCGGTTAACATGAATAAGTATTTGAAGTATTTACTAATGCTCACCCTTTCAGGTTTTATAGCCTGTGAATCATCTTTGGTGGATGATGATGGAGATCCTATTGATGGCAACGGTCAGCCATATAATTGCTCGAATTTCGCCTACAGTGATACAATTTTTTATATTAATGCAGCTACTGAAAATAAGATAATACCTGTTCAAAATTTAAGTGGACAATTTTCCGCTTTTCCGGAAGGACTTCAGATCAATCCTGAAACGGGAGAAATAGATATCAACAAAAGTGAGACCGGCCTGAAGTATAAGGTTTCTTTTACCCCAACTTCCTCCCCTGAAACTGTTTGTGAATTTGAACTCATTGTCGCCGGTGTCAATTATTTGGACAAAGTTTATATTTTGGATCAAAGTGATTTTTTGGCCACTCCTGTATTCAATGCCAATCCAACAGCTATAAGTCCCTGTCCTGATGATGATGATGACATTGATGATGATGACATTGATGACAATAGCAGTTGTAAATTTGATGAAATAGGTCCAGACGATAAAAAATTGGCAGATCTTGGCATTGAAATAAATTCTTCTACCGGAGTAATTGATTTAAAAAAGACAGTTGAAAATGAAGCTTTTGGAGAAGTTCCTCAAAATGGGAGTACTCTGGATGTAAGAATGTATTACAGTTTGCAGGACAACAGCCTTGGGGCTTTAAATGGTTTAGACCTTAAGATTTTCTACTATGAAAAATTACAGGACGTTCCTCAGAGCCTTTTGGATGAAATTGAGGATAGAAAATCCGGTATTTTGAGTTATACCCAACCTTTCATTTTTGAAAATGGCAGATTCCTGGCTGATAATCCTAAAACCAAACCTAGACCGCCTTATCTAGTGATTGTTGCCAGCTTACAATAATTTAGGTAATATTACCACTTCATCAAATCTTTCCAAATTGATCAATAGGTGGTTTTTGCTTTTCCTATTATTGTTTTATCAGCATTCTCCTGGTCAAGGTCCTGAAGCCCTTTTGTCCAAATATTCGGAGGCCCTTGCTTATTACGAATCAGAAAACCCTTCAGACTATACAGATAGTATGTCAATGGTTTTGTTCAAGGAGCTTTTACATTCAGGAGCGGAGCTTTTGGAGGATAAAATCAAACTGGATATTTTTGAAAAATGCGGAAACCTTGCCTTAATCAAAGGAGACCTTAAAAATGCAGTGGTTTATTACAGGAATGGGCTTGAAATCCAAAATTCAGATTCAGTAAATGACACCTTGTTTTTTGCATCCAATTTATTTCTTGGAGAAGCGTATTACTTGAAAAGTCAGGCGGATAGCAGTATTTTTTATCTGGAAGAAGCTGAAAAATTAATACAACAAAAATCCTCTTTAACAGAAGCGTCAAGATTATATAATTCCTTGGGTGTAATTTACTTCGAATCAGGTAATTATGTTCAGTCTGTTACTTATTTCACTAAAGCGAAAAATCTAATTATAGGAAATCGGTCATTTGATGAACTGGAGCCCTATTTTCAATATGCCTTGTTTAGCTTCCTCAGCAATATCGGAAGTTCTCTGATTCAACTGAACCGTCTGGACAGTGCTTTGGCAATTTACCATGAATTGGAAAGGTATGGATTCAATAGAGATCAGGTTTACACGCAAATGACAGGAATTTTTCTGGATAAATCTTTGCCTGATTCAGCTTTAAATTATCTTGAAAAAATTACATCCGAAGAATTTAAGGAGTCCCCATCCTTCCAAAATCAAAGGGCCGAAATTTTTCTGCAGCGGCATGAATTGGCAAGGGCCAAAGATGTGCTACAATCCTATTTGTCCAGAACTAGGGTAGAAAGAACAGGTTCCTCTAATTTTAGATTGGGCAGGAGTTACAATTTGTTGGGAAAAATAGCATTTGAGGAGGGAGATTATGAAAGTGCGGTGAAATATTTCCATCAAGCCATGATCAATATTGACGGTTATTTTGACAGCCCTGATATTTTTAAAAACCCAATGGATTATTCATTGGGATTTGCTACATTTTCCCTAATTGAAAGTTTGGTAGATAAAGCAAAATCCTTTGTAAAACTGTATGAATCAAAACAGGATCCCAAGTTTTTCCAGGCCGGAAGGGAGACTTTTCAAACTGCATTTGACATGGCATTTTTTGTGAGTAATTACTATGATAATGATGAAGCAAGAATTTTCTTAGGTGACTTTGTATTGGAAACTTACCAATATGCGATAGAGACAGTTTTAGAACGCTATGAGCTAGATAGAGATATAGAATATTTGACCCAGGCTTTGGAATGGGCCGAAAGGAGTAAAGCTACTGGTTTAAATATTGGAATAAGAGAGAGAAAGCTGAAAAAAATAAGTGGAATTTCGACTGAAAAACTTCAGCTGGAGAGAGACCTTCATTTCTCTATTTCGAGAATACAGCAGGCAATTCTGTTGGAGAGTAATGTTGACCAAGTTGCTCTTCTTCAGGATTCTTTGACGGATAAAAGATTAGAATTGTCCAGACTTCATAATGAATTCAATAACTCCCCTGATTATGTAATGGGAAAGTTGAATTATCTGCCCCTGGATATACCTTTTTTACAAAAAGAACTATTGGACAGAAAAACCATCATTTTGTCATTTTTCGAGACTGAATCTAATTTCATACTTTTTCTCTTGGATAAAGAGAATATTGATCTCCAGGTAATTGAAAAGTCAGATATATTAAATCACGAAATCCAAAACTTGAGAAAAAATATCATTGGATATAAGTTGGGGCAAAAATATAATTCAGGGGCTGAAGGCATGACTTTATTCAACCATTTATTTGGGAAAGCTTATTCACGTTTTGAAGATTATCCAAATATTTTGATCATACCGCATGGAAATTTGATTGATTTGCCTTTTGAGGTCCTGGAAAGCAAAAACGGTCAATTTTTACTTTATGATCATGCAATTACTTACCAATATTCCTTGCAGCTTATTGGGAAAATAGATTTGAAATCAATTGAAAAGGCCAAAAATATTGGATTTGCTCCATTTTTTGACCATTCCTGGTCAGACGAGCAGGTTCAGCTTTCAAGTTTGCCCTATTCAGGTGAAGAAATTACTTACCTGAAGGGTACCGGCTTTGTGGGAGAGGAAGCTGGAAAGGATGTTTTTTTGGATATTCTTCCTGAGGCAGAATATTTGCAATTGTCCACCCACGCCATTCCGGATCCTCAAAACCCAGACCTGGCATTTATTGCTTTATTTCCTGGAAATATTGAAAGCAGATTATATACCAATGAAGTGGTCAATATGGATCTAAGCCATACATCTCTGGTATTATTAAGTGCTTGTGAGACCAATTTCGGGGCCTTAAGTAGGAGTGAGGGCGCCTTAAGCATTTCCAGGGCATTTATGCTGGCAGGATGCCAAAATATCATATCATCTCTTTGGAAAGCTGAAGATAAAGCTACAGCTTATATAACTGAAGCATTTTACCGACATGTAGAAAAGGGAAATTCCTTTTCGGTCTCCTTGAGAAAAGCTAAAATGGAGTTATTAGCTGATCCTGCCATGGCCCAATACCATCACCCGGTTTTTTGGGCTAATTTGGTATTGGTCGGTAATTTGAATAAAACCAAGCTTTTCATACCGATATATCTTTACTTATTCTTAGGCTTAGTTCCACTGGCGGGTTACTGGATTTATCATTCCCGTCAAAGGAGGAGGCAACAGAAGATTTAGTCCTTTTTTTGTTGATCATTTGTTCAATTTTCATCAAAGAAATCTTTCCTTTTTGAATGATTCCCGGCGCTTTAATGATGTTCTTGATGGGACTGGTCATGGTTGCCAAGATCAATAAATATACTAATAATTCACTTGGGCTTATCTGGATAAAGGAAAATTGAGAAATACTGAATAGCAGGATGAAAACCAAAAGATTTGCTACCGTTGGCCCTATCATCTGTCTCAAATTTTCCAACTTCTGATAGTTAAGATTGGCTTCAATAACAGAGTTGATCCTGGATTTGAATTTTCTGACAGTCCTGTTTCTTTTATTGGATTTCCCAATTTCCTCATGGTTGGAAAAACTCCGGGTCACCAAATCCAGAAGCAAGCTTTTCCTGTTTCTTTTTTCAATGATCAAGGGATTTTGGATATGGTCCAGATAAAAAATGATGGGGGATAAAATGAGGGCAGTTAAGACTATAATTCCTGTTAAATAACTGTTTATACTAAGCATTAAAGCTATACCTGTAATTAAATATAAAAGGTCTTTTGTTGCTCTGTGGATTCCATTGACCAACATGTTTTTGATGCTGCCTAGATCGCCACTATATCTTAAAAGGTATTTTCCATAGCTCTTTTCCTGGAAAACCTCTTTTGTCCAAAACATTTGTTTTTTGAACAACAAGAGGGTAGTTTCTTTAATGAAACTTTCAGCTTTTTTATTGATGAGCTGCTTTTCAATGAAACTGAGGGAAATTTTGACCAAAATGATCAAGGCGAATGCAAAGAAAAAGAAATTCAGGGATGAAAATTCCACCCCTAAGTTTTTCAATAAAGTCGACCGGTTGGTTGATGTATGAAATTGAAGCTCGAAAAAAGCCCCAATGATGATGGTAATGGCGAATGTACTGATAGATGCCAGCCAACCTACCAACTGAATGAAGATTAAATAGAATTTGGAATTAAAGTAATTTTCCCTGAGTAATTTGCTTCCCAATAGCTTTTTTTTCTTTCCCATTTTGTAAAATTTAAGCTTGTAAAACTTTCATTGTATTGCTGAAAATAGGGCAGTTTTCGCTCATCAAATCCCGAAGGCCAAGCACAGGGACAGACGGACTGCCCGAATCTTTGTATAAAGTTGATTCTACCTCCTGGACCAAAAGTGGACTTGCTGTAAACAGTCCTGAAAGGGCGGTTGGGAAAATCCCCATTTGACATAAAAGATGATAGCCATGAACAGCGGACAAACTGTCTCCGGCAGAGAATACCACATCATTTACAGTATTCATAAAAGCAAAATTTTGAAGTAGCATTTTTGTTTCTTTTTGGAAAATACCATCTGCTATTTCAATGACTACATAGTCTGGACGAACTGATAAGGAATCTTTGATCAATGTTTCATACAAAGAAAGTAGAACAGGTTCTTCGGTCAGGTAGGTTGAAGGGAAACCATATTTGCTGAAATCAATGGCCAGGTCTGCACCCATATCATAAGCTAGGTTTTTGTCCTTTGGATAAGCGGTTCCTGTCAATTTGATATAAGCAACTTTATTTCCCCTTTTCTTAAGTCCATGGATCATAAAAGCCGCTGTGGTGGTTTTTCCACTGTCCATTGATGAACCAAGGGAAAGTACGATTTTTGTCTGACTGGCTGATAATCCCGAGAAAGGTACGAGTTCATCTTTGAACACCTTCAATGTATTGATAACCCTTTTGAAGGGGTCGGTAGCCAAACCTATCAACTTTAACCTGGTCGGCCCAACTTCCTCAAATTTGGAATGGGATGAAGCCAAGATGCCCATTACACCACCGCCGCCTAACATATGATATTCTTCCATTGGACGATCCGGAACATAACCCTCGAATTGATTGGTAGCATAACGGTTACCGAATACCCCAAGAATTTGATCTTCTGGCATAAGGGTTACATTTCTTGTTGTCGTTTGAAGGTTCTTATGTTTTCCTGTTTCAATCACTTCAAATAAGACCACATCACCTTCTTTAGGGATGTAATTGTCCAGTTGTTTTATATCTGTGGATATTCTAAAGTTTTTGATTCCTTGACATGCGAAAGATTTTTTGATTCTGGTTTTCATATTTTTCAATTAATTGGTGAAGATATTTTCTAAATAAGGTTTGTTGTTGGATCCCGGCAGTATATAAGTCAATGAGAATCCAAATGCATGGTAATTATGGAAAGGACGCTGGATTCTTCCTGTGTTGGGGTTCAGTACATTGATGTTTCTGGTTTCTTTACCCATGTTGAACTCATGTTGGTTCATGTAAAAAATTGCTGCTCTGATCTGCTTACTAACTTTTGTATTGAGGTTGAATACAAGTCTCCCTCTATGGAACCCATTTGCTGCCTGGTAAGCAATCTGTTCACCGGATTCATTGAAATACCGAATAGGAGTGCCACCTATATTGTAAAAAAGTAAGTAGGAGACAGATGGTGCTAATTTTAAAAATTCGAGTCTCTTTTTAAGCCCAAGTCTGGAAATCAATATAACCCTTTGATCAAATCTCTTTTCTGCATCATTATGGTGTTCTAATTGAATCCCATTGCGGAGCACCAGCTTTCTATTGATTTTGGTACTTTTAAAAGCCTTAACAAAAATTCTGTTGGTTGTAGTATGGTATGCAGGTACTTGCATCCAAGCCGTTCCAGCTTGAACGTCCCATTTTTTGTTTACTTCATAATTGAAACGGAACTGATACCAATTGAAATTGGTAATCAATTCAGATCCGTACTGTTCTACTGAACGAAGGTAGTTTAACCGAAGATCAATTTTACGGGTAAGAGGGGCATCCAAATAAAATGAACCCCAATACCTTATTTCCTGCTGGGCATTTAAATTTCCATGGAAGGTAAGCAGGACAAGTAGGATGGAAAATACCAGATACAATTTAAAATTTTTCATGTGCATCTTCTTTTATACTTAGTCTGCACATGGATAAAAAATGTAATATTTAATAATAAAAAAAATTAATAATAGTTTAAATCAAAATATATAATGAAATAAATATAAAAAAAAGCCAACTATTTTGTTGGCTTTTTTCACTTAGAATCGAGGATAAATCAATCAAGATTAACTTCAATCTCTGAAGAAGCTTCAATATTGCTTTTTATTTTTTTGTAAATATCGCTATTGCTATTTCTGGTTAAAAGGATCTTTCCATCTGTTCTATCCGCATTGGCCATCTCAGAGCTTGTTACATTTCTTAACCAATTCACTGCATTTAATTCAAACAAAGCAAGTGGGTTATTGATTCTGTCAACTGTAAAATACTTATAATTATCATCGTCATCATCATAATTATCATCGTCATCATCATAATTATCATCATCATCTGCTTCAATTTCAACCTCGAAGTCAATATCATCTCCATAATATTCAAATTGGAATGGAATGGTATTACCCTCGTCATCGGTAAAATTCCCTTCAAAATATATGGAAGGCTGGTTTTTGTAGTCGATTAAATCCAATTCCAGTTCAATTTCTTTATACTCTCCTTCAGGAATATTGATGAAAAAGTCAACTGATTTATCGAATTGATTGAAATTGATTTTTTTGATATCATTAAATTCTATTTCAATCTCTTTTTCAAATTTGCCGGATTCATTTCTTCCTTCAACCTCCAAATCCAATTCTTTTATTTGAATAAATCCCTCTTCAATAGTTAAATTATTGTTTTCAACTCTGGCATTGGACATGTTTATAGAATTGTTTTTAAGTACCAGTGCTACCCCTAGTTTACCTTCACCTTCCCCAACACTTGGAGCTTGATCTTCTGTATTGCATGAGGATAAAATCACTAGGGAAATTAAACCGAAAACAGGAAAATATTTGATTAAATTTTTCATAGTTATTTTTTGTTTGTTTAATAGTTGGTCGAATCAAAACTGAAAATTGTAACCTTACAGCTAAATTTTTTTTTACATTTTTTTCTTAAGCTTTAGAATACTGAATCTCACCTTATCCTGAAGATCAATCATAGTATGATAAGTATGATTCTTTTGGGAGGTAATCCTTGAGTAATAGTTTTCTGCCTCCATGTAATCTTCAGTTTTGAGGAAGGTTAAGAACAGATAATAATCGGATTCATCCTGAAAAAGCCTAGCCTCACTTGTTTTGGTTTCATTAAGATTTTGTACCTTTTTCAAAAACTGTGCCGATTCACGGTAATTTCCCAATTCAAAATGAGATAATCCTGATAGAAAAAGAGCCTCAGAATCTTCTGAATTGAGGGTAATTATTTTTGTAATTTTCTCGAATTCAGCAGTTTTATAAAGATTGACAATTTCATTTTCCTGGCTTTCCAAAGAGCGCATGGTAGGCAGATTATAGGCTACATAATTTCTTTCGAAATAAGAATCGGTTTGGGTATTGACCCAAAAATTCCCAATAAGTATTAATAAGGCAAGGGAAGCCGCTATGCCCAACCACCATGGGGAAATTTTGAAACGGATGGTTTTTTCTTTATTTTCAATGCTTTCGGATTCCTCAATGAAGTTCTGGTGAATCTCTTGGATCATCTGCTTTTGTCCTGACATTCTGATACTTTCCCGGGTCAATTTTAAAAGCGCCAATAAGTCTTGTAACTCATGGTTTTCTTTTAACTCAGCTTCAATTTTTTCATTTTCTTCCTGACTAAGGATACCATCCAGGTAATCATCAATCAATGCTATATATCTATCATCCAACATATTGTAGGGCATTTTTAATGGTTGTATATTTTGAAGGATCTGACTGAATTTTTTCAATAAGACTTTTTAAACATTTGTGTTTCTTGTTCCTTAAAACCTGTTCATTGGAAAAGTCTTCCAATACCATTATTTCTTTCATGGGAAGCTCTTCATAGTAGAATCGGTAGAGTATATTTTTACATTTTTGACCTATTTCGGAAAAAAGGTCCATGATTATTTTATGGCTTTCATTTTTGATGATGGCATGAGAAATATCCGCTAGTTCTTCATTTTTCTCATTTTCATAATATTCATTTCGCATGGCCATACTTTTCCTTTTTCTCAATTCAGTAATCCATAAATTTCTGGTAATCGAATAGAGGTATGATTTGATGGAAGATTCCTGTCGGAATTTGTTTTCTTCTATCAACCTGATAAAAACCAGGAAAGCTTCCTGAATCATATCTGCTGCATCATCTTCGTTACCGCTATTTTGAAGTACATATCTCTCCAGGTATCTGTAATAGCTATCATACAGATACTTTAAGGCTGAATTAATTGCCTTTTTTGATTGGATAGCAGAAATTATTTCCTGCTCTGTTAATTCCTTTGCCTTTTTCATTCCTTATAACTCTTTGTCGAAGTGAGTTCAATTAATGTAACCAACTAATTTAATATTTTGATAATTTTAAAGTGGATTTTCAAAATGTTATTCCCCAATCATCATTGATTATATTGCAGTACATAAAAAATACTTCAATTTTTGTTTAAACAATCAAAAATGAAAATAACCAAAGATTTATACCAAGGTTCTCTTGCCTTACTGACTGACTTTTACCAGCTGACCATGGCTTATGCTTATTGGAAATCAGGTAAAGCTGAGGAAGAGGCAGTTTTCAATCTTTTTTTTAGGAAAAATCCTTTTCAAGGTGGATATACATTGGCGGCGGGATTGGATTATGTGATAGATTATTGCAAAAATTTCAAATTTGATACTGAAGATTTAGCTTACCTCAGTTCCATGAAAAATACAGATGGCAGTCCTACTTTTGAAAATGATTTTCTAGACTATCTCAAGGAAATGGAGTTCTCCTGTGACCTCGAGGCAGTGGAAGAAGGAACGGTGGTATTTCCTCATATGCCTTTGGTAAAAGTTAAAGGTCCCTTATTACAATGTCAGCTGCTTGAAACACCCTTGTTGAATATCCTAAATTTTCAAACACTTATAGCGACCAAGGCCGCAAGGATTTCCTATGCGGCCCAAGGAGATTCGGTTTTGGAATTTGGCTTAAGAAGGGCACAAGGAATTGACGGGGCGTTGGCAGCAAGTAGGGCATCCTATATAGGGGGTACTTCTTCTACGAGCAATGTGATGGCCGGCAAACTCTTTGGAATACCTGTTTCAGGTACCCATGCCCATAGCTGGATCATGTCTTTTTCCTCAGAACTGGAAGCATTTAAAGCTTATGCGGATGCCTTTCCCGAAAAATGTATCTTTTTGGTGGATACCTATGATACCATCAATGGTGTCAAAAATGCCATAGAAGTTGGGAAACTCTTAAGGGAAAAGGGCAAAGAAATGGTCGGAATACGAATAGACTCAGGTGATTTGGCTTATTACAGTACTATTGCCAGGGCGATGATGGATGAAGCAGGATTTCCAAATGCAAAAATAGTGGCCTCCAATGACCTTGATGAACATATCATTACTTCCTTAAAAATTCAGGAAGCTTCTATTGATATTTGGGGAGTTGGAACCAAACTTGTCACAGCTTACGATCAGCCTGCATTGGGAGCCGTTTATAAATTGTCCGCTGTTAAGAATAGGGAAGGGGAATGGGAACCAAAAGTTAAAGTTTCCCAACAATCGATAAAAATCAATATTCCAGGCATTCATCAAACAGTAAGGTATTCCAAAAATGGGAAGGCCATTGCAGATATGATCTACCTGGATGGGAAAGCATTGGATGATGGTCAGTATACGATCATTGATCCAGTCGATCCCACTAAAAGGAAAAAAATAAATACCCTGGACTTGGACAAAGAGTTCCTATTAAAACCAATTTTTAGGAAAGGGAAGGTAATTTATGTTAGTCCTGATATCCATCATATAAAAAAGAATGCGCAACGAAACCTAGGCCAATTTGATAAAGCGCACAAACGTTTTGTTAATCCTCATATTTATCCTGTTGGATTGGAAGAAAGTCTCTATGATCTGAGAACAGAATTGGTATTTAAAATGAAGGATTATGAACGAGAGTAAAAGAAAAGTAATTTTCTCCATACCGGATTACAGGTATTTGCAGGAAGAAGTTCTCCAATTGGGTAATTTTGAAAAGGGAGAAATTGAAGTTAAACTCTTTCCGGATGGAGAACGTTATCAAAGGATCCTGACTCCGGTTACTGGCAGGGATGTGGTTTTGATTGGGGGGACGATATCAGATTCTGATACGCTGGAAATATTTGACCTAGCATATGCATTGATCAAATATGGTGCTAAATCCATCCGTATTTTCTTTCCTTATTTTGGCTATTCCACCATGGAAAGGGCAGTAAAACCGGGGGAAGTAGTTACCGCAAAATCCCGGGCGGTGATGTTTTCTTCCTTGCCGAGGACGAGTTTGGGCAATCATTTTATTTTCTTCGACCTTCACTCTGAAGGAATTCCCCATTATTTCGAGGGACAGGTTTTGATCAATCATGTTTATTGTAAACCAATCATCATACAGGCTGCCAAAGAATTGGCGGAAGATGGCTTTGTCATGGCCTGTACCGATGCTGGTAGGGCCAAGTGGGTGGAGTCTTTGGCCAATGAAATGGGGGTCAATGCAGCCTTTGTTTTCAAACGGAGGGTCTCTGGAGAAAAGACTGAGGTGACGAGTATTTCTGCAGATGTGGAGGGAAAGGATGTTGTGATATATGATGATATGGTGAGAACAGGTGGATCACTTATCAATGCAGCAAAGGCATATAAAGCAGCTGGAGCAAAAAAAATATTTACCATCACAACTCATGGATTATTCAGTAATGATGCTTTGACCAGGATTCAAAATTCCGGTGTGATTGAAAAAGTGGTTACGACCAATAGTCATCCCAACAGTTATTCCATCAAATCTGATATTTTGAGGGTGGAAAGTATTGCCTTGTTGATTGTTGATCAACTTAAAAAATAGGGTAATGGAGTATGTAATTATATAATTGTTTTATGTCCGAAAATACTTTTCAACTCCTTTAATGAACAAAATTTCTAACTAATATGAGAGCTTTAATTATTGTTGATATGCAGAATGATTTTACCCCAGGGGGAGCTTTGGCTGTAGAAGATGGGGATCAAATTATTCCAATAATCAACCGGATTCAAGATGAATTTGATTTCATAGTTGCCACCCAAGACTGGCATCCTGCTGATCATGGTAGTTTTGCAGCAAATCATTCGGGGAAAAAAATTGGTGACTTTATTGACTTGAACGGAGTTCAACAAATCTTATGGCCGATCCATTGTGTACAGGAAAGTTTCGGAGCTGATTTTCACCCTGATATAGAAATGGGAAAATGGAAGGCTGTATTTCAAAAAGGAACCAATCCGAAAGTGGATTCCTACTCCGGTTTTTTTGATAATAACAGACAGGGGGATACCGGATTAAGTACATATTTAAAGTCCAATAAGATTTCTGAAATTTTTGTCTGTGGTCTCGCGGCGGACTATTGCGTAAAATTTACGGTATTGGACGGGATAATGGAGGGTTTCAAGACCAATTTGATCAAAGATGCCACAAAGGCGGTGAATCTTAAACCTGGTGACTTTGAAGCGTCCCTTAAGGAAATGAAAGAAGCCGGTGCATCCATTGTTTCTTCCAATGAAATATGTGAACCATTGTGATAATTGCTACAGTAGTGAGCTTACCCACCATCTTAACTTTGGGGCATTATTTAAGATTGCTTAATTGATTATGAAGAAGATTTTCCTATTAGTATTTGTGACCTTTATTATTCAAGCGTCACCAATATTTGCTCAAAATAACAGGGTTGAGGACAATAACAACATTGGATGGTATGCCTTTTTTATGAATTATAAACTGGCAGATAAGTGGAGCCTTCACGGGGAGTTTCAATGGCGAAGGATAAATTGGATTTCAGACCCCCAACAAAACCTTTACAGAACAGGATTGAATTACCAGCTTCACCCACAGGTAACATTAAGGGTGGGATATGCTTATGCTGATACTTACAATTATGGGGAAATTCCAATAAATGGCAGCGGAATGAGATTTCCCGAACATAGAACATACCTCATGGCGCTGGTATCTAATCCGATTGGAAAAGTATCCTTATCACACAGGTTCATGTTGGAGCAACGTTGGGTAGGAAGGAATTCAAACCCAAATGAAAAAGTAATTGATGATTATGTTTATGTAAACCGTGCCAGATATATGTTCAGGATGGATTTACCATTAAAGGGAAATACATTGGATGATAAAGAACCCTATTTGGCCGCTTACGACGAACTATTGATAGGTTTTGGTAAAAATGTCAACCAAAATATTTTTGATCAAAACCGGATTGGTATCCTTGTAGGTTTTAAATTTTCAAGAACAACACGAATTGAAGCAGGTTACTTCAATCAAACCCTTCAATTGGGTCGATTGGTAGAAGGAAAAAATGTTTTCCAGCATAATAATGGATTTATCATCAATACCTTTATTAACTTTTAAAATCTAAAACAAGGAATGATCGTGCTTCTCCTGTTTCGCTGATTTGGATCACCAAATAGGAAAGAATATCGGATGGAGATTTCATGGGCACCTCCAGACTGACCCAAACTCATTTTAGAGGCAGTGAAATCAAAGCTGTAACCAATATCCAAACCGCTTTCCAGAGCCATTCCAATCAACCCAATAACAGCCTCATTGTTTGGTAAAGAATATTTTACAGGGAAACCTCTATACCAGACACCCAGGACCAGGGGTTGTATAAATAACTGGGCCCCAATGTCCAATTGGTTGAAAGGATCCTGGTGTTTGTAGTTGAAAGCAAAGAATGCGGATCTTTCCTGTCTTGAATTGTTGAAATAATTATTGATAAAACCTTCCCCAAGATCAATTTTTATCCCCCCATGTGCAGATAATTTTAATGGAAGACGGCTCATGTTGCCATCTAAAAAAGAGGTGTTGGGCTGAGTAAGATGATGACCTGCCACACCTAACCATAAAATCTGGGAATGGAACAACATTCCAAAATTATAATCAGCAAAAGAATGTCTGTAATCTTTTGAAAACAATTCCCCACTGTCAGGTCCAATGGTTCCATTGTTAATATCCAATTGGGTTCCGAAAACCAGATCTCCGAAATAGGCATCCCTTGAAATGTAACTAACTTGCCCACCTACTCTTAAATATGCATCATTTCCTAATTTTAAACGGTAGGCGTAAGTGAGTCCTATTTCGTTGGAACTCAGATTGACCTTGCTTTCCCGGCTTCCATTGAAAATTAACCCAATACCACTATTGATATCAAACATATAATGGTCTATATATGCAGAAAAAGTATTGAAAGAATGGTCCAGTCCAGGCCATTGGTTCCTGTAATTTGCTCCGACCCTAGTCAAGTCGGAGGCTCCTGTAAATGCCGGGTTAAGGTTTAAGGGAGCTGCATAAAATTGGGAATATTGGAAATCCTGGGCAACTGAACTTACCCCGAGAAAAATAAAGGAGATAAGTAATGTTAGCTTTTTCATATAAACTGATAGATTAAATAAAAAGTCCATTTTTAAAGAATTAATGTAAACACACCGGTTTGGCTTCCCGTTTCACCGTCATTTGCCTTGAATACTATTTTATACACATAGTTTCCGTTAGGACTCATGACACCTCTCAAACGGCCATCCCATCCTTTGTCTTCTCTGTCATAACAAGAGTATATAAGTTCTCCCCATTTATTGAAAATGTGCATTTCGAATTCATCTATTCCCCTCATTTTAGGAATGAATGTATCATTTATGCCATCCCCATTTGGGGTAAATGCATTGGGTACCATAATCCTGTAAGATGATAATACCTCTACCTCAATACTTGCACTGGAAACGCAGCCCAGGGCATCAAATGTCATCAAGGTAATTGTATAAATCCCCGGTTTTTTATAAGTATGTGTTGGATTTTGTTCATTGCTTTTGTTTCCATCCCCAAAGTCCCATTCCCAGGCGATGACATTTCCTAAGGTTTTGTCGATAAACTGCACAGGATCATTGACCAGGATTTCACCAATTGTACCCAATGAGATTACTGAGTAAGTGAAGTCAGCCTCAGAGAATGCCAATGGCATTACGATGACCTCAAGGTCTTCTGCAAAACAGCCATTTTCATCATATACCATCACTGAAAGCTCCCCATCCTCATAGAAGAATGTTTCCATTACATCTGTATCTCCATTACTCCAAAATATGGAGTAATCCCCTTTTCCACCTGTTATATCTATAAATGCTATACCCACTAATTCCTGGTTTTCACAATCTACCTGGTATCTGGTATCCAGTCTTACCTCGAGTCTATCAGGTTCCTGAATGTTGAAAGTTTGCTCTATCCTACAGTCATTGTCATCTCTAACACTGACCGTATAAACACCTGCTGGAAGATTACTTCTATAAAGACTACTTAAATTAGGGTCGTCAGACCAAGTCACTTCATAAGGTTGAATCCCGCCTTGAATGTCTATTCTAATGTATCCATCCAGGTCTCCATGGCATAAGACCTCTTCTGTGAAGTCACTTATGATTTCAAGTGGTTCTGGTTCAAGAATTGTATAATTGGCGGCAGTAGAACATCCATTTCTATCTGTAACGATAACAGAGTAATCTCCAGGAGCTAAGTTCCTCAGGTTTCTGCTGTTAGGTCCATGTGACCACCTGAAAGTGTATGGCGCACTTCCGCCCTGAATATTTAAGGAAATACTGCCATTATTGAAACCTGCACATTGGCTATTTTCTACTACTTCAGTAAGGGTAAGGATTTCCGGTTCTCTGATATTGAAAGCAGATGTGATTGTACAGCCCAATGAATCTTCCACAGTCACAGAGTAAGTGCCTGCAGTAAGGTTACCGGCAAACAACTGGTCCTCCAGCCCATGACTCCATCGGATACTGACCGGTTCTCTTGCTGCAATTAACGACAACTGAATTGAACCATCGTTTCCTCCAAAGCAGGAAACAGGACTGAGTGCTTCAAGGTTTAACCTCCAATTTGGTGCAGGGAGGATTTCTATTGATTTTTGTGTACGGCAACCATTGATATCTGTTACGGTCAAGGTATAAGTACCTGGCCCAAGATCCGAAATGATAGGTGTTGTGGCCCCATTTGACCATAAGTAGGTATATGGAGCTGATCCACCCGTTACATTTGCGGTAATCTCTACCCTTTCTCCCGGAGAACAGATTACCTGATTGGCCTCAAGTTCAATTTCAATTGGAAGAATCCTTGGAGGGATCTCGTAGGTTGCTTCTATTTCACAACCTTCCGCATCTGTAATCCTTACTGTATAGCTTCCTGGTTCAATTCCTACAAGGTTTTGAGCAGTTGAACCATTGGACCAAAGGAATGTGTATGGGGCTGTACCTCCGGTAACATTGATATTTAAGCTAATTTCATCATCAAATGAACAATAGAAAGTGGCAAAGTCTGCTTCTACTTGTATCGGTGAATCAGGCTGTGTTATGGTGTAGGTTCTGGAGATAACACAGGAATTTTCGTCTACAATAAACACCGTATAAGTTCCTGCCCTTAACCCTGAGATGGAACTGCCTATCATGCCATTGCTCCATTGCACACTATAGCTACCGGTTCCGCCCCGTATATCTAAATTGATAGCACCAGTGCTTTCTCCATGACAGGTCACATTGATTACTTCAGGTATAACTTGAATTGGCAATGGTTCATGGATATAGATTACATCTTCAATAGGATCACAGCCTTGGTCAGTGATTGTATACCTGTAATAACCTCCCGACAAATTGGTTAATTGTGTGGCATTGGTCAAGCCTGGATCAGGGGTGAAATTGACGCCATCTGTTGAAAAGGCCCAATTGATTTCATAAGGTGTTGTTCCTCCGGTAACCTGTAGATTAATTCTTGCAAGATTGCCAGAGCACCTTATTTCAGTGTTGCTTACATTTACCTGGATAGGTAGAGGTTGGCTTAAGGTCCTGGAAGGTATGAGTACAGGACAACCATTGGAATCAGTTGCGGTGAAACTGTAATTGACATTGGCAACCAAATTGTCAAAAACAATCTCTTCCCCTTCATTTCCGGAAAAAGTTTCCCCCTGGAAATTGATGATATAAGGAGCTGTTCCTCCGATCAAAGTAAAGGAAATTCGGCCATTGCCAGATTCATAACAGCTTAAGTTTTCAGAAGTAAACTGCTGAAGGGTCAAGGGAGCAGCTGGCTGATCTATTTGGATCAAAATATCCTGAGACCGGCAACCTGTTACATTGTTGATTGCATAGGCTGTATATATTCCGGCAACTGCAGTAAATAGGTTCCCAAATATCTGGCTTCCATTTACATAGAAAGTAAAGTTATCTGCGTTACCAAAAGTAGCTGAGAACTCAATAATAGTGTTGCCTCCAAAACAAAGGATTTCTCCCTTGGTGTAGTTTATTTCGAAGGCTGGTGGTTCGGTAATCAAAATATCTTCTGTAACCGCCCCACAGCTATTGCCATCTTCAACTGTATATTTGTAAAGTCCAGGACCAACATTGTCAAGAAGTAACCCGTTGTACGGGATTAATTCCCAAGTGGAAGTTCCATAATTAAACCTTTCCCAGGTAATGATATATGGTTGCTGACCTCCAGTGATAGTTAAGCTGATATAAGTGAGGTTGGGCTCACAGGATATTTCCGGACTTACGTAGTTTACAGTAACAAAATCAGGTTGATTAATTACAAAATTTCTCGATACCTGACAAATGCCATCCCTGTCGATGATATTTAGGATATAATCCCCTGCAACCAGGTTTTCAAATTCATAAGTTGTATTTCCTGCAAGATCGCTAAGTTCTAAGTTCAGACCAGTTGCATTTGTCAAGATGGCACGGTATAAAGGTCTGCCACCCTCAATTTCAAATGAAATGCTTCCAGTTGGGGTCCCAAAACATTCACCATCTTCTTTGTTGAAGTTAATAATTTCCAAAGGTCTGCTAGGACCTAAAATTTGCACCAGAACAGGGTCAGAAAGGCATCCAAAATTATCAATTATCCTTACTTGATAGTTTCCGGGAGCCAAATTGTTAAAGGATTGCATGGCCCCTTGGGAAACATTATTGATCAATACCGTAAAGGTCCTACCCGATGCTACGATAGGATCTATGATGTTAAGAATTCCATCGTTGGCCCCAAAACAGCTAATATCTTGTGAATTGAATGAGAAACTAGGTTTTATAACTGCATTGACCGTAAAATTTCCAGAAGTTATTCCACAACCGGGATCTTCCACTGACCATGTATAGTTGCCAGGAGGAAGGTTGTTGAAATTAAAGACTCCTGTATTTTCTCCTTCATAAATAATATTGGTACCATTTGGAGAACTGATTTGAATGGTTTTGCCAGCTTTTCCGCCATTAACTGTTAGCTGGAAAGATCCAAAGTCATCTATACAGACAGGTTGAACTTGATTTGTTGAAACTACTATCTCTTCAGGCTGGGTAATGACATAATCTTCTGATTCAGTGGTACAATCACCATCATATGTCAACACAAAGAAATAGGTTCCTGCAATTAGGTTGTTTAAATCAGATGTATTTACAGGAGCAACTCCAGATGGAAGTGTTCTTCTGTACCATTGTACACTATTGAGATTGCTCGTATTGCCAAATATTTCAAAAACAATGACACCATCATTTCCATTAAAGCAGGAAACATCCTGTTCAATTTCTACGGAATAAAATAATGGTTCACTATCATCATTAATGGTAATGGTAGTGTGATCTTCACAACCAGTGCTATCAGTTACCCTTACATCGTAATTACCTACTGTCAATCCGGATAAAATGGTACTATTGACTTCTTGCCATATACCTCCTAAGAATATTTGGAAAGTGTAGCCAGGAACACCTCCTGTTGCGGATAGATTCAATAGTCCAGCTCCACCAGGACAGAGAGGATCCTGTGTGCTGGCTAATATCCTTAAGGGATTTGGAGGACCTGGTAGACGAATAATTTCTGAAACCGTACAGTTAGCCCCATTATTGAACTCTACACGATAGAACCCAGGAGTTAAGCCGGTTACAATGTTGGTGTTTTCAGCAATCAGGTCTCCGGTCTGCACATTATACCATTGGCTGCTTTCCAATCCTGCGATTCCACCGGTGAAGCTCACTTCAATGGAACCATCATCATAAACACAAGTAGGTGCTACTGCTTCAATTAAGTTAATTTCAAGCAGTTCTGGTTCATCAACGATAATATTTTCGATCCTTGCCTCACAACCATTTGCGTCCCTAACAGTTACAGAATAAGAGCCAGCGCTTAGATTGGTTGCGTTTTGGTTGATAAAGCCATGATCCCAGTTAAAGAAATAAATACCTGTTCCTCCTGTTACCTCTATGAAGATCCTTCCATCATTTCTGCCCACACAGGAAATATCATCAACATTAAGGACATTGATCTGAATTGGATCCGGTCCATCCACTGCAATCAATTCTTCAACAGAACATCCATTCGCATCTGTTACCCTAACAAAATAGTTGCCAGATCCTATATTTGACAAAGTACTGCTTGTTCCAGGAACCGGTACGATGTTGCCCATTCCTTCATCTCTGAACCACTCAAATGTGTATCCAGGATTTCCTCCAGCAGCTTGTATTTCTATTCTTCCATCTTCTGAATCATAACATGTAGGCTCTATGATGTTCAGTACGTTGACTTGAACACCTGAAGGAGGCTGGCTTACCAAGATATTGTTCAATTCTCTAAAACATCCATTGGCATCTGTTACTCTAACCGTATAAAGTCCTCCAGGTATATCAGAAACATTCTGAGTATTTGCAGTAAATCCATTAGGTCCAGTCCAAAGGAAAGTATAACCACCGGTTCCACCACTGACATTGATGTTGATCGCTCCTGTTTCTTCCCCAAAACAAGAAACGTTGGTTGGAGGTCCGGCCAATTGCAAATCGATTGCCGGGGTAGGAGGAATAGTAACATTTTGAAGAATAAAACAATTGGGGTTAGTTAGGTCAAAAATTCTGGCAGTGTATTCTCCTGGTCCTCTATTGTTTAATGAAGCACTATTTGATAATACCGTTGCAAAATTACCGGCAACAAACCACTGTACGCCCAATGAACCGCTTCCACCACTGAAAGTGATGCTTATCGAACCATTGTTTTGGCCTGCGCAAACTTCCGGTGTGACATTGATGCTGTTGACCGTAATTTCAGGAAGAGATGTGATGTTAAAATTAAGGTTAGGAACTTGACAATTATTGGCATCCCTTACCTCAATAAAATTATTGTTTGAAGCAGTTAATCCTGTGATGGTTACATTGCTTTCAAAAGTGGTTGCAGGAGTTCCGCCATTTAAGCTGTAAGTATAGGGAGCTGTACCTCCTGAAATTGAAAAACTAACTGTTCCAGAATCCTCTCCATAGCAATTTACATTGGTTACTACTGGCCCATTAACAGATAATGGCGAAGGTTCTAAAATCTCGAATTGTCTATTTACAGTACAATTATTAGCATCCCTTACTACGATTCTATAAACTCCTCCCGATAAATTGAATAGGTTTAAACCTGTCTGTCCTGGTATATTCACAAAAGAACCTCCGCTTCTAACCTGCCATTGATAAGTTAGCGCCCCAGTCCCGCCAATTACTTGAAGCCCTGTAATAGAACCATTTCCATTTCCGTGACAAAGGACATCTTGAATATTCAGATTCGCGTCATTAATTATAATCTGGGGAGCAGCAGAAATGGTAGCTTCATGGATAATTTGACATGCCCCTCCATCATAAGCAATGTTGGCGAAATAGGTGCCAGCCTGTAGGTTTTCAAAGAGAACATCATTTCCTACCAAGGTCACACCGTTGACAGTTACTGCAAAAGTTCGTGTATTGTCTGCTATTTGGATTCTTAGGCTACCGTCTGAGCCTCCAAAGCAAGTTGGTCTTACAGGGCTGGAAGTTACATTAGGAGCAGGCGGAACACCAATATTTACATTAAGAACCAATTCGCAGCCACCGGAATCCCTGATGGTTACTGTATTGGGTCCCGACGGAAGATTATAGGCTATAGGCGTAGTTTCTCCACTGCTCCACAGGTAAGTATAGTTACCCCATCCTCCGCTGACATTGGTAACCTCCGCTGAACCGTCATTAGAGCCCGCACAGGTTAATTCATTAAGTCCATTTATTGAAGCAGTTAGAGCTGATGGTGGTCCTGTAACTGTTACGTTGGCGACAGCAGTACATCCTTCTGCGTCAGTTACAGTTACCGAATAATTTCCTGGTGCCAGTCCAGTGGCAGTTGCGGTAGTAGCCCCGTTACTCCAAAGGTAGGTAAAACCTCTCCAACCTCCCGAGGCAACTACAGAGGCCCTTCCATCATTCTCTCCGAAGCAGGATACCGGAGTAGAGGAGGTAATTAAATTAATGCTGGACGAAGGTGCTTCAATTGTTACAGTTAATTGCTGTTCACAGACTGGATAGTTCACACCTCCGTGCCTTATTCTTATGGTATAAGTACCTGGTGCTAAGCCCGTGAATGTATTTTCACCAGAGTTAGTTCCAATGGGAATTATTGCATTATTTACAATTATGTTACCATTTGGCCCAATAATATCTACATTGATGCTTTGAGGAGGGTATGCAAAACCCATGAATACCCTATCTGCCCTTATAGTGATGGTACCATCAGTTTCACCAAAACATGTTATATCCGTGGATGTTGCGGTAAAATCCAGTAAGGTTTCTTGACCGATTGTAAAATCCAACTGAAATGGACAATCTTCATTTCTGTATAAATCAATGATTTCCAGTACGTAATTTCCAGATGGTAATTGATCATAAAAGATGACACCGCCTGGTGCAACTGTCCAGCCTGTAATGACGGTAAAATTTCTGTTTCCACGTCTTTGAATAATCCTATACCTTACTTCCCCTGAAAAACCTTCAACAACAAAGGAAACTCCTCCGTTGTCCCCGCAAGTAGCTGGAAAAGTACCTACTCCAACAGCAGGATTTAGTTCAATAGGTTCTATTTCAGGAATCTCTATGTTAGTTAATTCTATACAAAGATTAGCATCCTCAACCTCTACCAAGTATTCCCCTGCGGGTATTCCATTAAGACTCAATTGACCACCTGGAAAATTGTTTATGGTTCTTACCAGATCGCCGTCAAGGTTATAAAACCTTATAGTATATGGGGCAAGTCCTCCACTAATGTCACCTGAGATCACTGCAGTTGTTTCATTACCACAAACCACAATGTCCTCCACCATAACATCCAACTCAAAATTGGTAACTCCTAAAAAGGAAAAGTTCCTCACCAAAGTATTTCCTACATTGTCAGTAACTCTTACTGTATAAGTTCCTGCTTGTGCTTGGGATAATAAACTACTTTGTGATCCTGATAAATTACTGTCGGTTTGTACGACCTCACCCTCAAAACTCCAAACATATGTATATGGAGCAACTCCTCCAGAAACCCTAAACTCAACAGATCTCCTACATTCGGAGAAAAATGAATCCTGAACAATTATTTGAGCCTGAGATTCAAATGAATTTAAAAGCAGGAATGTCAAGATCACTTGAAAAAACAAAAAGTATGAGTAAATTTTTTTCATATATGAATCTTATATTAAAACCGGAAATATTTCAATTTACTTTTTTGTTTTACTGGTTTTCTCTTCGCTTTCAATACACTTATTACCAATTTTAATGTAAAACATGTATAAGAAAGAGTATTTCGTTATTTAGTATAATATTTTATGTTTTTCACATAACCATAAAATTAATTCCTAAAAAACTGTATATATCGATAATAAATAGAATAAAATTGTAAAAACAAAAAAATCAAGAAAAAATAAAAATCCGATTTCAATTTTAACTTTTAATTTATTTGGAGGAAAAGAAGGAGGGATTTGGATGAAATGTGAAAAAATAAGGAAGGGATAATAGTGCTGCTTGAATAAAAATATAAATGGTAAAAAATGCCAAAAACCGGAAAAATTGCTTTTTCCGGTTTTCTCATTATTTATTAAATCAGCTGGTTAATATACAGTCAGTATTTTTTCTTTTTTACCTCTGAATTCATAACTGTCACCTGCCTTCAGATGCCAGATAATATTGATTAATGGAGAATCTCTGGAGACCAATTGATAATCCGTACCATTTAATTTCACTTTACCAATTGGAACTGAAATCCAGATTTTTCCGATAGAAAGTTCCACCATAGCCCCTTCTTCAACCTTATCCATAGCCTTAATTGGAACTGCGTTGAGCTGGGACAATAAAATTTTGTCCTTTGCCAAAGATTTTTGCAGCATATCCCTGGTCTGGTTTAACATTTCCTGATGGGTTTCAAATTTATCTCCCGCTGAACTCTTTTCTTCCGTTTCAGAAGATTCCTGTAGTTGGGATAGTTGTAACTGCACATCCTGGATCTGCTCCTTGAGCATTCCCTGTGCTTTCTGTAACAATTCTGATTTTATAGGATGTACCTGTTCGCTCATAAGGGCAAAATTCGCAGAAATTTTCTTTGCTTTTCATGTTTGGTTAAAAAAAATCTGATCAGCCCAAATAATGTCTGTCCAGAATCCAATTTCAAAAGCGATCTCCCTTTAGCGTATTTGAAATCAGCGGACACCATATTGATAATTCTCCAGTTCCCTAATGAGAATAGCTGAAAGCCCTTCCATTTTACTCAAATCAACTCCCCAGAAATCGCTCCTTTGCAGTGTTTGGTTAACAACATGATAGAGATCATTTTCTTTCCAGACTTTTCCAAAAAAATCCAAAACCTTTATTTCATCTTTCAATGGGATGTTTTCCCCCTGATTTTTTCCTGAATAAAAATAAATCAGTGCAGCCAGGGATCGGGTCAGGTATTTCGACCAAATTCCCTGACGATTTTTGTATTCCAATAGACTGGGGAGCACCCTGGCCTTAAATTTGGAAATAGAATTAAGGGAAATAGAAATCAACTCGTGCTGGATAAAAGGATTTCTAAAACGGTCCAAAACATCTGATGCAAATTGTTCCAGTTCAGCTTTGGGAAGGTCCAGGGTGGGTATAATTTCCTCAAAAATGATGACATGTATGATTTTCCCCATATTATGATCTTCCACAGACTCCCGAACTGTCCTTAATCCGGACAAATAAGCAAGGGGTACCATAGCTGTATGGGAGCCATTCAAAATCCTGACTTTTCGGGTTCGGTAAGGACTTAAATCTTTCACAAATTTCACCTGTATTCCCGCTTGACATGCAGGAAACTTCCTTTCCAAATCTTCCGAACCTTCAATCACCCAAAGATGGTAAGGTTCTGCCATGACCATCAATTGATCTTCAAATCCCAACTTTTTCTGAATTTCCTCAAAATTGTCTTTAGGTAATCCTGGAACAATTCTGTCTACCAAGGTATTGCAAAAAGTATTGCTGATTTCAATCCACTTCATGAAATCCTCCGACAATTCCCAAAGTTTGGCATACTTCAAAATGCAGGATTTAAGTTCCTCCCCGTTTTTTTCAATCAATTCACAGGGCAGAATAGTTAAACCTTTTTCATGTGCCCCTTTGAAAAATTGAAAGCGATGGAATAAAAATGCAGTCAACTTTCCCGGAAAAGTTACAGCAGTTTTGTCAATCCCGGAATTATCCAATGGATCAAAAACAATCCCGGCTTCTGTGGTATTGGAAATGATACACTGAAGGTCAGGTAACTTTGCAAGTTCCAGGTATGAACGATAGTCAACATTTGCATTGGTTATTCCCGAAATACAGGTGATTAATCTATTTTCTTCAATTACCTTCTCATTCATGATGCCCCGGATAAGGACATGGTAATTGTAATTTTGTTGTATAAATTCCTCGGGTACTGTTTTTCCATGAACCTGTACCACATGGACATTTCCATCAAAGTCTATGGATTCATTCATGATGTCTATCATCCAATCTGCAAAGCCTCTAAGAAAATTTCCTGTGCCAAATTGAAGTACCTTGATAGGCCGCTGAATTTTGTAAATAGTATTCATGGATGCTTGATTCATACCGATAAGTTATATTTATCTTCACAAAAGCGCGATATTCTGATAGATTTTTTGATGGATATTTGATATTTATTTTCATTTTTAAGTCAAATTAAAAAATCATCCTATGCCCGCGTTAGTATTAGTGGAAGTAACTATCCACAATCCCGAATTATATGAAGAGTACAAAAAGCATACTTTGGCTACCATTCAAATGTTCGGAGGAAGGTTTGTAGTGAGAGGTGCCAAAACCGAATCCCTTGAAGGGGATTGGAACCCTGAAAGACTGGTAATTCTAGAATTCCCAAGTATTCAAGCGGCCAAAAATTGGTGGGCATCTCCGGAGTATACCATAGCCAAAAATATCCGTTATCAGACGGCCACTTCCAAGATGCTGCTGGTGGAAAGTTTGGGTCCTGTTGGGGGGTGATTATACTTTGTACCAAGTACCGTGTACAATGTACCAAGTACCAAGTTGGAAAGGGGAAGTCTGACCAATTTGGGAAATAGAAGATTTGAAGCCATTGTTTTGAGGATGTCTTTTTTGGTTTGACTTCTTTCGTCTATATTGTATTACTTGATCTTATCACTTTTATATGCGTGTTTCTTACCAGGAAGTTATTCAGGTATTAGAAAAAATATTTGAGAGCAAAGGCTTTGAAGCAAAAAGAGCAGGCTTGTGCGCCAGATTGTTTGCAAAAGCAAGCCTGGAGGGAGTTCCTTCCCACGGACTGGATAGGGTGCCCGTTTTTTTGGAAATGATCAGAAAAAACCGCGTTTTCCCCAGTGCTGAACCAGGTCTTTTGGAATCCTTTGGTTTTTTTGAACGTTGGTCAGGAAATTTTGGACCAGGTCCCTTAAACGCCCAATTGGCCATGGATAGAGCTATGGAAATTGCCAAAGAATTTGGCATAGGCATGTTGGCTCTTCAGGATACCAATCATTGGATGAGAGCTGGAAATTATGGCTGGCAGGCGGTAGATGCCGGATTTATTGGAATTTGTTTCACCAATACCAAACCCAATATGCCTGCTTGGGGAGGAAAGGAACCTAAACTGGGAAATAATCCCTTGGTAATCGGAATTCCCAGAAAAAAGGGTGCCATTGTCCTGGATATGGCGATGTCGCAATTTTCTTACGGTAAAATGAACACATACCTCCGGGAAGGTAAATCCATGCCTTTTGAGGCGGGATTTGATCAAGAGGGTAATCTGACCAAAGAACCCAAGGCTGTTATTGAAAATGAACTGGCTTTGGCTATTGGCTTATGGAAAGGAGCAGGCCTATCTTTAGTATTGGATATGCTGGTCTCTGTTTTATCTGGGGGGAAAGCTACTCATGAAATCGGTAAAACAGGAGCAGAATTTGGCCTTTCACAGGTTTTCATTGCATTAGACCCGAAAAAATTGGGAATGCAATCCTGGTTGGATGATAAACTGGATGCCATCATTGAGGATTTGAAAAGCAGTCAAGCATTTGGAGCTGGGGAAATCAGGTATCCCGGTGAAAAGGTAGGACAGATCAGGTCTGAAAATTTGAAAACTGGAATTCCTGTTGACCCTAATGTGTGGGAAAAAATAATAAAGGAACTCAAATGAGTATTGGTATAGGGATCATTGGAACAGGAGCTATTGCAGCCAAGCATGCCGCTGCCATCAAAGAATTGGAAGATGCAGAATTGGTCTCTGTTTGCAGCTCTTCCCAAGAAAGGGCCAAAGCAGCGGGCAGAACTTTTGGTGTGGAGGCTTATTGGGATATAGACTCATTTTTGGGGCACCCGAATATGGAATTGGTTTGCATCTGCACGGCAAGTGGCCATCATCTTGAACCGGCTTTACAGGCTATCAAGGCAGGAAAACATGTCCTTATTGAAAAACCTTTGGAGATCAACCTCCAAAGGGCAGATCAAATAATCAATGCTGCCCGGGAGTATAAATTGAAATTGGGAATTATTTTTCAAAACAGGTTCAATCCTGAATATATCAAACTCAAAAAATCAATCACTGAAGGTAAACTTGGTAAATTGCTGATGGGCAACGCCTATGTCAATTGGTTTAGAGATGAAGCTTATTATAACAGCAGTCCTTGGAAAGGTACACTAAAAGGGGATGGGGGAGGAGCCCTGATCAATCAGGCCATCCATACCATTGATCTATTGTTGGATTGTATGGGAGAGGTTACATCTGTTTTTGGCAAGAGCGCTACACTTCTTCATGAAATTGAAGGAGAAGATACTGCCACAGCTTTGGTGAATTTCCATAGCGGGGCTTTGGGTACGATTACAGCTTCTACCTCTGTTTATCCAGGTTATCCGGAGCGCTTAGAAATTTTCGGAAGCAGAGGATCCGTGATTTTGGAAGGAGGGAAAATCTCTGCATGGAATATTCAAGGTGAACCGCCTTTTTCCATCAGTTTGATGGACATGGTCTCCTCAGGAGCTTCAGACCCTATGGCTATTGGTCATCAATGGCATCTGGAACAATACAGGGATTTTTTGAATGCTATTCAAAAAGATGTGGAGCCTTTGGTCAATGGGGAAGAAGGAAGGAAATCGCTGAAGTTGATAGAAGGTATTTATACATCCTCAAGAGAGGGCAGGGTAGTGTTGTTAAGATAAATCCTGCTTCTGGAGAAGCAGGATAGCCGGATGATTTTCTGAAATATGCTACCTCTGGAGAATTTCCTGCTTCTGGTGAAGCAGGATAACCGGGGAAGCAGGATAACCTAATTTTCGCGTTTCCGGGTCTTGGATTTTTGTAACTTGTAATTTGGAAATTGATCATTGGATTTTCATAAAGACACGCCTCTCTTCCAAGGAATAAAATCATCCTGGTCCAACATCACCGCCTTTGTTTTTACTTTTCCGGAAGCGACAAGGATGATATAGTCGAGAATTTCTTCTCCAACTTCTGAAATGGTCTTTTCTCCCGAAATGATTCCTCCTGCATCAATATCAATGATATCGGGCATGCGTTTGGCAAGGGTTGTATTAGATGAAATTTTAATGACAGGAGAAATAGGATTGCCTGTCGGGGTGCCCAGTCCAGTGGTGAAAAGCATAATATTAGCTCCTGAGGCTGCCATCGCAGTAGTGCTTTCCACATCATTCCCAGGTGTACATAAGAGGTTTAAACCTGAACGGACAGCATATTCTGTGTAATCCAATACATCGGTAATAGGGGAGGTTCCACCCTTTTTAGCAGCACCAGCAGATTTCATAGCGTCTGTGATCAAGCCATCCTTAATGTTACCAGGAGAAGGATTCATATCAAAACCAGATCCCACAGCCTCTGCAGCCTTTGAATAGGCCTGCATCAACTGACTGAATCTCTCTGCAGTTTTTTCCTCCACACATCGATCAATCAACTCCTGTTCAACTCCGCATAATTCGGGAAATTCAGAAAGGATGGTTTTCCCTCCCAATGCTACAATTAGGTCTGATGCGTGTCCAACAGCAGGATTGGCAGATATTCCTGAAAATCCATCAGAACCACCACATTCCAGCCCAACGGTCAATTTATCCAATCCAGCTGGCTTTCTTACCATTTTATCGGCCTCAATCATTCCCAAAAATGTTTTTTTAATAGCTTCTGAAAGCAATTGCTGTTCTGTTCCTTCTTTTTGCTGTTCCAAGATAATCAGTGGTTTTGAAAAGGTAGGGTTTAGCTTTTTCAACTTTTGTTCCAATATCTGCGATTGGGCATTTTGGCATCCCAAGCTCAAAACAGTGGCCCCCGCCACATTGGGATTATGGATATATCCAGCAAGCAGTGCGCAAAGGCTTTCTGAGTCCTGACGGGTACCTCCGCATCCTCCCTGATGGGTTAAAAATTTTATCCCATCAATATTTTTAAAAAATTTATCTGAAGTAGTAATTGAACCTTGTTCAAAACCCAAGCGATCGAATTCGTCCATTTTTCCTTCTGTATACATGGCCTTCATTTGTTTGACGAGGGATTTATAAGGATTGCTTTTAGCAAAGCCTAATTCTTCTTCAAAAGCCTGTTTGATCACTTCAACATTCCTGTTTTCACAAAAAACGAGAGGGATTACCAACCAATAATTAGCCGTACCTACCTGACCATCTTGTCTATGAAAGCCCAAGAATGTTTGATTGCGATATTTCTCTATTAGCGGTGCTTTCCAATTAATATCACTTTTTTTCTTTCCAAATGAACTGGTTTGATGGGAAGTATTTTGGGTAGTAATGATGGAACCTTCCGGTAAAGGTATTTTAGCCTTTCCTACCACATTTCCATACATGATGATCAAATCCCCTTTCATTAAAGCTTTAACAGTAAACTTATGTTTTGCAGGAACCTCCTGTTTTAAATTTATTTCTACATTATCATGAATGATTGTTTCTCCTTTTGAAAGATGGGACAAAGCGACAAGTACATTGTCTTTTTCATGTATTTGGATGGTTTTTTTCATGCTTTAGATCATTATTGACAGCAAAAATCTGAAAACGTTTAGATAAAGTATAGCCAACTTTTCTTGAAATGAAAATTTAAGTGTTTATTTTCAGGATTAAATAAATTTTGGCAAATGAATAAAAAAATTGTAACGCTCGGGGATGTCATGATGCGTCTCAGTACCAAAAATAAAGAAAGATTCTCTCAAGCAAGTGGATTTGACATTGTATATGGTGGGGCTGAAGCCAATGTGGCCATTTCATTGGCTCAATTTGGCTGTGAATCTATCCATGTTACTGCTTTTCCTTCCAATGACCTTGGATATGCAGCAACCGCCTATTTAAGAAAATTCGGGGTTAATACCGATTTTATTCAATTCCAGGAGGGACGATTGGGTTTATATTTTTTGGAAGACTCGGCTATGCAACGGGCCTCAAAAATAGTGTATGACAGATATGATTCAGCTTTTGCAGCTTTTGACGGCAAATTACTTGACTGGGATATGGTTTTTGATGGGGTTGACTGGTTTCATTGGACCGGTATCACTCCTGCACTTTCCCAAAAAGCCGCAGATCTAACTTTGGATGCTTTAAAGGCTGCGCAAGATAAGGGTATTATAGTCAGTGCTGATATCAATTACAGGAGGAATCTATGGCAATATGGCAAAGGACCTTTGGAAGTTATGCCTGAACTTATCCGGTATTCTCATGTCCTGGTTGCTGGCTCCTCTGATTTTGAAAACTGTATGGATATTGTTGAAGATGATTATGAAGATGCCTGCAGGCAGGCTCAAAAGGATTTCCCACAAATAAAATATATCACCAAGACCAAAAGAGAATCCATTTCAGCCTCCCATAACAAACTTCGTGGACATCTTTGGAATGGTAAAGAAATTCTCAAATCAACAACTTATGACATGCCAAATATAGTGGATAGGATAGGTGGAGGTGATGCTTTTCTTGCTGGTTTGGTATACGGTCTCCTTCATTATGATGACCAAACTGCTTTGGAATTTGCAACTGCTGCTTCCGTACTTAAACATAGTATTCCCGGAGATGCCAATTTGGCAAGCGTCGATGAAGTTTTAACCCTGATGAAGGGGGAAAATGTAGGAAAACTGCTCAGGTAAAAAAGTCAAAAAATAAGAACCAAGGAAAAGAATATAGGACAAAAGCTAATGATCAAATGCTTTCCTTTTCGGCCAACAGATTTTTATTTCGATTAAAAGATTTAAAATTTCTTATCAAACCTATCGAATACGTTAAAAACCTATGACCACAATCTATCAAAAAATAATTGACAAAATGACTGAAACAGGAATGATCCCTGTTTTCAACCATAAGGATATTCATGTTGCGAAGAAAGTTTTGGATGTTTCCTATCAAGCAGGAGTCCGTGTTTTTGAATTTACCAATCGAGAGTCCAATGCCTTTGAGGTTTTTAAAGAACTGAAACTCTATTCTGAGAAATATCCTGACCTTTTACTTGGCATTGGAACCGTCTTCACAAAGAAGGATGCACAGAGATTCCATATGGCAGGGGCAGATTTTATTGTTTCTCCTGCTCTGGTCAATGAAGTGATGCAATACTGCCACATGAGTGGAATATTTTCTGTCCCAGGATGCGCTACCATTACGGAAGTTTGGAATGCCAAAACTTTGGGAGCGCTTATGGTCAAAGCATATCCTGGGAATTTACTTGGGCCCAACTTCATTAAATCTGTACTTGCGATAATTCCGGATATGCGACTTATGCCAACAGGCGGGGTGGAACCCAATATTTCCAATCTTAAAGGTTGGTTTGATGCCGGAGTAACCTGTGTGGGTATGGGCTCTCAACTTTTTGATAAAAAAGCGATTGAAAGTGGTGATTTTGAAAGCCTTTCCCTGAGGATAAAAGAAGTTTTGAACCTGATTCAAAGCCTAAAAAAATGAAAAAATATTTTTTCTTTAAACCCTTAAATCAGCAAACTGGAATATTTTACTTTTTGATGGTGCTATTGTTTTTTTCCTTTTCATGCAATGGACCTGGGGGAGTGAGGGTAATCAAGCTGGGGCATGGATTGGGAGTTAAGCATCCCGTTCATGAGGCCATGGAAATGATGGCCAGTCTGGTCGAAGAAAAGTCAAAGGGGCAAATGCAGGTTAAGATCTATCCAAACCAACAATTGGGTACGGAAAGGGAGTTGGTCGAATTACTTCAGATCGGGAGTTTGGGGATGACAAAAGTTTCTTCTGCAACTTTAGAAAGTTTTGCCCCGATGGTCCAGGTTTTGTCCTTGCCCTACCTTTTCAGAGATGATGCGCATAGAGAAAGGGTGTTAAAAGGTGAGATAGGAAAGCAATTATTACTCGCAAGTGAGAAGTATTGGCTAAGGGGTCTTTGTTATTATGATGCGGGAAAAAGAAGCTTTTATACCAAAAACAAACCTGTGGATTCCCCTGAGGACCTTAGAGGTTTGAAAATCCGTGTTATGGAAAGCAATACAGCCATGAATATGGTAAAGGGTTTTGGAGGTTCTCCAACACCCGTGGCTTATGGTGAACTATATACCGCCCTGCAACAGGGAATTGTAGATGGGGCGGAAAACAATCCCCCAAGTTTATTCACTTCCAGACATTATGAGGTTTGTAAATATTATTCTATCAATGAACATACTGCTGTTCCTGATGTCCTTATTGTCAGTACTAAAGTATGGAATACACTTGATGAAAAGGAAAAGCAATGGTTGCAGGAAGCTGCCGATGAATCTGCAGTATTTCAATACAAGCTTTGGGAAGCTTCAGTTGAAGAATCACTTAGGGAACTGCAAAAAGCAGGCGTAACAATTACCTATCCTGATCAATCAGGATTCAGGGAGTCAGTTGAAAGTATGTATGAAAGTTATAGGATCAACCAACCGGAATTATATACTATCATTGAGAAAATCAGGAATACTGAATAATTGTGATTGTTCTATTTTTCAGTTGAAAATCCTGTAAATCATTTAAAATCAAACCTATATGGTCCAAAAAGTAAAAATAAACCTAGACAGAATCATCGCATTCTCATTGAGCTTATTGATGGGATTAATGGTACTGAATGTGACCTGGCAGGTAATTTCCCGCTATGTGGTTCAAAATCCAAGTTCTTTTACTGATGAATTGTCCAGGTATATGTTGATATGGTTGGGCATGTTGGGGGCAGCTTATGTTGCGGGTCAAAATAAACATTTAGCCATAGATATTCTTCCGAATAAACTCAGCGGAAAGCCCAAAATGAAACTTCTGATCCTGATCAATATATTGGTTTTATTATTTGCACTGATTGCTATGGTCTTGGGCGGAATTAATCTGGTTTATATCACTTACATTCTTGAGCAGAAATCGGCCACTCTGCAGATTCCTTTGGCCTATATCTATACCATCATTCCCCTCTCTGGGCTTTTGGTTATATACTATCAGCTTTTCCAGATTTCGCAGCACCTTAAGCAGTCTAACTCCTGATCCAATGGAATATTTAAGCATCATTATTCTGGTATTGTCATTTATCACTTTAATGGGTATTGGGGTTCCTGTAGCCTGGAGTTTGGGCATTTCCAGTCTGATCACTTTGATGGTGACTGTTGCCGCTATGCCTTCTGCTACCACTATTGCCCAAAGGATGGGCACTTCATTAGACAGTTTTGCCTTATTGGCCATTCCTTTTTTCGTTCTTGCAGGTGAAATTATGAACAAGGGTGGGATTGCCAATCGATTGATTGAACTGGCAAAAGCGATAACAGGAAAACTTCCAGGAGGACTGTTATATGTCAATATCATTGCAGCCATGCTTTTTGGAGCCATTGCAGGTTCAGCAGCTGCGGCTGTTTCTGCCATTGGTGGCATTCTAGGAAAAAGAATGGAGAAAGAAGGTTATCCCAAAGGATTGGGGGCAGCTGTGAACATTACCTCTTCTACCACTGGCCTGATCATTCCACCTTCGAATATTCTGATTGTGTATTCTTTGGCCTCCGGTGGAGTTTCCATTGCGGCATTATTTATTGCCGGGTATCTTCCCGGTCTGTTCATTGGTTTGATTTTAATGCTGACTGCAGCAATTTTTATCAAAAAACATAAACTACCGGAAGGTGAAAGGACTTCAACCAAAGAACTGATTTCAAAATCCTTGAGGGCATTTCCTTCTTTAATGCTTTTGTTCATCGTGATAGGTGGGATTGTCGGGGGTATTTTTACTGCCACTGAGGCTTCTGCCATAGCAGTGATTTACACACTGCTACTTTCATTTTACTACAAAGAGTTAAAATGGAAAGAAATCCCGGGTATATTACTAAAATCTTCAGAAACGACAGCTGTTGTGATGCTTTTGATTGCCACTTCCATGAGTATGTCATGGGTTATGTCCAGTGAGGATATCCCGCAATCCATCAGTGCTACGTTGTTATCCCTAAGTGATAATATTTTCGTAATCCTGATTATCATCAACCTTTTGTTATTATTTGTCGGGATATTCATGGATATGACACCCGCAGTTTTGATCTTCACCCCGATATTTCTCCCGATAGTCACTGCTTTAGGGGTAGATCCCGTGCATTTCGGAATCATCATGATTCTGAATTTATGTATTGGATTATGTACTCCACCGGTAGGATCTGTTCTTTTTTTAGGAGTACAAGTGGCCGGAATCAGCATTCAAAGAGCAGTCAAACCTTTGGTTCCTTTCTTCATTGCTATGATTTTGGGTCTTATCGTGGTCACCCTTTGGCCCGGTTTGACCTTGTGGCTGCCAAGGATGTTTGGTTTATGAAAAATAAAAAAACCTGCCGCAGAAAACTGAGCAGGTTTTTCAACTATAATTGAGGAATTTTTATTTTTCTCCTAGGAAAGGTAAGCTTTCAGAAATTGCCAAAAGAATAGTGCTCTGAATATAGTTTTCAATTTGGAGGAATTTTGCAGCTTCAGTGGCTGAAATCACCTTTTTCATGTTTTTGTAGTGTTTGCTTTGAAGTGCATTTAAACTTGTGTTGTTTTTGATGGCTTTAAGTGCAATGGCATCAGCGTCAGCATCAGTAAGTCCATCAAATTTCTCAAGGTATTCATTGATGATCATAATTCTTTCTTTCATCAAAGCCCTTCTTTCTTTTTCATAGTTCTCATAAGCTGGCCAGAAAGGAGAAGTACTGGGGAGACCCATGTATTCTTCAATCATGGCACGTTTTTCCATACCAAATGCAGTTTGGATCAGTTTGATTTCATCATCAATAGCCTGAGCATTCACCAAAACAGGCATACTCATAAAAAGGAACAGGATAAGTACTTTTGTTTTCATTTTTTAGATAATTTAAGTTTTGTGGAGGATATTTAGTTTAATTGTTGAAGTTTATCATAACGAAACCAAGGTTGATTCCCAGCATGGATTGGCTATCTATGGTGTTATTACCCACACTTTGGTAATATTTTCCGGACAGTTTTATGCCTACATAATCGCTGATTTGGTAAATAGCTCCGAGTTCAGGTTTGAAGGCAAAATGCCGGCTTGACACCTGCTGTACAAAAATTCCCAAATCAATCCTTTGGGTATTTTGCATGATGCCTGCACCAATAGAAACATAAGGTTTGAGCTTTCCCTTATCAGTTAAAATATACATGGCAGAAACAAGAATAGGAGTAGATGCCTGACCTCTGAATTGTGTTCCGGTAATTGTAACCGTTCCGGAAGAGAAGGTTCTGTCCGGTATCTTATCTTTGAAAGAAACACTTCCTATTTCTACACCGATTCCTAATTGGTTTGACCGCATCCAATAGAATTCGAAGTTCCCTCCCCGGCCAGTGAAATTAGAAGTGAAATCTGCCGTATTCCCCAAAGGTAAGGTAGGGGCATAATTGATCATGATCAGATTTCCCTGTCCTAAAGACTCATTTAAACCAAGAAAAGTGACCAATGAAAAAGTCAATAGATATATGTAGGTTTTCATAGATTACTTTTGAATGTAAGGCGATTGAATAAATGACTGGTTGACACCTCGGGTTGCCCTGTTTGAATTATCCGTTTGGGACCCGCTCAATGCCAGATTTACAACGCTTATCCAATGCACTGAAACAGGAGTGTTTGGAGTTCTGTTTCTATTATCAATAAATTGCAACAATAAGGATCCGGTATCCACACCTTGAATGGCCTGTGGGTCAAAATTCGGATATTGAAAGATCAAACCGGCCCCAAATTCCGGGTACCACCAGGTCCAAAACTGGGACCCATAATTATAAATAATTTCCCTGCCTTCCTCTGTTGCTGACGGCAAAATGATAAAATCCGGGTTGGCCTGTATATTTACCTGAGTAAATCCCCTTGCATTCATATTATTACGGATAGCTGCTAAAATTTGGTCAGCGACAATAAAATCCAAAGTTGGGGGCCTTACACCAGGTGTGATGGGGTCAGCGGTCACAATAATCACATTTGTGGGAATAGCATAGGTTGTTCCTGAACCAAAGTTGAAACTTGAATTGTGGTTGGTATATACTACATCCAGATCTCCAATTTCATCTGCTGCTCCACTTTCAGGAAGGCATGAACTAAAGGTAGTCAAAACAAAAAATGACCAAATAATAAAGCTGAATACTTTCATTTTAATTTAATTAAAATCCATTAATTGGGATTAGAAGCCAATTATGTATATAAAGGTATAAATAGTTCAATAATATTTATGGACGCTTCCGTCTTAAATTTTTTCATTTCATTTACCCAGATTTTTAAGACAGACCAAATCAATTTGGAGAGATAATTTTTGTAGCTTTTGAAATGCGCT
Organism: Shivajiella indica; assembly: GCF_042683085.1. Classification (NCBI taxonomy): domain Bacteria; kingdom Pseudomonadati; phylum Bacteroidota; class Cytophagia; order Cytophagales; family Cyclobacteriaceae; genus Shivajiella; species Shivajiella indica. The sequence goes on along the minus strand of NZ_JBHUIV010000010.1, from coordinate 885,071 downwards.
GCAATTTATATTATTTGAAACAATTGGCAACTATTGAAATTTTCCCGTCAGCTAAAAAATTCAGAATTAGCAGATGTTTTTGTATTTTTTGGCTTAAAGTTGGCAAAATAATCATTATATTGTAATGATTTTTTCCAAACATGATTCAATATTTAGATATCTTTGAAAGACTGCCTAATGAATTCTCTTTGGGTATTTTCTTTTAAAAAGTACAAGATTTAAACACAATATGAGAAAGTTTTTGATTTTAGGGTTGCTGTCTTTTCTGGTAGCTATTTCGCTTTATGCCCAGGAGTCATCTCATTTCGATAATAGAGCAGTCGTTTTGCTCGACAGGATGAGTGAGGTTATTGGGGAATTAAATTCATGCAGTTTTAAACTGAATGCCTCTTCCGACAAAGTTTTGCCCGAAGTGGGATTGGTCAAAGAGTTTTTCAAGCATCAAATTCAATTTGTAGGTCCTGATAAAATGCATATCCAAACCAATGCACCTACCAATAACCATTTCTATTGGTATAATGGGGATATCATGATGTATTATTCTCTCACTTATAATCATTATGGATTTATAGAAACTCCTGATAATATTATTGAAACTATAGACATGGTCAATGCTGAATATGGAGTTGATTTCCCGGCAGCTGATTTCTTTTATCCCACTTTTACGGATGATCTTATAGACCACAGTGATACCATACACTACCTTGGGCTGGTAAATGTTGATGGAGTGGACTGTCACCATATCATTGCTGTAGGACCTGAGCAGCATTTACAGCTTTGGTTAAGGAATGATACTTTTACTTTACCCCATCGTTTTGTAATCCTTGAGAAGTCTGAAAATTATACGCTTCAATATGAAGGAATTTTTTCTGAATGGATGATAAATCCCTATTTACCGGAATCAATTTTTGATTTTGTGGTACCTGAAAGTGCAAAAAGATTGACCATTGTACCAAAATCCAAAGCCAATTAAAAAATCATGAAAAAGAACCGATCATTTATCCAAAGTTTATTGGTATGGATACTCTTTATGATGTTGGTATTCAATCCTGAATTGGTCTTATCCCAAAGGATGAACCATGGTAGTGGGGCTGCAAGAGGAGGTGCCATGTCATCCCCCTCAAGAGCAGGTGCAGGTTCCATGTCCTCTCCTTCCAGATCCAGCGCTCCGCCTAGAACCGGGGCGGCTTCCCCAGGTGGAATGGGTTCGCCACAAAGAAGTGGAAATCCACAAGGTTCAAGAGGAGGGATGTCTTCTCCTCCAAACCGATCAAATTCTCCTGCTGCAAGACCTCAAACCCCGTCATCTGGGAGTTCAATAAATGGAGGTGCCCAAAGGTCTTCGGACCGCCGGACCGCCACAAGTCCTTCGAATCAAAACAGATCCATCAATGATACCAGGCAGAACAGAGATACGAACAATCCAAATGTTGCCAGACCTGGAACTGCTTCTAGAGAACAAGCTGGTTCGGCCTCAGCAAATAGGGGGAACTCCAATAGAAGAGGGGATTCCAATACCGGAAGTGCTTCTAACCAGAGACCAAATAATAGGCCGGATTCAGGAAGAAATCCCGGAGTGGGTAACGGGAACAGACCAGGTGGCGGTGGTTCTGTAGGCAACCGGCCTGGTGGAAATAGACCTGGTGGAAATAATATTAACATTGGAAACAATAACAACATCAATATCAATGCCCGAAGAAATACCGTAGTCCGCGTTAATGTGATGTCACCGATGATGATGCGTCCGCCTATGATGTGGGGAGGATGGATGGTCTGGTCTGCCCATCCCTTCTTTTGGTTTACCTTCAGACCCTTCTTCTGGGGACCTTGGTGGCATCCCTGGGGATTCCCGATGGCTACTTTACCACTCACTGCCCAAGTGGTCAACGTAACCAATGTGACCAATGTAACTAACGAAACCAACGTCACGAATGTGACCAACGTTACTAATGTTGTCAATGAATTTTTCTATGATAATGGGGTATTTTATCAAAAAGATGATGAGGGATTTGTAGTGGTTCCCGGCCCTGTAGGAGTGGAGGTTAGTGCAATTCCTGAGAATTATGAAAAAGTCATTTTGGATGACGGGACTGTCAACTATTTCTGGGGGGGAACTTATTATGAAAAATCTGAAAAAGGTTATACCGTAGTTCCACCAACAGCCGGGGCACTGGTACAAAATCTTCCGGAAGGGGGAGAAGAAGTGAAAATGGGTGATGTAATCCTCTTGAGATACGGCGATACCTATTATATGCCTGTACAGGTCAATGGAAGGAATATGTATGAGGTGGTGTACATTGAGGAAGAAGAGTTGGATCAATGATCAAGGATAATTTCCAATTACCAATTACCAAATTACCAATTACCAAATTACCAAAATCAAAAATTCCAAACTTCAAAATGGAAAGGAGTCAAGTCCTGAAATTACTTGACTCCTTTCCAATTAAGAATCGTATCTGAACTTAGCTCTAAATATATCGCCGAACTTGTCAGCCCCAGGCATGGGCAATTATCTATTTATATAGCGATTACCATTTTACCTCCTGAAATTATTTGACACGATTTAAATTGTTCAACCCTGCCTTCCGTCAGGAAGGCATTACGTGGTTATATAACTTTTGTTAATTTTTCATCTCACTCCAACTTCCGCCTTTCGACATCCGCTATCCGACCCCACATCCCACATCCCTTCATCCTACATCCCACATCCGACTTCCTATCAAAAAGTTTCATTCACATTGAGGTAGAATCCGGAATTCCCTTTCTGTCCCCAACCATAATCGGCTGTAATGGTAGTCCGGTTTTGTTTGTTGATCATTACCCTGAATCCCACTCCGTATCCAGGGTTGATGGTTTCAAAAAGCTTTTCATTGACTGTCCTGCTGCTGAAACTTGCCGCATTGACAAAAACGGTGCCTCCAAAAGTTTCTTTGTTTTTCTGCAAAGGGAACCGGTATTCAGCTTCCGAATAAACCATACTTTCCCCCCTGAATCTTCCCTGCGCATAGGCCCTTCCTGATCTGCCGAACATATCCCAGCCAATCGAAGGTAGGTTCATATAAGGAAGGTTGCCGGAAACAAGAAAATTGCCTAAACCCCAAAGAGCGATAAGATGCCTTTTTCTGATCTGACTCAAATTAAAATAGTGCCTATAATCCAATAAAATAGTACTGGAGTTTTGATCCGAACCTAAAATTGTAGGATTGATTTTATAAGACACCAATGCGAAATTTTTCTCATATGGAGAAACAGCTACATCCCTGTTTTCCAGGACGGCATTCAAAGTTATTCCAGACAAGATATACCTATCGGTATCAAAACCTAAAGTGCGATTATAGTAATCATGGGCGAATTCCAAAGTGGGAGGGGTTTTCTCATCGATGAAATTTTCGATTTTTGAATGTAGGTCAAAATGATAACCCATGCCCAAATAGAAATTCGAAGTGCCGACGCGTTTCAATACGGTTTCATAAAAACGGATCAAACTAAAATCCATTTGTTGTTCTCCCTGAAAAACTCCCGGTAAATTCGGATCTTCCCCCAATTCATTGGGGGCTCCGCTACCCAAACCAAAGGTAGGCTGGGAGGTGATGAAGTACCTCCAGTCACCCACCAAAATCAAGGAATTTTTGTCCAAAAAAACATTACTTCTGGAACTGAAAATCCATTGTTGTTTTGTGGTGTATAAAAAATTCCCCACTAAATTGGACATTTTGGTATCCAATGGATTACCCATATACCAGGTGGCTGATGGTGCCAATCCGAACATCCAGCCATTAGCAGGGTTAGAACCGACTGCAGGTAATGGAACCCATTTGAAACTATTGATTTTATTGGGTTTATAAATTAGGCTGTCCTGTGCCCGAACATTAATTGACATGATTAAAATCAAGGCTAAGGAAAGTAGAATGCTATATTTCATGTACTGTTCTGTATTGTTAAATGGTTTTCCTCTGAATTATACTAATAACCGGATCTTGGAAAAATCCATTGGTTCATTAACTGTATATTTTAGGGAAGGTAAAGAATAAATATCAATATTTTTCTTAAATAGATTAGAAAAATTTGTAAAATTCGCGTACTGAAAAATTTTATTTAGTAATTTTTAATAAAACCTTAACTATTTCGTATTATGGGTGTTTATTTTTTAAATAAATTACAAAATCTGAAAATAAAGTCTTGGGATTTTTATTTTTACATTTGAATTATGACCCGACATTATTTTTAATCTTGTATGGAGATCACTTTAGATTGGAAAAATCTTATTTACCTTAGTTCCCAGTTGATCGGGTATTTAATAGGATTTGTTCTGATTATTTATGGATATAGAAAAAATCGATCTAATATTTTATTAGGATTTATTTTTCTGGTTTTTTCATATATGTCATTTATTTCCTGGTTGATTTTTACAGGAAATTTTATTCATTTCCCGGCATTATACAGGTCTGGTAATCTCTTGGCATTGTTTACAGTTCCTATAATATATCTATATATCCGAACGGTTATTAAATCTGATTTTTTACAATTATGGGATGTGTTGCATTTTATTCCGGCATTTATTTTCCTGGTGGACTACTGGCCTGTTTTTTTATTGGAAAATCCCGAAAAGCTTAAACTGATAAAATCGGAAATCGCTTACCCGGAATTATTTACCCAATATACCCAGTCCCGGTTTTTTTCTTTTGATTTTTACACCATACTTAGAACTTCCATGTTGGCTGTTTATTGGATCTTTTCCGTGAAACTGGTTTGGGATTATTCAGTAAGGCTTAAAGATGAAATGGATGATTTTGGGAAGCAATGGTTGATTTGGATCAAAATTTTCTTAGGTTTTGAGTTACTGCTTTTCTTACCATACTTTTTGTTAAACTGGTTTTATGATCCTTTAATATCTTTTGAATTATTGCACGGAACACTAGCTTTACTTACAGTTGTCTCAGCTGTCGCACTTATCTTTTTCCCTAATATATTATATGGGATAAATAAAAAAGAGAAGAAACAAGCGTCAATTGTGAAAAGTAAAAGTGAATCTAAAGAAATGCTTTCACCTACTAGAATACAAGAGATCGAAGTCAAACTTGATCAGGTTCTTACCAAAGAAAAAAAATTTCTTCAACGGGGTTATTCCATTCATTCTTTAGCAATGGATACAGATGTTCCTGTGTATCTTTTAACCCAATTTATCAACCAACATCTCAATACCAATTTTTTTGATTTGATCAATGAGAAAAGGGTTGAAGAATCCTGCAAATTGATTGAATCAGGGAGATTTGACCATCTATCTATTGTTGGAATGGCAGAATTGTCCGGTTTCAATAACCGGAATTCTTTTACCCTTGCTTTTCAAAAGTTCAAGAATGTTTCTCCCTCAGTTTATATCAGGTCAGTTAGGAAAAAGGGTATGAAATAAATTTCGCCAATTTTTTGTTAAGATTGGCTAATGATTTTTAGAATACGTTACTTACCTTTTTGTGCTTTGGTATCTTTATGGGTTAATTTTAAATTAAACTCAATATGAAAACCATGATCCAAAGACCTATTTGTAAAACCTTACTTAATTGGGTTTTATTGGTCATTTTATTTATCCAGGTCAGTTGCACAGGTCAGCAAAGTGAGACAGGAGAATCTGATTTAAGTGTCACGGACCACTTTGACCCCAAAGGGAAGGGTCCTTCAAAGCACACCTTGGCAGTTTGGGAAAACTGGAAAAATTCCCTGCCATTTGATGATAAAAGGGATTTTGAAGAGCAGCAAAAAGGCTTCATTGCTGCTCCTGATTTTAGACAGATTAAAAATGCGGAAGGTAGGGTAATTTGGGATATCGGAAGATACGATTTCTTATTAAATGAGCAGGATTACCAAACAATTCATCCATCTCTGCAGCGAATTGCAACGCTTAATATGGGTTACGGTTTGTATAAGGTTACAGATGGGATATACCAGGTTCGTGGATTCGATTTGTCCAATTTGACTTTGGTGGAAGGAAAGACAGGTTGGATTCTAATTGATGTATTGACTACCAAGGAAACTGCTGCTGCAGCCTTAAAGTTTGCCAATGAACAATTGGGTGAGAGACCAGTCAGGGCGGTTATTTATTCCCATACCCATGCTGACCATTTTGGTGGTGTGCGGGGTGTTATCAATGAAGATGATGTTATTGTAGGAAAAGTCAAAGTGATAGCGCCGGATGGATTTATGAACTTTGCGGTATCTGAAAACGTGATTGCCGGCAACGCGATGAACAGAAGATTGTTTTATCAATATGGTGTGCTTTTACCAGTAAGTCCTTACGGGCACGTTGACCAGGCTTTGGCCAAGAATGTTTCTTCCGGAACCCTGGGTTTAATAGCTCCTACTATTTCAATCAGCAAGCCTGTAGAAGAACTGGTGGTTGACGGCTTAAGGATGATCTTCCATAATACCCCCAATACAGAGGCTCCCGTTGAGATGAATACTTATATCCCTGAGAAAAAGGCATTGTGGATGGCTGAAAACGTCACTGCTACAATACATAATATCTACACCTTAAGAGGAGCTTTGGTACGGGATGCCTTGACTTGGTCAAAAAAAATATCCGAGGCACTCTATATGTTTGGAGAGGAAGCGGATGTAATGTTTGCATCGCACCATTGGCCAAGATGGGGAAACGAAAGGGTAAAGGAAGTCCTGCGTTCGCAGCGGGATGCCTATGGTCATATTCACAATACTGTTTTGAACCTAGCCAATCAAGGGGTGACAGTCAATGAAGTCCATAATGTATATGAGGTTCCTCCTAGCTTGCAAAAGCAGTGGGCAGCTAGGTCTTATCATGGCTCAGTGGAGCATAACAGCCGTGCCATTATCAACAGGTATTTGGGATATTGGGATGCCAATCCGCTTACTTTAATACCCATGTCGGAAAGAGAGTCCGCGCCACTTTTTGTAGAAATGATGGGTGGAGCAGCCCCAATAATCAAAAAGGGGAGACAACTTTTCGAGGAGGGAAAATATAAGTATGCGGCCGAGTTATTGAACAAACTAGTATTTGCAGAACCGGAAAACCAAGAAGCCAAAGACCTTTTGGCAGATTGTTATGAGCAGATAGGATACCAACAGGAAAGTACAAGTCTTAGAAACAGTTTCTTGGCAGGGGCCTATGAGCTTCGAAACGGTATCCCTGGTGGTGAAATGCCTAAATCTGTGACTCCTGATATCATTCGAGCCATGAGTACGGAAACCTGGTTGGATTTTCTTGGTGTAAAACTCAATAGCAAAAAGGCAGAAGGAATAACTTTTAAGATGAACATCATCACGCCAGATAACAACGAGAAATTCTTGGTGGAATTGAGCAATTCGACACTATCCAACCTCAAAGGTTTTACCGCCAAAAACGCAGATCTTACCCTAACATTGAATCGGGCGGATCTAAACTTGGCCATGATGGGAGTTAAAACTTTTGAGGATTTGCTCAAGGAAGGGAAAGCAAAAGTTGAAGGTAATCCACAGATACTTGCCCAATTGGTTGGCATGTTGGATGAGTTTGACCCAAGATTTGAAATTCTACCAGGTACAAAAAAGAATAAGTTCCAAGCTCCAAATGCCGATAGCGGATTTGATGCTCCCGCCTATATCGAAGATTGATGTTGAATTTTGATACCATCAATTTTGGGATAAGGTAGTTGAATGTTTTCTACAGTGGGTCGCTGACCCATTGTAGAAAACATTAATTTTCTTCGGGTATACCTCCATTTCTCGCAATGATTCCTTAAATGCATGCAATAACTCCCGAAATCCCAAATCCAATAGACTTATATTTAAGTGTTCAAAATTCACATTGCAACTAAAAAATGAAAAAGACCCTTACTATTATTTGGATATTTGGTTTCCTGTTTTTTTTCCCTTCAATTTTATTTGGCCAAGAAGAGGAGGAAGCTATTAAAGAAACGGCAAGAAAAGAAAAGAAAGTTGATATCAATATTCTGCCCGTGGTAGCCACAAACCCCACGGTAGGGGTTTTGTTTGGAGTATTGCCAGGTGTCAATTGGAATATGGGAACACCGGCTGATACAAGAAACTCTACCGCCCTGATAGGTGTTTATTACACTACCTTAAATCAGCTTTTTACATCCGTTCGCGCCAATGCCTTTACCAAAGAAGATAAATTCAACCTTCTGACCGATATCCGCTTCAACTTGAATGCACAACCCACATATGGCCTGGGTTCAGTATTGGATAAGAGCACGCTGGTAGGAGGGGGTGATATTCCTTCAGACAATCCCTATCCACCCTTCCAAGAACAGGAGATGATGTATTTTAATAATTTCAGGTTGTACCAAACTGTACAGAAAAGACATAAGCAGACGAACCTGTTTTATGGTATTGGTTATCACCTGGACATCTTTTGGGCAATAGATGACAAACAGCTTGACCTAGATGCTGAACCACAGAGAATTACCCACCATTACCGGTACCAAAACCTGAAAGGGCTTAGCGATGAAAAATATTCTCAGTCAGGACTTTCTGCAAATGCTACTTTTGATAGCCGGGACAACGTAGTTAACCCCTATGAAGGGCAATTGGCAGCAATTTCATTAAGGGCATTTCCGGAGTTCTTGGGAAGTACTACCAGCGCCTCCCAATTATGGATGGAATACCGTACCTATGTCAACCTGGATAAGAACCGCCCCCGTAATGTATTGGCTTTTTGGGCTTATGGTTGGTTTGTTACCAGTGGCACTTCCCCTTATCTGGCTTTGCCTGCCATTGGTTGGGATATGTTTGCCAGATCAGGCAGGCCCTATACGCAGGGTAGGATAAGGGGAGAGGATTTGGTATACGGGGAAGCTGAATGGCGATTTCCCCTTCAGAGAGAGAAAAACAAATGGGGAGGAGTACTGTTTTTGAATGCTTCTACTGCAAGCAGCAGGACTGAAAACATCAATGCATTTAGCAATTTTGTTTTTGGATATGGTGGAGGACTGAGATTTATGATCAATGAAAAGAAAAGAGTTAACCTGGGACTTGATTATGGTTTTGGTGCCAACGGTGCACAGGGCTTGTTCCTTAACCTGAATGAATATTTTTAACAAATCAATGAATTTTGAATTTGAGTTAATATTAGATTGATTACGGGGAAAAAGGTGAAAAACAGATTAAGGTCTAGGTACATTACACATTGTTGGATTTCTTTGTCAATGCGGATTCATAATATCGTAGCTGCAATGAAAACCCAAAAACGGAAAAGTACCATTATCAAATCAGACTGGAGACTGTTTTTTCCTTTTTTTGTTCTGTTTTTGGTCAGTATTTCTGTTCAGGCCCAATTTGCCAAGCCCCAATATTGGTTTACCTATAACCACACCGGCAGGTTTGACGACAGGTGGAGTTACGGCTTCGACCTCAACTATCGGACAACTGGCCTTATTCCCCTGAATTCCAGCCTAACCGCAGGAAGGGTGGGTATGAATTACCATACCAATATGGGTTTTAGGATTACAGGTGGATATGCCTGGTTTGGGACATTTGCTTCTGAGGCAGAACAGACATGGCTACATGAGAACAGGACCTATCAGCAACTCCAGTACAATCATAAAAAAGGTCATATAAATGTGGTGCATCGTTTACGGATTGAGCAGCGATGGCGGCAACAGTTTACCAATGAAGAATTGGATGAAACCATTTACACATTTACCAATAGATACCGTTACCTTATCCAGTTCGACGGTCCCATCACTGAATATCCTGAAAGTAAAATTGGATTTCGATGGCAATTGGCCAATGAATTTTTTATCCACAACAAGGAAGAAGTCGGCTACATGCTTTTTGATCAGAACAGGACCTTGGCGGGTGTATTGATATCTCCTCCGGGGAATATGAGCGTTGCGGTTTTGTATCAGCTTATCGTTCAGCAACAGCCATTTTTGAGGGAAACTTTCCTTATCAATTCATTTCGGATAACCCTTTTTCAAACTTTGGATTTCAGGAAGAAGAAGAATATCAATGAAGAGGAAATTCCTGTGATTGATTGAGAAATATTTATCCAATAGGTGGGTCCAAACATAACCAAAGCAATATTTAGGACTTCTTTCTTTTGATGATTTTTTTGTCAATGTTAATTAGATTCCTGAAATTAAAATTAATTTAGAAGAAGTAGTCGTTTAATTTGAATCTGCTTTTTTTACAACCCCATGGAAATCAATTTTGATTTTATCACTTTTATTCATTTGGCTGCTGTGGTGGTGGGGATTGTATCCTCAGCGGTTATTCTTTATTTCGGTTTCCGGAAAAATCCTGTCAACCAACCTTTGGGCATTGGGCAGTTAAGCATATCTCTGGGGATCTTTGTGAGTTTTTCCATCGTTTCCCAATTGATTGTCCATTGGCCATTTTTGTATAGGTTAGGAAATGCTTTTGTTCTGATATTTATCCCAATGCCTTATTTATACACCGTTTTCTACACCCAAAAACGGCTATGGAGGTGGTATGACTTGTTGCATTTGATTCCACTATTGATTTATCTAGTGGATTATTGGGACACATTATCCCTTTCTTCAGCTCAAAAGACAGAATTGATCCTACAGGAGATCAATGATTTGGACCTCTTGGGAAAATTTACCCAAGGAAGATTTATTGGTCCGGGTTTTCACACGGAATTCAGAACAGTGCTATTTAGCGGTTACTGGGTTGCACAGGTTGTGATTTTGATCAAATGGGTCAAAAGTCAGTCTTTATTAACACCGGAAAACAAGGTCTGGAAAAATTGGATGATCCTGTTTCTAGGTTGCCAATTTTTTTTATGGTTCCCTTTTTTCCTTACTGTTTTTTGGTTGGATAAATCGACTACCTACTACATCACCAACTCTTTTTCTGTGGGATGGGTGATGCTTTCAAGTCTTTTCCTTTTCTTTTTTCCTTCTTTGCTATATGGAAAGCCTTTTGAAGGAGGTAATAGGATATCAAAGTTCACAAAAAACCTTAAAAAACCCCAAATATCTGAATTGGATGAAAAGAAATTAGAGGATATAATTCAGGAAATGGAGTCAAAGATGGAGGAGGAAAAATTTTTTTTGAATGCCAAATACAGTATCCATGATTTCTCCAAAGACATCAATCTTCCTGCTTATCAGATTTCTAAAAGCCTGAACGCTTTCAAGGGTTTAAGTTTCATAGATTTTATCAACCAAAAGCGTGTACTTTTTTGCGTGAAGAAATTCAAAGAAGGGAAATGGTCAAATTACACAGTTGAAGCTATTGCTGCTGAATGCGGATTTAATAACCGCAATTCCTTTACCAATGCTTTCAAAAAATTCCTTGGATCTTCCCCTTCTGAATACCGGGAAAACCTAAAAAATTAACATTGTTTTTTATTCGAAAGAAGTAGATCAACCCTCTTTGAAAGTTAGCTTTTTTCCTCGGTAGATTCGTTTTAGTTGGCCTCCTCATTTTTTTATTACTAAATAATTAGGCCTCGTCATTATTGATTGAATATATGCCAAGACATTTAGTCTTCCCTGCTACCTTCAATTACTTTTGAGTTGAAGCAATTATTAAAAACCAATAGAAAAATAGTTATGGGATGAATCCGGGTATTTATATCAATTTAAAGGCCATATTCCAATAAAAAAATGCAATAAATGGAATTTGGATTCTTATCGGCAATCCACACACAATTAATTATTTAAAAACATAAACCAAAATATCTATGAAAGCATCCAAACTCTTTTTTGGAATTATAATTTTACTTGTTCCTTTTATGGGTAAAGCCCAGGAATTGAAGGTTGACAAGAAGGGGACATTCATGGGTACCCCTTATGAGCTTGTAGAATTTCCAAATGGGGCATGGGCAAACAAAACCCTACAGACTGACTATAAAATGTTCAAAGTCCCATTATCGTCCAATTTTATCAAAAAGGAAGTTGCAAAAATTGCCGATGGCATCTACACCATCAATGGTTTGTTTGCATCGTACATACCTGTAATAGAAACAAAAAATGGGGTGATCATCTATGATAGTGGTACCAGCCCGGAAATAGGACGGGAAATCCTGAAGATGCTGGAAACCGTAACCAAGAAGCCGGTGATTGCGGTGATCTACAGCCACTCCCACTACATTTTTGGAAGTTCCGCAATCAAGGAAAAATACCCCAATGCCCAATTCATTGCCAACCCGAGGGTGGCATCAAACCTGGCTTCCGGCCAAGGGGCAGGAAGTGTGTTTCCTGAGATTGGCCCCCTCTTGAACAGTGGTTTGGTACAGCAGTTTCATATGATGCTGCCACGAGAGGGTAAGGATGCACCCTTTGGGGGTTTCATCTCTTTCCCTGACTTCAGCGGATTCGTAAGGCCGACCTATGAGGTGACCGAAGGGCAGGTGCTTACTATTGATGGGCTGGATCTTCAGTTTTTCACCAATTTCAATGTTGACTCAGACGACCAGTTGCTCGTATGGATCCCAAGCAGGAAAATCGTTTTGAACAATGCCTTCTGGGGCTTTATGCCTAATATGTATTCTTTGCGTGGTTCCAACTTCAGAGATCCGGAAATCATAACCCAGGCATTATTTAAGATCAGGGATCTGGGTACGGAAATAATGCTGAGTACACACGGCATGCCCATTGTGGGTAAGCAGGAGGTGAAGGAAACAGTAGAGACTTATGCCGATTTTTACAATTTTGTGAAGGACCAAACCTTGAGGGCAATGTTGTTGGGAAGGGCCCCGCAGGACCTGGGCAAGTTTTTGAAATTGCCACAGCATTTTCGCGATGCGGAGTATTTGTGTGAAACCTACGGTCCCCTCGAAACCTATGCCGAACCCATCTACCATCATGGACGCGGATGGTTTGACAATGATGCTGCCAATATTTTTAAACTTACAAGAGAAGATGAGGCAACAAACTTGATTAAAGCAATGGGTGGGGCTGAACGTGTGGAACAACTAAGCGATCAAGCCAATAAAGATGGGGATCAAATTTGGGCTATGAAACTTATCAATTATCTGTATGTGACCGATCCCACCAATCAGACCTACCGAACTAAAAAAGCGCAATTGCTTTATCAGTTGGGAATGGTGCTCGAATCTCAAAATGCGCGCAGTTGGTGCATCACACAGGCCTATGCGCTTACCAATAAATTAGCTTTGCCGCGGTTGGTATTGCCTGATGAGATCGTGAATAGCATGAATCCAAACACCCTGCTCACGCAATACAAGGTAAGGATAGACCCTGAAAAGGCGGGTACCACGAATTACCTGTTGGCCTTTGCTGTAGACAATGACAAGAAAGTCGGGCTTCACTGCCGCTTTGGCGTGGTTGAGTTTATAGATGATGTGGAAAAATACAGTCAAGCCCCCAATGCCACCCTTACCATGTCGCAACCCTCCTTGGTTGATCTTTTCATGAACAGAAAATCAGTGGGTCAAATACTGTCCGAACAAGGCAACTCCGTAAAAGGGGATAAGAAAGAGGTAGAAAAATTCCTATCGTATTTTGATGAAATATTTAACCCTGCCATAAATCAGCACATTCCGGTTCTACAACAATAAATCAAATAATCATAATTAAAAATTTTTCAGTATTTCAATTCTAAAGTGATTATTGCCGGATTTCGTATTCGGCAATAATCACTTTTTCATTTTTGTCTTTAAGTAGGATTGCAACAATGCATTTGGATGTGGTTGTATGACAAGGATTTTTGCATTAAGCCATATTTGTTTTTAATTCTTTTTAAAAGGTAAAATTCCAAAAAATCCCTTTATTTTTATCGTGCTAGATTGATACTAGAAATTTGTTTATTTATTCAAAATGGAAATCAATTTTGATATTATCACTTTTGTTCAATTGGTTGTGGTGGCTTTAGGGGTAATCTCAGCCTCAGTGATTTTTTATTTTGGAATCAAGAAAAATCCTGCCAATATACCTTTAGGGTTTGCCCAATTGAATGCTTCTTTGGCAGTATGGGTGAGTTTTTCCCTAAGTTCTCAATTGCTCGTTTACTGGCCAATTTTTTATAGAACCGGACAGATATTTGTCCTTATTTTTTGCGTGATGGCATTTTTGCATGTTGACTTTTTCACGAAAAACCGGAAATGGAAAGGGTATGACCTACTTCATGCCATCCCACTTTTGATTTATCTGATTGATTATTGGGATGTTTTGATTTTGCCTGCTGCCGAAAAGAAGGAGCTTATTCTTCTGGAAATTCAGGATCTGGCACTTATGGCCCAATTTAACCAAAGTAAATTTTTTGGACCAAATTTTCACCATGAATTCAGAACCTTTGTTTTTGGAGCCTATTGGGTAGCTCAGTTGGTAGTTTTGGTCAAATGGGCAAGGAATCAAAGTACCTTAAGCAAGTATCAGAAAATTTGGAAGAATTGGATATTTGTGTTTTTAGGTTGTCAGTTTTTTATTTGGTTTCCTCATATGATCAGTATTTTTTGGTTGGATCAATTGACCTCTTACCAATTGGCCAATACCGTCTCTGTGATTTGGTTGTTGATTTTAATTTTCTCCCTTTTTTTTTACCCTTCATTGCTGTACGGAAAATCATTCAATGGAACCATTAAAGCTTCGAAATCCATAAATAAAATCCAATTGACCGCAGAAGATGAAAAACTGGAGGAAATAATTTCCAAGATTGATACTATTGTGGAAAAAGACCAATTGTTTTTGAAGCATGGCTACAGCATTCATGATTTATCCAGAGATATCAATATACCGGCCTATCAGATTTCTAAAAGTCTTAATGCATTTATGGGCCTAGGTTTTGTGGACTTTATCAATCAAAAGCGTATCCAATATTGCATCAACAAATTCAAGAATGGGGAATGGTTGAACCATACTTTAGAGGCGGTTGCATTTGATTGTGGATTTAACAATAGAAATTCCTTTACCAAATCATTCAAAAAAGTAATGGGAGTTTCTCCTTCAGAATTCAGGTCCGGGTTTGAGAATTGAAACTAAAATCGAATAATTTGTTACATGGTATTAAGGTCAAGCTGGAAGGAATCAATATTGAACTCAAATTTTTTATTTGATCAGAACTTTTACCTCCATTGACATAGGAATTAACTTTGTTTTTTTTGAAATGATGAAAGATATCCAGCCAATTATAGATTTTCTCCTTGCATTCTTTGGCTAAAAAGGTGCAATGAGCAAAATGATAAGGACCTGATTTGGTTTAAATTTGAATGTATCTTATGATTTGTTCAAATGAAAACCATGAAAATCTGTTACTTACCTTTTATTTTTTTGATCCTTTCGGCATTGACTAATTGTACGCCTAAGGAAAAGTCTCTTAATTCAGGCGAACCACAGGCATATCAAACTGTGTCCTTCTCTGAAATGGAGCAGCAGGTTATAAAGCACCGTGCCGTCGAGGCTATGTTATGGGGTATGCCCGCAGTTAATCTTGATCTCATGTACCAGGCCATGCTCCGCGAGACCGCTTGCCGGGACAACCAGATGCTGTATTGGTCGGGGCTGCTTGATTGGAAAAACCAAACGCTTACGCCCAATACCGATGTCATCTATTTCACGCCTTATTTTGATACGAAACAAGGGGGGCCAGTGGTCTTAGAGATACCCCCGGCTGATGGCGGTGCTATTGTAGGGACTATCATGGATGCCTGGCAGATGCCGCTTGAAGATATCGGCCCGGCAGGTGCCGACGGGGGTAAGGGAGGTAAGTACCTTATTCTTCCTCCAGGGTATTCAGGCAATTTGCCCTCAGGATATATTGTTCTTCCATCGCTGACCTACAAGGGGTACGCTCTTATCCGTTCTGTACTAAAAAGTGGCAGTGAAGAAGACCTTGCCAAGGCAGTGGAATACGGAAAGCGAATGAAGATCTACCCCTTGTCGCAGGCACAGGCTCCGCCTCCCACCGTTTATGTGGATGCGGCGGGAGTGCTTTATGATGCAACCATTCAATATGACATCCGCTTTTTTGAGTCGCTGAACCGTATAGTTCAGTACGAACCCTGGCTCGAGCGTGACAGGGCCATGATTGATAAGCTGCGCATGATCGGCATTGAAAAAGGAAAGCCATTTGCACCGGACGCAGAGCGCGCCCAATTGCTCAATGAGGCAGCTGGGCAGGGTTTTACGTTTATTGACGGGATGTACAAGGAAGTGGTGAAGGGCGGTGCATTTGCAGAGGGCAGCAGGTGGTCATTTCCCCAGTCGATTGCCATGGTCTTTAAGGCCTCCCAAGAGCAATTTACAGACCCAAACCTCTATCCGGTGGATGCCCGGGGCCTGTTATTCTCCTTCATCTTCTTTACACCCAAACGCATGGGTGAAGGTCAGTTCTACCTCATGGCACTCGTGGATAAGGAGGGCCAGCTCTTAGACGGTGGCAAGACCTATAAGCTGAATGTTCCTGCCAATGCCCCCGTGCGGCAATACTGGTCGGCCACGCTCTACGACCTGAAGACCCACGCCCTTATCCGAGAGATGTCCCACGCGGGACGTTCCTCCCAGAGTCCTGGTCTTCAGGTGAATGAGGACGGATCGGTGGATCTGTATTTCGGACCGAAAGCCCCAGAGGGTAAAGAGTCTAATTGGACCCCAACGGACCCTAAGGGCAAATTCGAGATACTGTTCAGGTTCTATGGACCGCTTCCATCTTTGTTCGATAAAAGTTGGGTCTTGCCTGATTTGGAGCTTGTAGATTGAGAATTTCCCTCTATAGAGATATAAAGTTTATCTAGATTCTTTTGAAATTAAAAAAAGTAAAAATGAAAACTAAAAAAATCCCATTACTGCTTATTCTGGCCATACTTTGCATGGCCTTTTCAGGCAATTCCTATGCCCAAAGGAAATCGCGTACAGTACAAAGCAGTTCTGTCCCATTAGAAAACGCCACATTGGTAGGTGACGAAAAAATCACAACACCTTACGGTGTGATGGAATTGCAGCACAACTACCTGACGGACGAAAGCTCCCAAAGGCTTTTTGATGCCATGGACCTGCAGCGGGCCTCTCAGGCTTATATGTGGTCTACACCTTTGGTCAGTTTTGTAACCTGGCGTGAAGAGCAGAACAAACACTACGGTCCCAACGCAAGGGGGACCTTTGCGGTCTTTGTAAGTTTCAGAGAGAAGCAGGGAATCGTCACGGCCAATCTGACAACGCCTTACTTTATATCCTTCGAAAACCTTTCAAAAGGCCCGCTTCAAATTGAGTACCCGGCAGGCATGACAGCAGGTGCAGCCCTGGATTTTTGGCAACGTCCTATTGCCGATCTTGGGCTTACGGGACCGGATAGGGGCGAAGG
This sequence comes from Shivajiella indica, assembly GCF_042683085.1. Classification (NCBI taxonomy): domain Bacteria; kingdom Pseudomonadati; phylum Bacteroidota; class Cytophagia; order Cytophagales; family Cyclobacteriaceae; genus Shivajiella; species Shivajiella indica. The sequence goes on along the minus strand of NZ_JBHUIV010000010.1, from coordinate 867,815 downwards.
AGGAACTTATATCATTGTCGGGCCGGAAGATGACCCAAAAAAGTATGAGAAAAGGGGAGTTTTTGTGGTTCAGTCTGCCACAAATAACATCATGTGGGGATTCCGCATTTTGGATACTGCCCCGGAATTTAAAAGTAATTTCGTAAAGGCCTTGAAAGTTTCTGCCCTTGGTGGGCAGCCTGTGCAGAATAAACTGATCGAGGGTTTAGATAAAACCTGGTCGGCCACAGCCTACCGGGGAATGGACTATTGGAAAGCCCTGCACGATGTCATCAATCAGGAGCCGGTGCGTGAGCAGGACAAGGCCTGGATGGCCATGATCGAGCCCTTGGGAATTGTCAAGGGAAAACCATTTGCACCGGATGCCCGACAAACGAAAATCCTGATGGAAGGAGCCGCGCTGGGCGAATTGATGGCACGTAACCTGGCAACCAATCCACGGGTTATAGAGACTTACTGGCCGGATAAACAATGGCATAATATGATGGGTTTTTCAATTCCGCAGATTACCTACACCAAGGTGGAACTGGACGAGCGTACCGTATGGTTTTATGATGCCGTTACCAGCAGTGAAGGCATGGTTAACCCTTATATCGGAAAGGGCCAGGTGTATCTGGCCGTTAAACGCGACAGCAAGGGCAACCTGTTTCGGGCCGATAAGACCTACCGCCTGAGGGTGCCCGCAGATGTCCCGACTGCCCAATTCTGGGCGGTGGATTTGTACAGCCAGGATACGAGGCGCCATTATGACAACGGAGACCCAAATCCAAAGGTAAGTTCAGTCGCCATCAACAGCCGGATGCCAGACATCAAGCGCAATGCAGACGGAACCGTTGATATCTACATTGGTGCCAAAGCTCCTGAAGGATACGAGAGCAACTTCATGAAAACGGTGGGAACCGATGGCTGGTTTGTGATCTTTCGCCTGTATGCTCCTTTGCAACCTTATTTCGATAAGACCTTTGTATTGCCTGATTTTGAGGAGGTGAATTAAATGGAAGAATATAGAGAGGCTATACATAATATACAGCTCACTTTAAACAAAATAGTATGAATATAAAATTTTTGATTGGCCTAGGGTTAATAGCCTTTGTCCTTGGTTGCCAAAGTCCGAAAACCGAAGTGACGCCCGAAGAAACAAGGAAAATTGCTAGGGAAGCGTACATCTACGGCTTCCCGCTTGTAGACAATATGCGGGTGCAATACGCCTATTTCATCGACAAGAACGATCCGGATTACAAAGCGCCTTACAATATCCTCTATAATATTCCCCGCGTTTTCACCTCCCAGGACAAAGCAATCCAAACGGCAAATTCGGACACTCCCTATTCGTGGATCGGCCTCGATCTGCGCACAGAACCGATTGTGTTCACTGTGCCGCCTATCGAAAAAGATCGGTATTGGAGTTTGCAGCTAATCGACCTGTACACACACAACTTCGACATACCCGGTACGCGCACAGATGGGAACAATGGCGGCAGTTTTCTCATTGCAGGTCCCAACTGGAAAGGGGAAAAACCCGAAGGAATTACCAGGGTAATCCGTTGCGAAACCGAAATAGCCTCCGCCCAGTTCCGGACACAACTCTTCGATCCTGCCGACCTAAAGAATGTTAAAAAGATCCAGGAGCAGTATATTGTTAAGACTTTATCGGCCTTCCTCAATCAACCTGCCCCAAAGGCTGCTCCTAAGATCGACTTCCCCCGGCCGCTCACGCCGGAGTCCCAGAGGACATCGCTGGAGTTCTTCAGCCTGTTGAACTTCTACTTGCAGTTCTGCCCTACGCATCCATCCGAAAAGGACCTCAGGGAGCAATTTGCCAAAATCGGCCTGGTACCCGGTAAAACCTTTGATGCAGCATCCTTGTCTCCCGAAATCAAAGAGGCGCTGAGTGCGGGTATGCAAGATGCCTGGAAAGAATTTGAGGCCTTCAATACAAACGAAATCAAAACCGGCAAAGTGGGTAGCGCGGAGGCGTTTGGCACCAGGGAACATTTAAACAACAATTATATGTTTCGCATGGCCGGAGCGGTATTGGGTATTTATGGCCTCTCCAAAGAAGAAGCGATCTACCCTATTTACCAGACTGATTCGGAAGGGCAGCCTTTGAATGCCGCTATCAACAAGTATACATTGACCATGAAGAGTGATGAAATGCCCCCGGTTAATGCATTTTGGTCTTATACCATGTATGAGCTGCCGGCAAGAATTATGACGGAAAATCCGATTAACCGGTATTTGATAAATTCCGCCATGTTGCCAAATCTCAAGCGCAATCCAGACAATAGTATTACAATTTATATACAGCACGAATCTCCGGGAAAGGACAAGGAGTCGAATTGGCTTCCTGCGCCTAATGGGCCTTTCTTTTTCGTAAACCGCCTGTATTTGCCTAAACCTGAGGCCTTGAACGGAACGTGGAAGCCAAAGCCTTTGGTACGGGTGCAGTAGATTGATAGTTCAAAAAAATTAATGGAAGTATGAAAGCAAAATCATTGACTGTTTTGGGGCTTGTCGCCCTCTTGCTAAGCTGCCAAAGCCCAAAAGAAAAACTAACATCTGAACAGGTTGAAAACCTCGTAGCCGATGCCTATGTGCATTGCTTCCCAATCGTGGAAAATTACAAGGCTGTTTATTTCTACGGAGTGTTGGAAGCCTCTCCATTCTTTACCCCCATGAATACCGTAAAGTTCGAAACAAGGCTCTATACCGCTGATGATAAAGCCGTGGTCCGCGCCAACAACGACACCTACTACAGCAATGGTGTGTTGGATCTGCGTGCCGAGCCGGTGATCTTCAAGGTGCCGGAGGCGAACAACCGGTACTATGTTTTCCAGTTGGCCTCCCAAACCACCGACAATTTTAGCTACATCGGTACGAGGTCAAGAGGCTCGAAAGCCGGTGTATATGCGGTTACAGGGCCCGATTATACCGGAAAACTTCCCGAAGGTGTTGTCGAAATCAAGGCCCCCTCAGCGTTCGTGGGTGTGGTGGGGAGGATAGGTGTGAATGGTGAAGACCCCGTGGACCGGGATGCGGCTATAGCCTTACAAAACCAGATCGAGATCGGGGTCATGAGCAAATTTTATCCCGAGTTCAAGCCGAAGACCGTGGAGAAGATAGACTTTCCTGCCTACAGCCAGGCCAGTATTACCACACCCGAGTTCTTTTCGTTGCTGAACTTCCTCTTACCATACACGACTTTGGCACCTGACGATGAAGCGATGATAAAAAAGTTTGAAGAAATTGGGGTAAACAACAGCGGTGACTTTACCTTTTTGGAAGAGAACCCTGAATACGAGGAAGCCTTTTCTGCCGGTGTTAAAAAAGGATTGGAAAGAATAGACGCTATGATGACGGAAATAGGAACTGTTAAAAATGGCTGGATGCTATGGCCCATACAGGACCCGTATTTTGGAAGCAACTTCAGGCTTCGTACCCAGATTGCCCGGGGGCATATCTACGCGAATTGCCCGATTGAAGCTTACTATCCCGCGGCCAGAAGGGATGCTGATGGATATCCTTTTAATGGGCAAAACTCCTATACCCTCACTTTTCCGGCTGATGCCTTACCCCCTGCTAAGTTTTTCTGGTCGCTTACCATGTACGACAACGTAACCGGATTGATGGCTCATAATGAATTGAACCGTTACTCTATTGGCGACAGGACCAAAGGGTTGAAATACAACAAAGATGGTTCGTTGACGATTTACATGAGCCACAAAATGCCCAAAGAAGGGCCAAGCAACTGGCTTCCGGCACCTGATGGTCCTTTTGACATCTTGTTACGTTTGTATGGACCTAAAGAGGAAGTTATGAATAATTCCTGGGTTCCCCAACCTGTTGTTAAATTGGATTGAAATTGATTATGAAGTTTAATCTTGCTATAGAGGGGTAGGCGATTTCATGATTTAGCTTTTTAATTTGGCTCTTTTTTCCATATCAATTTTGAAATTGGCAATAAATGGATATTGCGCTTACTCTTTTCCTGTATTTTAAGATTAATTCACCTTCCGGTGTAAGAGGAGCACCACTTATAGAAGTGCTCATCAGATAATTAATTCGTTTTATCCGGATTTCTTTGGAAAATCCCAAAGCCACTTTGCGTTCAAATTTGTATGTTTGCTAGGTTGTATTTAAACAAACAATGATGCGTTTAATTAAGATTTTGATTTTTTGTGTTTTATTTCATTCCGGTTTTGCTCAGCAAGATATTAGTTTTAATAATGAGACTTGGTGGGGAGTAATGACTTCCGCTCAGGTATCCGATCGTTTAGCTATATGGAATGATGCCCATTTTGTCAATGAGCTGTTTTTTATCTATAGGACAGGTCTTACCTACCATCCAAAAAGAGACAATTTTGTCACTACAGTTGGTTATGGCTTTTTGAAATTAGGAACCCCAAATTCGGAAGGAAGCCTGGTCAGACCGGAACACCGGCCCTGGATGCAGACCATTTACAGGGTCCCTTCCACCAAAAAGCTGAGTACAAGCTTCAGGTTCAGGTATGATGCCCGCTTTATTCAGAATCTGGAAGCGGGAAATCTAACAGATGGTTTTTCTTTTAATCACAGGTGGAGGTTTAACAATGCCTTGAGGTATGCTTGGGGAAATGTGATCAGCAAAAATACCCGGTTTACTACCACAATGCTCAACGAGGCATTGTTCACATCAGGTCCCGGTCCAAATGGTGTAAGGCATGAGCACAGAACGCATTTTTTGGGGCAGTTGGGAAAAGGGAATTTCGTTTATTCCCTTGGATATGTAATAAGATATATCAATTCAAGCCCCACCGCAGCAAGAATCAATCATGGACCTGTGATCTGGGTGACCATTAACCTGAATTTCATGAAAAATAAACTCCCAACATTTGTAGAATATCCCAGTGATCATGTAGATTGAGTTTTTAGATAAATATTCAGCTTTGTTTTTTACTTGATGAATCTAAACCGTAATTTTTGGGGTATTTTGAAAAAACTTTAGTTATTTAGGCAATATTGAATTGAATGAAAACTTTCTTTTTTTGGCTTTTTTTCACAATCACTATTCCATCGATAGCCCAAAGGCAAACTGTGGTCAATTCAGAGGTTTGGTTTGGTTTGATGACCTCTGGACAAATAGCCCCCAAATGGTCTTTATGGTTGGATACCCATCATGTTCCTGATTTATTTTTTATATTGAGAGGTGGCTTGACTTACCATACGGATGACCAGAAATTTGCAGTAACAGGAGGTTATGCCGGATTAAAATTAACCACACCCTTTTCGGATGGTGAACTGATTAGACCGGAACACCGACCCTGGGGCCAAGTAGTTTATAGAATACCCAGCAGTTCTGATTTTTCGGTTAGTTTGAGATACAGGCATGATATGCGCTACAGAGCAAAATTCAATACTACCGAAATTATCGATGGCTATTGGCTCAATCACCGCTTACGCTTTAATGCGAGTTTGAGGTACAATTGGAAAAATAGGTTAAGTCCTCATTTCAATTTTGCCACGACTTTATTTAATGAAACTTTATTTACGGTGGGGCCTGATCCTGTGGTTAATCCGCTTGAACATCGCGTTTTTTTGTTATTCAGTTTTCAGAAAAAGTCCATTACATTTTCTCCCGGTTACCATATCCGTTTTGCCATACCGGAGTATAACAGCAAGACATTATTTATAAACCATGGTCTGTTTTTATGGATTAACATCAATTATCAGTTCAAAAATTTCAGGAGACATACCCTAAAAGATTTCCCGGGGGATCATATATGAAAAATGCCGGAAGAGTATTCCGGCATTCTTTGTAAAAGCAAAAATATTAAACTCTTAATTCTGGTTTCTGATTACACCTTCTTCCAACATTCTTTCCAATACAACTTGGGCAAATTCGGAGGAGAACTTCTCCATAGAGGCAGGATTCAGGGTTTTAGACTGAGCAGACCATACTAGGAGCTCAGACTTGGTGTCATAAATGTTGATTTCAATAAAATACTTTCTGTCATTCACAATATGGCCAGGGGTCATCATCATTCCGTGGTTCATACCCCAGAAACCTCCAAAATTGGCACCCATGCCCCAACCACCTGGACCCATCATCATCGGTCCTCCCATCATCACGGCTCCGGGGATATACCGTTGCTCATTTTGCACATCTATCAGTGAAACGGTCATGATAGCATCCTTTTGACTTTGATAGACCACATTCATCATATTATTTTTATCCAGATCAGTACTCATCCAAAAATTAGGTTGAATGGTGGAATTACTGGTCGTAGAAGAAATTCCCAAACGAGTCAGTTTACTTTGAATGTCATCTTCCATGATCTGCCTTTTGGAAATGTCACCTATCACAACTGCCACATATAGGTTATTGTATCCATAGGTACTTTTTTCAGGGCTTGTCCAAGACCTGGTAATTTTTGTTGCAGGAGAACATGCAGACACCAAAACAATCAATGCGTAAAGTAGATGTTTTTTCATAGGTTTTTGTTGAAATAAATAAGGAATTAAAATTGGATTAATTAATAGAAATATACCTAATTTTTATGAATTGTATAAAAGAAAGTTAATCATTTATTCAAAATGGATTTAACTTTGAAGTTAAAAATTTTAGATTGTCATATTCGAAGATTATTTTTTAAAATCTTAGTACAGGGTTACCGGATTATACCATTTTTTCAAATTTAATTATTATTATTTTAAAAGGGGTTATTGGGGTTCTATTATTAAATTTTTTATATCCAATTAGATTTGTTTAACTTTCGGCCTTTTAATTGAATTCAAAAAATAGAATGAAAAAATCATTGCCCCTTTCTGACATAAAGTCTGTGTTAGAAGATAGAGGTTTGGACCAAAATGAGGTTCAAAATGTTTTAGTGGAGGATGCCAGGACAGGTCTTACAGTTGAAACTCTCAAAAAAGCTATACAAAATAATTTGTTTTATGTGCAGGGTAAATATCCTGAAATAGCAACCCGAAATGATTACTACATGGCCTTGGCTTACGCTGTCAGGGACAGGATACTTCAAAGGTGGGTAGCTTCAGTGAAGCAGTATTTGCAGGAAAAGCACCGAATTGTCTCTTACTTGTCTGCTGAATATTTATTGGGTCCTCATTTAGCGAATAATTTAATCAACCTTGGAATTTATAAGGAGACAGAACAAGCGACCAAAGAATTGGGGATTAGTCTGGATTGGTTAATTGAGAAAGAAGTAGAACCTGGACTTGGAAATGGTGGTCTGGGCAGGTTAGCAGCCTGTTATATGGACTCTTTGGCAACTCTGGAAGTACCTGCCATAGGATATGGCATCAGGTATCAGTTTGGAATTTTTGAACAGGATATCAGAGATGGCTGGCAGGTCGAAGATACTGATAATTGGTTGAGAAGAGGAAATCCATGGGAGATTGCCAGAAGGGAACTCAGTTATGATGTCAAATTGGGCGGTTACCTTCAGCATTACACGGATAGAGATGGAAAATTCAGGAGTAAATGGATACCGGAATTGACCGTAAAGGGAGTGGCATATGATACTCCTATTTTAGGCTATAAAGTCAATACTACCAATACCTTGAGACTGTGGAAATCAGAAGCACCAAGATCCTTTGACTTTCAGTCATTTAATGCGGGGGATTATAATTTCGCCGTCAACCAAAAAATTGTTTGTGAAAACCTCAGCAAAGTACTATATCCAAATGACGAAACTTTAAACGGGAAAAAGCTGAGATTGCAACAACAGTATTTTTTTGTGTCATGTTCTTTGCAGGATATGATTGGTATTCATTTAAGGCAAGGAGAAAAAATTGAAGACTTTCAATCCACATTTTCTGTCCAGTTAAATGATACGCACCCCGCAGTTGCCATTGCCGAAATGATGCGATTGCTTTTGGATGAGCATGATTTGGACTGGTCTACCGCATGGCGGGTTACTAGCAGAACCTTTGCCTATACCAACCATACATTGCTGCCAGAGGCTCTGGAAAAATGGGATCTGGAACTATTCCAGTCTGTATTGCCAAGACATCTTGAAATCATTTATGAAATCAACAGGAGATTTTTGGATGAAGTAACGGTCAGGGTTTATGGGGATCCTGAAAAAATAAGAAGCCTTTCCTTGATCGGTGAAGGCCCCAGAAAGTATATAAAAATGGCGAATCTTGCATGTGTTGGAAGTTATGCCATCAATGGGGTGGCGGCACTGCATACAGAGTTGTTGAAGAAAACGGTTTTGAAGGATTTCTATGCCCTTTACCCGGAGAAATTCAGCAACAAAACCAATGGAGTAACTCCCAGAAGGTGGATGGTTTTAAGCAATCCAAAATTGACTGAACTCATCAGTAGTAAAATTGGTGATGGCTGGATCAAGCATTTGGAAGAATTAAGCGGTCTTGAAAAGTTTGCTGATGATCCGGATTTCCAAAAACAGTGGATGGATGTCAAATTGGAAATGAAAAAGAATCTGGCAAGGAAAATTAAAAACAGAACGGGTATAGATGTAAATCCTGAATCCATGTTTGATATTCAGGTTAAGAGAATCCACGAATATAAACGTCAGCACCTCAATATTTTACATGTCATCACCTTGTACAATAGGATCAAGCAAAATCCGGAAATCGATATTGTTCCTAGGACTTTCGTTTTTGCGGGGAAAGCAGCTCCGGGATATAAGCTGGCTAAGCTGATGATTAAGCTGATCAATTCTGTAGGAGATATTGTCAATAATGATCCTGATGTGAAAGATAGACTGAAAGTGGTGTTTTATCCCAATTATAATGTTACCAATGCCCAGAAAATCTATCCTGCTGCAGATCTTTCCGAACAGATTTCCACTGCAGGAAAGGAGGCTTCCGGAACAGGAAATATGAAGCTTTCCATGAACGGTGCCCTTACTATAGGCACTTTAGATGGGGCGAATGTGGAAATAAGGGAATGTGTTGGGGAGGAAAACTTTTTCTTGTTTGGATTGACCGCAGAAGAAGTAGCCAGAATAAAATCTGAAGGATACAATCCTTATGGATACTATCAGAATAATGCAGAATTAAAATTGGCAATGGACCAAATTTCCTCAGGTTATTTCTCACATTTGGATGACACGGTGTTCAAAGACTTGGTGAAGTCTCTTTTATATGATGACCAGTTTCTTTTGTTTGCGGATTATCAGTCTTATATAGAATGCCAGGATAAGGTAGATGTTGCTTATAGAGATAAAGTAAAATGGGCAAAAATGTCCATTTTGAATACCGCGAGAATGGGGAAATTTTCAAGTGATAGGAGTATACAGGAATACTGTGAGGATATCTGGAAAGTCAAATCAGTACCTGTTTCATTAAACGGAAATTAAATTTCTTTATCATTTATTTTAAGCCGGATGTTTCTGTGAAAACTATTGAAACTCCGGCTTTTTCCATTTTTACCCTCTGCTATTTATGGGTGAATAAATATGGATTCATATGCGTTTTTTGAACTTGAGAATTATTTAGATTGATTTAATCTTTTGAGAAATTAAAACGGAAAATTTGCTTGGAAGGCATCGTTTTATCGAAAATCACGAATTAAATATCTAGTTATTATATTTTTTTTATTTTGGCTTAACAACAAAATTTTTATGTGAAATCTAAAAAAGTTATTATTAATTACAAAAAACAATACAGAAGATACTTTGGATAATATTTGAATTTTTAGATTAAAATTATTTTATTTTCAAATTTTCTTTAGTAAAAGAAATATTATTATTTTTACTCTAGATTTTTCTATCAGAAATGCAGGAATAGTTTCTACTTATTACAATGATGGGTTTATTGATCTTTTTAATGATAAAAGAGTTTTTTTTAAATCAACTTCCCAAAGGCTTATCACTTTTGATTTGGTCAGTATTTCTAATATTTCAATTTTTTAAAGGTTTGTGCATGGGTCTGCTAAAAATTACCTCAAGGTTTTTTTTGTCTTTCATTCATCAATTTTTAGAAAATAGGATTTTATTTCTTAGGTGGACATTTGTCCTTTTTATTTCAGCATTTTTTTCTACTAATCTTCTAATAGCTCAAACCCAACCGCCCAGCATTACATCGGGAGTTACTTTTCAATGGGATGGCCCTCAGCCAACTCCTTCTTCACCCGCCAATTTGGTTTCAATAACTGTTGATGAAAAGGTTTATGATCGATTCTCCTTTCCGAGCAGTTATGAGCTTACCCGTATCGGTCCTAATGGACATAACCAGAACAACATAATTGAAAACGGGGTTTTCCTTGAAACGGATAGTAGTAGTCCTACATGGAATACAAATGCATTGGCAGCTTTTTCCAGTCCAAACCTTAATTTTATATTTGATTCAGATGGAAATGGAAGAAATATTTGTTCGGATTTTGAGGCTGCCGCTACGACAGATGCTCAAATTCAAACAATTTTTTATGATGATTTACAAATTGTCAACCAAGAGGCAATTATTGGGATAACTACAAGAAATGCCAACAGTTGTATTTACATAGAAATTATAGGTTCCCAATCTTTTGGAGGTCCTGAGACCGTGTTGGGAAGTTTATTTGCCAGGCCTGGGCCACCAATTGCGGGGCCAGTATTTGGGCCGCCAGCTGTAGGAGCAGATTATTGGAGGTCGGGTAGGGTAAACTCCAACAATGGCAATATTGGTATCGCATTATTTAGATTAGATCAGGTAGTACCATTGGGATCTTACATTACTGCTGTAAGGTATATAGGTGCTAATATTAACCATGGAGATGGAAAGGTATTTTTAATAAGGACATCTTCCGTGGATTTGAGTGTCACCAAGGAAGTTAACAACCCAGTACCAGATTTTGGAGAGACCATTTCCTTCACGATCTCAGCAATCAATAACGGGCCTTTAAATGCAAGCAATGTCCAGGTTAAAGACCTATTGCCTTCAGGATTCAGTTTTGCCAGTTTAAATGTCTCTAAAGGAAGTTATAACATCGGTACGGGAATTTGGGCAATAGGTACGCTTTCTTATGGAGAAATTGCCACTTTGAAAATCGGAGTTACTGTCAACACTTCGGGTAATTATAGAAATACAGCTGAAATAACTCCCTTAGCGGGTGATCCCAATCCAGATAATAACATATCCAGCATTACCGCGGCACCTGTCAATGTCATTATTGCGAATGATTTACTTATCACATCAACAGCAAATATTCAAATAGCCGGAAATGTATTGGAAAATGACCGGATCAACAATCTTCCCATTACCATAGATGATGTCAATATTACTTCTGTGGTTCCTTCCAATCCTCTGGTTTCCATTAATCCTGATACAGGGGATATCTTTGTGGGTAGTGTTCCTAGCGGAACTTATACCATAAGCTATACTATTTGTGAGGTCGGTACTGATCCGGAAAATACCAACTGCTCTACGGCCACCGTGACAGTACAGGTTGAGAACCTGATTGTAGTGAATGATGATGATGTTATCAGTATTCCCAATAATACCAATGCTGGTAATGTGTTCGGAGACAATGGAAATGGGGCAGACTTGTTGAATGATGAACCTATTACCATTGACTTGGTAAATATTACCTCTGTAATTTCCTCCAATCCATTGGTTTCCATAGACGTGGATTCAGGAAATATAACCGTTGGGGATGTTCCAGTAGGCATATATCAAATAGAATACAGCATTTGTGAAGCAGGAACTGATCCAGCCGGAATCAACTGTTCCACTGCAACCGTGACTGTCGAGGTTCAAAATCTCATTGTTGCCAATGACGATGAAGTAAACAGTGCTGCCAATAATCCAAATGCAGGCAACATATTTGAAAATAATGGGAATGGGGAAGATACTTTTAATGGCATACCGATTACTCCGGATCAGGTAAACATCACTTCTATTGACACTTCTGATCCTTTGGTCAGCATCGATCCTGAAACAGGAAGCATCATAGTGGGTGAAGTTTCCAGTGGCACCTATATTATATCATACAGCATTTGTGAGGCTGGTACAGATCCTGAGGATTCAAACTGTTCCACGGCCACTGTGACCCTGCAAGTTTTAAACCCAATAGCTGCCAAAGACGATATGGTCAACAGCACCGCAGGCAATCTGAATGCAGGTAATATATTTCAAGATAATGGCTACGGAGAGGACTTGATGAATGGGAAAGCTGTAAGTATAGATCAGGTAAATTTAGCAATTATCAATCTATCCGATCCTTCGGTTACTGTCGATTTAGAAACTGGAAACATACTTGTAGGAGAAGTATCCAGCGATACATATATTATTGAATATAATATTTGTGAAATTGGAACAGATCCTTCGAATTCAAATTGTTCCAAGGCCACCGTGACCTTGCAGGTCAAGAACCTGATCCTTGCCAATGACGATACGGTCAACAGCACTGCAGGCAACCCTAATGCCGGCAATATATTACATAACAACGGTAATGGAGAGGACTTTTTGAATGGCAAAGCTGTAAACGTAGATCAGGTAAATATAACCATAATCAATACTTCCGATCCTTCGGTCACCATCGATACTGAAACTGGTAATATAGTTGTGGGCGAAGTATCCAGCGGCACCTATACCATAGCATACAGCATTTGTGAAGCCGGAACGGATCCTGAGAATTTTAACTGCTCCAGTGCAACAGTTAACGTACAGGTCCAGAACCCAATAGAAGCAAATGACGATACGTTCAACAGCACTGCCGGCAACCCCAATGCAGGAAATATTTTACTGGACAACGGTAACGGGGAAGACTTGTTGAATGGGAAAGCTGTATCCATAGATCAGGTAAAAATAACAATCAGCAATGCGACCGATCCTTCGGTTACCATCGATCATGAAACAGGTAACATTGTTATAGGTGAGGTATCCAGCAGCACTTACACCATCACATACAGTATCTGCGAGGCCGGAACAGATCCTGAGGATTTTAACTGCTCCAGCGCAACGGTTACGGTACAGGTCCAGAACCTGTTAGTTGCTATGGATGGAACGGTTACCAGTTCTGCCAATAATTCCAATGCGGGCAATATTTTTGTAGATAATGGTAAGGGAGCAGATTCTTTTAACGGTTCACCGCTGAACCCGGATCAGGTAAATATTACTTCTATAGAAACATCTTCTCCTTTTGTTACAATAGATCCTGTGACAGGGAACATTGCTGTTGGAGAAATGTCCAATGGAACCTATACCATAGCATACAGTATTTGTGAGAAAGGTTCCGATCCCGCAAACTGTGATTCAGCATTAATTACATTGGTTGTTGATACAGATCTGGAAACGATCGTAGCCAATGACGACAATGTCAATGGAGTCCAAGGAGTAATTGGGGAGAATAATTTGATCAATATATTTGATAACGACAGAATCAATGGACTTAATTTAAACCTAAGCCAGGTGGACTTATTGGTAGATGGCATCAAGGTAGTGGAACCGGTAACTTTTTTAAATGAAGCCAATAATTCAGAACCCAATATTGTTTTGAATCCAAATGGTAGTGTGGATGTCGCGCCTGATACTGAAGATGGTACCTATGTTTTGGTGTATTCTATTTGTTCTTCTACTAATCCTGAAAATTGTGATTCTGCAACAGTTACCATTATTGTGGAAAATACCACCATTGTAGCCAATGACGACAATTATGGTCCCTTTAATGGAAAAGAGGGAATGACCTTCGGAAACGTATTGGAAAATGATTCTATAAATGGTTTGCTTGTAGATCCAGGTGATGTGATCTTGACCGTTCAAAGTAGCAGTGAGGAATTGACATTAAATAATAATGGTTCAATCACATTAGCAAAGAATACCCTATCTGGGGAATACATGTTGTTTTACAGTATTTGTAGCAAATCAGATCCAAACATCTGTGATTTTGCTTTTGTAAAAGTATTTGTAGAAGGAGAGATAGATGTCACCATTGAGAAAACCTCAAACGGTGTTGACATATGGGGGGATGATACATTCGACTATTTTATAAATGTTACCAACACCGGTACCGAAAATTTGTCTGAAGTATTGATAGAGGACATCCTTCCGGAAGGATTAGGTTTCGAAAGCCAGGAGGTATTCTTTACCACACCCGATCTTCAAGTCACATTTGTTCAGGAAGGAAGCCGTTTAAATTGGAAATTACCGAATCTGCCTGTAGGTGCCGGAATCGAAATCAGATTAAAGGTGTTGGCAGCAAACCTGATGGATGCAAGCCCTAAAGTCATTATCAATAATGCCACCGTACAGATTGGGGAGTTGATAAAAGGTGCAACCGATACGAATACCATTAATCCTTTCTTTTTTCCTAATGTAATGACACCCAATGGAAATGGCTCTAATGACGTATTTGAAATAGTAGGCATCAATAAGTTTATAAAAAATGACATAGTGATATTTAATCGGTATGGAGATCATGTATTTGAAACGGAAAATTATGCCAATGACTGGGATGCATCAGGCCATGTAGCAGGTACTTATTATTACATCTTTCGGGGTGAGGATAGGGAAGGAAGAAATCAAGAGTTCAAAGGATGGATTCAGGTTATCAAAAAATGATGAATCAACTTATGAAAAAGCTATTATTTATTTCAATATTAATCTTTTCAACGGCAGCATTGATTCCTCAAAAATCCCGGTCTCAGCAGCTTCCCCAGTTTAGCCAATACATCTTCAATGGTCTGACGATTAATCCTGCGTATGCAGGTTACAAAGGACAAGGGTATATTCAAAGTACCTTTCGAAAACAATGGATGAATTTTCCAGGTTCACCCCAGACTTTTTCATTAACAGCGGATTTGAGTGCCAATGATGGTTTGGTAGGTATTGGAGTTTCCTTGTTAAGTGATCAAATTGGTGCCACAAAAACAACTTCAGGTATAATATCTTATGCTCACCGTATACAGACAGCCGAGAACAGTTTTCTAAGCCTTGGGGTAGGGGGTGGAGCCAGTCAGTATTTGTTTGATGGGGGCTTGCTCATAGCCAAAGACCCATCGGATCCTGACTTACCCTTTGATACTCAGGTAATGTTTACTCCTAATTTAAACACGGGGATATTATTTCATTCTACTCATTTTTATGCCGGGATAAGTGCTTTTAATCTGGTTGGCAGAAAGACATTAGAACGTGGTGATATTGCACTTTCCTTCCATGACATCCACTATTATATCACTGCTGGACTAATGCTGCCCATCAGTGATAACGTGGAGTTCAAGCCAAGCTTTTTAATCAGAGAAGTAAAAGGTGCGCCAATAAATTACGATATCAATGGCATGTTTCTATTTTTTGATCGGCTGTGGCTTGGAGCCAGTTATCGTTCCAATATGCAAATAGGGAATGATAGCATAGAAGGAAACTTTATACTCAACAACAGAACTGCACTGGCATTTATTGTAGAAGTATTTGTCACCCCTGATCTCAGGCTAGGCTATGCTTATGATAAAAACTTAAATGCCTTAGAAAACTATAGAAATAACTCTCATGAGTTTTCATTGGGATATTACATCACCAAAAAAGCATCTAAAGTCAAAAACCCCAGGTGGTTTTAATATTGGATGGAAATCAGAAAAGATCAACAATGGTATAATGATGATCCTTAAAGGAAAATTTATCTCCTTTTTTCTTTCCTTTCATTTCCTGGTAAATCGGACTTTCAGTAGATAATCCGAAAACCTCAATTCCGTCCACTTCAAATTGCTCAATACTGGCAGAAACAAAGAAATTCATTTTATCTGTTACCACAACTGAGCCCAGTGCCACTTCGTCATGGATATCCTCAATCGAAGGCATCATATTATTCAAAATGGTCATTTCATCATTGGCAAAACTAACCTGGTCACCGATGGCATTCGCCCTTTGAATCTGTTCGGTATTGACAGATTGCTGGGACATATCCATTTCATCTTCATTGATTTTGGTCTCAGTTCCCAAAAGTTCTTTAATGCTTCTTTTAAAATCATCAATCACTGATTGGTGCTTTTTAATGCTTGCTTCCAGTAACTTTTTCTTGAATTCAGCATGCTGGACATTTAATATTTTCTTGTTCATATCGATAGAATTTAAAGTATGAATGAATTAATGTTTGTTTCATTTAGGACTTTGGGGATTTTCTTTTTTCCATTTTTCCATAAAAAACATAGCTTCTTCATCTGTCAGATTAAAGAAATTTTGATAGGCCTGGGATACTGCCCTGTATTGATATGGGGTCTCAAGAATTACCACATCATCCACCATCTCATTTAATTTCCTTGACATCCCTTCACCTGAAACCGGGGCTGCCACCACGATTTTGCCTGCTTTTTTATTTTTACAAAGCATGATGGTTGCAAATAGAGTTGCCCCAGTTGCGATTCCATCATCAACGATGATTACGGTACGGTTTTTCAATGCTGGAAGAGGGTTACCATGTCTAAACTCCTGAATCCTTCTTTGGATCTCTTTTTCCTGGTCTTTTTTTAGGTCCTCTATGGTTTCTTTCGACAAATAAATATTGGCTTCCGGAGAGAGGTAGAGGCTTCCATCTTCTGCCAATGCCCCAATGGCATATTCCGGATTTTCCGGGTGGCCCAATTTCCTTGTAACCACCAAAGCCATTTCTGCTTTTAAATGTTTGGCTACGTAATAAGCCGTTTCAGCACCTCCTCTTGGAATACCAAGTACGAGGGCATTTTTATTTTTATACTTTTCAAGCGCTTCCCCTAATTGAATGGAGGCATCTTTTCTATCTCTGAACATGGCTGGTCTCTTTAGATACTGTTGAAATGTAAAGATTGGGTTTTACAATCCAATCAATGAATATTTATTTGACGTGGAATATTTGGTTTTCCAGAAGAGTTTGATTTGAGATGTTCCAAAAACCATTCACCTGAATATTGGGCCGCAAGTTCAAGTTTTCCAGGCTCTTCAAACAAATGAGTTGCCTCTTCAATAATCCTGATCTCTTTCTTTCCTGTAATTTTATCATAAGCTTTCCTATTAAGTTCCAAAACTTCAAAGTCAAACTCGCCCACTATCAAAAGCGTAGGGCAATGGACCTTTGGAAGAACACCCATGGCTAAATCAGGTCTTCCCCCACGGCTTACAACTGCCTTAATATTATTTTGGAGATGGGAAGCTGCAATGAGTGCGGATGCCGCTCCCGTACTTGCTCCAAAATAAGCGAAGGGAAAGTTTTTTGTACTCGGATGTTCCAATAAAAACCGTGTTACTTGCTCCAAACGCCCGGATAAAAGAGGGATATCGAACCGAAGACGGTAATCCAGATCTTCCTCTTGGGTCAGAAGATCAAATAAAAATGTTCCGAAACCTAATTTGTTCAGGTATTGGGCAACCAGATTGTTCCTGGGACTGAATCGGCTACTTCCGCTACCATGTGAAAATATAATCAATCCCAAAGGGTTTTCAGGTAGAGAAAGGTCACCGTCCAGTACAACATGGTTAACTCTTATTTTTAGCCTTTCCATGATTCAATAAAATTTTAAGTGAATTGTATCAAAAAGTAATTCTCATTAACTGTACATAAATTTACCCAAAATACAGGGACTATTTTATGACTTTTGTTTGTTTTTCGATTGATTTTTAGGCAAATGAAATAAAAATATGAGTACCCCATTAAAAAAAAGCAAACCCATAATACATATTATGGGTTTGAATTCATATTTGAAAGGTTGTTGTAATTTTTATTAATCTTCCTTAATGACATTGGTTCTTTTTCCAAATTTTGGTGAACCCGATTGCTGTGCTGTAACCATATCCTTACTATCGCCTTTGGGCTCAACTGGCTTCAGTCTTTTTTCCGGGTTTTCTCTTTTTTTCTGGAAGTTTTTCTTCCCTGTCTTTTTCCCCTTTTTTGAGAAGCCAGATTTTTTGCCAGATTTTTCTGAATTCCCTTTGTATTCAGGACCTTGGTCAAATCCTCCTGGAAGGGGGATTTTTTCAATTTCCATTCCAATCAGTGATTCAATTCTTTTGAATTTGTATTGGTCTTTATCACTTACAAAAGTGATCGCTTCCCCTTTACTGTCCGCTCTAGCTGTCCTTCCGACCCTATGGACATAATCTTCAGGATCATTAGGGGTATCAAAATTGATCACCAATTCAATGCCCACCACGTCTATCCCCCGGGAAATAATATCTGTTCCTATCAGGATTTTGAGGCTTCTATTTTTAAATCTTGACATAATTTTTTCCCGCTCTACCTGTTCAAGGTCAGAATGGAAAGCCTCCACCTCAAAGTTTTTCTTGAGGATTTTATATAGACTTTTTACCTTCTCTTTTGTTGAGGCAAATATGATGACGGCTTCATAATCTTTTTGGCTGAGTACATATTTTACCAAATCTTCTTTCTGGTAATCATATACCAGATAAGCGGATTGGGTAACCCCCTCGGCAGTCTTTCCAAGCGCCAAACTGATTTCCTCCGGATTATTGAGCAATTGCTTCGCGAATTGTCTGATTTTTGGAGGCATAGTGGCCGAAAAGAGGATGGTCTGCCTGTTTTTCGGAAGATGGTTGACTATGGTTAGTATATCATCAGAAAAACCCATATCGAGCATTCTGTCAGCCTCGTCTAAAATAAGATGTTTGAGCTTATCCAGTTTGATTTTACCTCCTGAAAGAAGAGCAATCAATCTTCCCGGAGTGGCAACGATGATTTCCGCTCCGGTTTCCAATGCTTTCTTTTGCTGCTCCCATACCACTCCGTCGCCACCTCCATATACCGGAATGGAACTGATGCCCAAAAAATAGGCAAAACCCTGGATCTGTTGATCGATCTGTATGGCTAATTCCCTTGTTGGGGCAAGGATAAGGGTATCCAATCCGGATGATCCGGTCTGGGCTATTTTATTCAAAATAGGCAAAATAAAGGCAGCTGTTTTTCCAGTACCGGTCTGTGCACAGGCAATGAGGTCTTTACCCTGAATCAAGACGGGAATGGCCATTTCCTGTATAGGAGTGGGTTTTTCAAACCCCATAGCCTCCAGTCCCTCAACGAGGGCATCTTCAAATTTAAATTGGTTAAAATTCAATGTTCATAGTGTTTAGATATAAATATAAGCCCATGCAATCAAGGCAAACTGTATAGGTAACCTTAAAAGAAGGGCCCATTGGGGTATTCCTTTGGTACCTTTTTGATACATATAAATATTGGCGGGAAAAACTGCCAACAGCAATAAAATGATAGCAATTGCTGAAATACTTCTCGTCAGATCAAATAACAGTCCCAGACCAAAAATAATTTCAAATATTCCAACAAGCAAATTTAAGATCTCTGGTTTGGGAAAATAGGGAGGTATGATCCTGATATACATCCTGGGTTTGATAAAATGCATCAGCCCTGCGAAAATGTAAAAACCACTCATCAGGTAAAGAAAAAATAAGTCCATGGGATTGTTGAGGTTTCTAGAAATCAATAATTATATTACAATTTAAAAGTAGGATAAAATTTCCATAACAAATTTAGGGAAATTGACTTAAATATGAATGAACATTGAATTATGGTTATTTTGTGTAAATTCCGTGTATTCTTTAGCATAATAGTTTTATTCCTTGGGTTTGTATTTGAAAGTAAAGCTCAAGGAGAATATAAGATTTCTGGAATTATTAAAGACGGACTTTCAGATCAATTCCTCCAAGGAGCTATGGTAACCCTCCGGGAAACCGCTTATTCTGCCGTCTCAAAAGATGGTGGTGAATTCCAGGTGGTAAAAGTAAATCCCAATAGATATGTACTCAATATCAATGTAGCAGGTTATCAATCCTATCAGGCTCAGATCAATGTCAAAAATGATTTGGATTTAGGTGTAATCACTCTTTTCCCTATTGGCTATGAAAATCCAGAGGAATTGGCTTTGCAAAAAACTATCCGCGCCACCAATATCGCAGAGTTATTTACCAAAAGACCGAATTTTATTGGAGGAAACCAGGTTTTTGGGATTCCACCAGAACCCAAACGCCTAGTAGGGAACTTTTACCTGGATCCTAAATGGAATAAGGCATCCATTTTACTTTACAAAGACAATGAGGTCGTGGAGGGTTATTTTGTAAGGTATAACATCAATAGCAATAATTTTGAATTGAGGGCTGAGCAGGAAGATCTGGTGAGTTCAATGCCAGGTTTCAGGGTGCAGAATATCGTCTGGGTAGACAGTGAACATAATGTGCCCAGGTACTTTGTAAATGGAATGGATTTCCGTGAAGATGGGGTACCCATATCCGGAATATTTGAAGTTTTGGTAGATGGACAAATGCCTTTGCTGAGAAGGACTATTGCAACTATCAAGACTTCAAATTATAATGAGGCTCTAATGGTAGGCCAAAGGAATGATCAGATCATGAAAAGGAACGTGTATTATTTCTTAAAAGATAAAAATGTCATAGAAATTCCCAAAAAGAAAAAGGATTTCTTCGCAATATTTGGGGATAAAGCTGAAGAAATTAAAAAATTTGTAGATGAAAATGAGGTAAATATCAGGTTACCCTCAGGATATTTTACCATTTTCACCCAGTATAACAGCCTGTTCGAAGGTTTTGAACCCCTGGTACCTAAACTAGTTGAGAATTAAACAATGAAAAAGTTAATCCTTATTTTATTAAGCTTGTTGATATACCATGCAGGCTTTTCACAAAGAACACAGAAGCCACCCTTACATGGTAAACATTGGATGGCCATTACCGGAAAACCTTTAGGAGCTACCGCAGGAGCCATGATATTTTCCCAAGGAGGAAATGCCGTGGATGCTTCCTGTGCCATGCTTGCTGCAGTCTGCACCATGTGGGATGTGTTGAGTTGGGGAGGGGAAACCCAGGCACTGATCTATAATCCCAAAACCGGAAAAGTAATCGCAATTAATGCCATGGGCATTGCGCCGACGGGTGCAACTGTGGAATTTTACAAAGAAAAGGGTATGAGTTATCCGCCTGAATTTGGACCGCTGGCAGCTACTACCCCAGGAACCCCTGGAGGTCTCATGACCATGTTGGCAGAATTTGGGACTATGAGCTTGGAACAGGTTCTTGCACCTGCTATGGAAATGGCAAAAGGATATCCCATAGAAGCACAGACAGCTAATATGATTGAAAACAGGAAGGATTTAATCAAGCAATGGCCCTATTCAAAAAAGGTTTTTCTACCTCATTTAGGAGAAGAAAGGGAGGCTCCTTACGCAGGTGAGATTTTTGTTCAGGAAGATTTATATAACACCTTATCCAAGCTTGTAGAGGCTGAAAAGCAGGCATTAGCACAAGGAAAGTCCCGAAAAGAAGCCATTTATGCCGCTTATGAAAGATTTTATAAAGGAGATATTGCCCAGGAAATTGTCCGGGGAACCAGAGAACAAGGAGGACTATTTACTATGGAAGATCTTGCTAAATGGAAAGTAAAAATTGAAGAACCGCTGACAATCAATTACAAAGGGATTGATGTCTATAAATTACAGGAATGGACACAAGGTCCTGCTTTATTGCAGTCCCTGAATATTCTTGAAAATTTTGACCTAAAGTCAATGGGTTACAATTCCTCCAATTATATCAATACTATTTATCAGACCATGAGCCTCGCTTTTGCTGATCGGGATTTTTATTATGGAGACCCGGATTTTGCACCAAAAAGTCCAATGAAAGGATTACTATCAAAAGAATACGCAAAGGAACGAGCCACACTGATCAAAGAACAAAATGATCCTGAAATGGGCCCAGGAGATCCTTATCCTTATCAAAATGAAAAAAACCCATTTTTACACCTTTTAGAAAAAAGAAAAAATGCAATGGCCTATTATCAGCCTGAACAGCCTATTCAAGGTCCTGAAGATCCTTTTTTACAGAGTTTTCTTTCTGGAACTACCTCTATTCAAGCGGCAGATAAAGAAGGCTGGGTGGTGTCTGTTACCCCATCAGGAGGATGGATACCAGCGGCTATAGCCGGTAATACAGGGGTAGGACTAAGCCAGAGGATGCAGAGTTTTGTTTTAGATGAAAATCTGAATCCCTTCAATGTGCTGCAACCAGGGAAACGTCCCCGTGTGACCCTGACCCCAAGCATGGCTTTAAAAGATGGGAAACCTTTTCTTTCATTTGCAGTGCAGGGAGGGGATACCCAAGATCAAGATCTTTTACAGCTTTTCCTAAATATTGTGGAATTTGGAATGACAGTACAGGAAGCCACAGAAGCCGCTAATATCCATAATTACCAGATTCAATCCTCTTTTGGAGCACATGAGTCTAAACCAGGATCTATAACCCTGAATTCTCAGATCCCTTCCTGGGTAAGAAATGATCTAGAGAAGAGAGGTTACAAAATGAATTTTATGGAAAGAACCTCTGGACCTTTAAATGCCATTTGGTTTGATTGGAAGCATAAGAGTTTTTGGGGAGGTTCCAGTAATCACGGCGAAGACTATGGCATAGGTTGGTGATTTGACCAATGTTCAAATTATGATATTTAAAATGATAAAGCCCTTAGGATGCACCTAGGGCTTTATTTTTGAATTTTGTGACTTTAGAAATTCTAGCGAACTGCATTTTCCAAAGTGGCCAGGTAAACCCATTTTTGATCTCTGGATTTCAATCCTTTTTCTTGGGCAGCCCTTTGTTCTTCGGTTGACTCCATGTCTTCATATTCCTGGGCATTAAAAAACTGCAAGTAGTCTTTATATATATTCATTGTCAAATGTGTGGATTTGGCTTCACTGCCAAATGGTAATGCGGTTCTTAAAAGGCTCCAATGGCCCATTAACCCTTTTTCAATACGGTTTTGGTGTATAGGCATAAATACTTCCTTTTCTGCCTTTTCGTATTCCTGGAATTTTCCTTCAACTGCTTTCATCAGGTCAAAAGATGCCAATGTTCCTCTTTTAAACTGAAAATTATCCCGGGTTGAGGCGATTTCCTGCATATAAGACCTCTGTGCTAAATCCATACTTGTTGAGGCATTATTTAATTTATCCAGTACTTCTTTTTCAGTCATATGGGGATAAGAAATCATACCATATTTTACCAGATCATCTTCCTGTAATCCATTCATCATGCTTACAGGATCTCCAAAATAGGTGATGGTAATATATTGAAACTCACTGGGATCTGCACCGGATTGCAGGGACCAAAAATCCCATCCCTGGATTTTTTTATCATTAATCGCGGCTTTATAAATTTTTTCCATGAACTCAATATGCTCAATGAAATCATAAGTCTGGTTAGACTCCACCTTGAAGAACTCGAAAACCAAATATCTGGTTTGTTGTGCATTTACCATGGACATAGCCATCATAAATATGAGGAGGGAAATTAAAACCTTTTTCATAGCGGTTATTTTTAGTGGAAAGGTAGAACAATATGGAAGTCTTAAAATTTAAGAATAAAATTTCGGAAATGATAATTTTAATCGCCAAAGTTTTGTCTATATTTATAATTTGGCAATTAATACTTGAAAATCATATATTTTTACCTTGTTTTGGTTCTTTCTAAAAAAGGGTTAGGATAAAATCCCAATACTTATTAGATTTTGAAAAAATATTATAGATATGAAGCTTTCAAGAAGAGATTGGCTGAGAGGTGCTTCCTTAATTGGAGGTATGGCAATGTTGACCGGTACAGCCTCCATCGGAAAATTAACGGCTGCAGAAACAAAAAAATTCAATCCAAGGCCATTCAATAGCCCAGTCAGGCTTGGGTCCAATGAAAATCCCTACGGGCCCTCTGCATTAGTAAGGAAAGCGATGCAGGATAATTTTGATTTGGGATGTAGGTATCCTTGGGCATTCAATAATCCCTTGAGGGATATGATTGCGGAGAAAGAAGGGGTAACTCCAGACCATATCGTTTTAGTTGCGGGTTCTACTGAAGGATTAAAGATTACAGGAATCACCTATGCTGGAATAGGTGATGAAATTATTTCAGGTTTGCCAACTTTTTTGTCAATGATGGAATATGCCAAGGTATGGGGAGCAGATATTAACTGGGTTCCTTTGGATAAGGATATGAATTATGACCTTCAGGAAATCGAAAAGAGGGTTTCGGCTAAAACCAAACTTGTATTCCTATGTAATCCAAATAATCCGACTGGAAAACTTTTACCTGCAAATGATGTAAAAGATTTTTGCAATGCAGTCAGTCAAAAGACCATGGTATTCAGTGATGAGGCCTACTATGATTATATTGAAGACAGTAGTTATCCTTCTATGGTGGAATTGGTAAAACAAGGAGAAAATGTGATAGTCTCCCGGACACTTTCCAAAGTTTATGGCCTAGCGGGTATCAGATTGGGTTACATGGTGGCAAGACCTGATATAGCGAAGAAATTAAATGAAAGGGTAGTAGCCAATACCAATATCATGGCTATTGAAGCAGGAAAAGCTGCACTTCAGGACCAGGATTTTTACAAATTCAGCCTTCAAAAAAATTTGGAAGCCAGAAAATTAATAGAAGCCAATCTGGATCAATTGGGGCTGGACTATCTTCCGTCCCAGGCCAATTTTGTCTTTTTTCATGCCAAACAGGATGTAAAAGTTCTCGCGGAAAAAATGCAGGCGAAAGGAGTAATTATTGGTAGACCTTTTCCCCCATATAATGATTGGTGTAGGGTAAGTACCGGTACATTGGAGGAAGTAGCCTTTTTCAATAACGCGCTAAATGAAACTTTGGGATAACCAATGTTGGATTTTGATCTTATTCTTGAAAGTGATATCCTTTTATTAAGGCCCTTAATGCCGGAAGATATTCCTCAATTATTGGATTTGACTTCCAATCCTGATATGTGGCGTTTTAACACCCACGATTTGTCCACTGAAGAAGGTGTTGCAGTTTGGGCAGAACCTGCTTTCAAACAGCAGCGATTACAGTTTGTTGTGATTGATAAAGCATCTGGGAAAATGGTAGGTTCTTCCGCTTTTGGTAATTTTTCTACCCGTGACAAAAGAATGGAAATCGGTTGGACTTGGCTGGGCAAGGAACACCAAGGAACCGGTATCAATCAGGAAATGAAGCGTTTAATGCTCACTTATTGCTTTGAATCCCTTGATTTAGAAAGGGTAGAATTCAAGACAGATGTATTGAATATCCAGGCCAGAAAGGCATTAAAAAATATCAATGCCATAGAAGAAGGAGTTTTGAGAAGCCATACTTTGATGACAAGGGAAAGGAGGAGGGATACCATATATTTCAGTATTCTTAAGAATGAATGGCCTTATGTAAAGAGGGAAAATAATTGGTAAGTTTTAATCTCAATCTGATCACATGAAAATCCAAGATCAAAATTTCACATGGAATTCAATTCCTTTTAAGGGTGCGTATTGGTTGCTTATTTTTTTCTTTATTTTTTCTTCCTGTGACCTTACTCCATATGAAGAATTCCAGATCAATCAGGTGAATACCATATTTTTCGGGAATCAACCAGTAGAATTTGTTTCCGCCAAATTGTCTATCACCGGACCGCAAGATGTTTCCGGACCTAATTCCCATTACAGGGCAACTTTGTTTCTATCCACAGACATAGAATTCAGAGAGCCTTACATTGGAAATTCAAGTGTCCTTAGGGTGGACATCCATTCCATCGATAAAGGGGTGAGCTTACCGACCTTTCCACTTCAGGAAGGAGAATATATAGTTTTTCCTCCAGCTGAGATAACCGACCAGAATATCCTGGTCAATCTATCAGAAAAAAATTTCACCTTAGGGCCGATAGCCGGAATCAATTATTTACCCAACCAGTCAAATTTTAACGTCAACCATGAAGCTCAAAGTGGTTTTATGACAATCAGGTTTGATTTACCTACCAATCGGGTAGTAGTAACCCATAATTGGAAAACCAAAACAGGTTTGGAAATTAAGGGAACTAACAATTTACCAATCAATTTATCCCAGTTTGTACCATAAAAAAGCCCGCCGAGTTACCAAGGCAGGCTTTTTATAAAGATTGTATTTTTTAGACTTTAGGTAGTTGCCAACCGTTATGGTAGTTAGCTTTCATTAAAGCATTGGCCTCTGCATCGGTAAACTGACCCTTTCCTGCATCCCAATAGACCTTTTTTCCTGTTTTGAATGCAATATTTCCCATTTGGGCATTGATGGCAGCAATACTTCCTGTTTCAATCCCACAGGTCAATTTAGAAGCATCATTTTGAAGAATGGCATTGACAAAGCCTTGGGAATGTAGGTCCAGGGCATTACCGGATGGACGGATAAGTTTTACTTCTTCTAACTTAGACTGGGTTTGTCCACCTACATTTTCTGTTTCAGGTATAACCCACCAACCTCCACGGTTGACCACCAAAGTCCCGTTGTTTCCAATAAAGGCAATACCTTCAGTGGTACCATAATTTCCATTATTGATCCCTGTTGCATGTTCCCAAAGCATATTGAAACCATCATATTCATATACTGTTTGCAAGGTATCAGGAGTTTCAGAGGCGTCATCAGGATAAGCAAATTTTCCTCCTGAAGCCATTACTGATTTAGGAGCAGTGACACCCATGGCATAAAGGGCAATATCGATCTCATGGACCCCCCAATCAGTCATCAGACCCCCCGCATAATCCCAAAACCATCGGAAATTAAAATGAAACCTGTTTTCATTGAAAGGCCTTTTTGGGGCTGGTCCCAGCCACATATCATAATCTACACCGGCAGGGGCTGTGCTATCAGGACGTTTTGGGACAGGCTTCATCCATCCTTGGTATGCCCAGGTTTTTACCAAACGGATCTGTCCTAATTTTCCGGAGCGCACATAATCGATGGCTTCTGCATATTGGGATCCACTGCGTTGCCATTGGCCCACCTGTACCATTTTTCCATATCTTTGCTTAGCCTTGACCATGATGTTACACTCTTCAATGGTATTGGCTATGGGTTTTTCTACATAGACGTGTTTTCCTGCAGATAAACTATCGACCATGGCCAGACAATGCCAATGGTCTGGTGTACCCACAATGATGGCATCGATATCCTTGTTTTCTAGCATTTTCCGGTAATCCTTGTAAACAGCAGGTTTCTTACCTCTTATCCTTTCTACGTCTGCAGATCTTTGGTCTAGCACACTTTGGTCAACATCGGCAAGGGCAACACAATTGACATTGGGTATTTTTAAATGGGAGTTCATATTGGACCATCCCATTCCTTTGCATCCGATCACTGCAAAATTCAATTGATCTGAAGGAGCAATTTTTCTCCTGAGATTTTCTAAGGTTTCAGCCTGCAAAATTCCCGGAATACCCAATCCGGCGGTTGCCAGAATACTGCTTTGAATAAATTTTCTTCTTGATGTCATTTTGGTTTATTGTTTATTAGGTTATGAGTATGCTAAGGATAAAAGCGATTGATGATTTAATTTTCAATGTATAAATAATTACATAAATGATAAGTTATTTTCTGTTGAAATTACCCATTTACCTTTTTATCGGTTATCCTTGGATATTATATATTTGAATATATGGAATTATTTTTTCAATACTTTCTTCTTTAGATTTTTACTAATACTAATTCTAAATTTAAGTTTTAGAAGCCAAAAGGAAATCAAATTCTGTTGAAATTAGTTAAGTTTGTATAAATACTAAAAATTATGAAAAATAAAGAAATTGTAACGTTGCAACGTTCCCTTCTTCATGATACGGAAAAGTTATTAAACCAGCAGATTGAAATGGAGGGAAAATCTTCAGCCTATTATTTGTCCATGGCTTCCTGGTGTCAAATGATGGGATATGAAAACGCTTCAAATTATCTGTATACCCATGCAGATGAAGAAAGAATGCATATGATGAAATTGTTCCACTATATCAATGAAGCAGGCGGACATGCAATCCAACCTGAAATCACGGGTATACGTCATAATTTCAACTCCTTAAGAGAAATATTTGAACTGATTCTGGAACACGAGATAAAGGTTACCAAATCCATCAATTCCATTGTTGATCATGCTTTTTCAGCGAAGGATTTTGCTACTTTCAGTTTTATGCAATGGTATGTGACCGAACAAAGAGAAGAAGAAACCCTGGCCAGAAGAGCTTTGGAATTATTTGATATCATTGGTGAAGAGGGAGTAGGCCTCTGGACTATTGATCAGGAATTGGGTAAACTCCATGCCAAAACTGCAGCAGCAGGGGAATAATTTCACATCTATAAAATAATTTACTGCTACAAGTTCCATATCCCATCAATGAATTGGGTTTTGGACTTGTAGCATTTTTTTCAGATCCAGATTAAAGGGTTCTTGTATTCTTTTAAAGCTTGTTCTTTGTTTAATCTAAAATGTTTTGAATTTTTTAATAACCTATTGGAAATAAGATAATTAAGAATTTTTTGAATAAAATTACGGAATTATTAAATCCTATTTTTGAATAAATATCATTTATAAATGTTATAAATTCCTTTTATTGTCTATATTAAAATACTAGTTAGTATTTTATTCAATATTTTATAATATTATTTGTTGTATTTTTATTAAATTAATCTCATCGGAAGTAAAATTTAATATTTACAAAATAATGTTTTGTAGACTCCTCAATTCTTTATGCTTATTCAGTAAAGGAATTAGGTTTCAAATTTCCAATTTTCTAAACCTTATTTGTTTGTTATAAAATGGTTTCATCAGAATTACAAACAAAGTTTTTTCAGCATTTGAAAACACTTTTGCCCAACCATAAATCTTTGGTGGAAGAAATTTCGGATTTATTGAATATCAGTAATGATTCTGCCTACAGGCGGATAAGGGGTGATAAATTTATTAACCTGGAAGAGATCCAAAAGATATGCCAATATTTTAAGATTTCTTTGGATCAGATGCTAAGTCTTCAATCTGATGCCATTGTTTTTCATGGTCAGCTAAACAAATATGATAACAGCAGTTTGGAGAATTGGCTTTTGGATATGTTGGCGCAGCTCCAACTGGTGGCAAGTCATAAACAAAAACATATTTATTATTTGGTCAAGGATATGCCGCCCTTTTATCATCTATATCATCCGGAATTGGCTTCCTTTAAGTTTTTCTTTTGGAGTAAATCAATCCTTTATTATGAAAGTTTGAAAGGAGTGAATTTTTCTCTTGATTCCATTCATTATCAGGAGCATAGAGATTTGTGTTCGAAAATAATCAATTTGTACAACTGCATTCCGACTACTGAAATCTGGAATGAAGAAGGAATCAATACTACCTTGAGACAGATAGATTTTTATAAGGATACGGGAATTATTCCGTTGAAATCCGATGCAAATAGATTGTACCAATGTGTTTTGGAAGTAATAGATCATCTGGAAGTGATGGCAGAGGCAGGCAAAAAATTTGGTATCAACCAGGAAGTGACCTCAGAGAGTCCCGATTACCGTTTTTTTGTAAATGAAATAGTAATAGGGGACAATACATTTATGGGAGAACTGGATAATAAGAGGATAACCTATCTTAACCACAGTGTATTGTATTTTATTGCCACGGTGGATAAAAAATTCAACGACTCTGTTTTCGCCAATCTTGAAAATCTCATGAAAAAATCAACCCTGATCAGCAATGTAGGCGATAGGGAAAGAAAACTTTTTTTCAACAAACTGAGAAAGAAAGTATTGGTTAGGATGGAAGCTTTGGAAAAAGAAGAAATTTAAATCAAAAACCTAATTGGGTAGGCTTTCCAATACCATTTTTACCAAATCTGCTTTTTTCTCGTTTTTAATCCAGCGTGTGACGATAAGGAGGTCATTTTCTTCATCTACATAGATCATATTAGTCCCTGCTCCTAAATGAAAGAAGGCTGTTTCGGGTGCTGACGGAATTTCTTTTTTGTCGGTATTGAGGAAATAGTTCATAAATCCATAGTTGGTTTGGACGCTTGTCGGGGTTCTTGATTTTTCGATCCATTCCTTAGAAATGACCTGTTCACCGTCCCAGTTTCCCTTTCTCATCGTCAAATAACCAAATCGGGCCTGGTCATAGGCACTGATAAACAATCCTCCTCCCCAATGGGAACCACCACTTACTGATTGTACAATTTGTCCATCCAGAACAATAAAGGAATTTTCGTAACCTGTCCACCTCCAGGTGGGACTGGCACCGATTTTATCCATCACTTTTTCTTTCAATACCTGGGGCAAAGGCCTTCGCCAAACATTCAGAATTGCCAATGCCAATACATTCACACGTGTATCGTTGTATTTATAGACAGTTCCAGGTTCATTTCTTGGCCTGCTCAACCATTCGGCTGCATTCCCCTGTGGTCGGTCTGCCCAATCAGGTTTTCCCCATAGCGTCCCTTCCCAATCAGAAGTTTGCCGAAGAAGATGTTCCCAAGTAATCTTTCGGTTATGAGCCGTTCCGAATAAATCAAAAACATCCTCTTCATGGAGATGGTCAGACTTGTTCATCATCAACCGATATGGATCATAAGGAATAATTGGAGCCATATAAGGATAGACCAGATCCTTTTCACTTTTGATCAGTCCTTGATCATATGCAAGCCCAACTGTAGTGGAAAGGAGGCTCTTGGCAACACTGAACGTTAAATCCACCCGATGGGGATCACCCCATTTTCCTACCACATAACCCTTGTATATTATCAGCCCTGCAGCCGCACCGCGATCTTTCATGGGGCCAACCGGAAAGCCTAAGGGCTCCCGTCCAAATGCGCTTTGATAGTGGGCAACTTTTAGGTTTTTATCCGCATCACTTTCTTCCTGAACAGCAAAATCTATAGCTTTTTTCAACAGAGAGGCATTCATTCCCAGTTCCCGGGGTTCTTTTTCTTGCCATTCTCCCTGAGGAGGGAAATAATGGTTTTGAGCCTGTACGGACCCTAGACTCAGGAGAAGAATGAAAAGAACCAAGGTCTTTCTCATATTTTTCATAGTTTAAAAGCGATTTAGGAAGGGAAGGTAAAATATCTTATTGATCCTCAAAATTTAATTTACAGGATTTACTGCATTTTATTTTTAACTGGTCAGGAATAAAAGATTAAATTCACACTTAAAACAATTTGAAAGTAAATTGGTCTAATCATTATATCTTTTTATTATGAAGAGTGATGCAGTAATTTATATCATAGGTGCTGGGATATCCGGTCTGATTGCGGCTTACGAACTGGAAATGGCAGGATATAGCCCCATCATTTTAGAATCTTCCGATGAAGTAGGGGGAAGGGTCCGTACCGATAAATTCAAAGACTACCTTTTAGACAGGGGGTTTCAGGTTCTCCTGACCGCCTATCCGGAAGCCCAAAGATACCTGGACTATGAAGCTTTGAAGCTCAAAAAATTCAGTCCAGGAGCGATTATTTTAAAACCTGGAAATTCTTTTATTATACATGATCCCCTAAGAAACCCTTTAAAGCTAATTAATATGGTTTTTTCTGGCGTTGGGACTTTCCTGGATAAAATTAAAATTTTCAGTTTGACCAAATCATTGGAAAAAAAATCCATAGAGGAGATTTTCCAGGAACCTTCTCAAACCACCTTACAATTTTTAAAGGATTATGGTTTTTCAGACAAAATCATTGACAATTTTTTCAAACCATTTTTCTCCGGAATTTTTTTAGAAAACGAGCTAAACACCTCCTCAAGAATGTTCAAGTTTGTATTTAAAATGTTTGCTATGGGTCATGCAGCTATCCCTGAAAATGGCATGCAACAGATAGCTGAACAATTAAAAAACAAATTGACTAAAAGTCAAATAATTTTTAACAGCCCGGTAAAGAAAATTGAAGGCACAACCCTTTACCTAAGTTCAGGGGGTGAAATCCAAGCAGATAGGATTATAGTGGCGACCAAGCCGGATAAGTTGATTCCTCAACTTTCGGGTCAATTTAAAGCAGGAAGAAAAGTGATCAATATTTACTATTCTATTTTCCATTCTTTTGTTGCCCAGCCCATGATTGCTTTGGTGACAGACCCACAATTTTTAATCAATAACCTGGTTTTTATGACGGATATCAGTAAAGCTTATTCCCAAAACACAAAGGCGCTCTTGTCAGTATCCATCGTTAAACCGGTCGAATCCATTGAAAAATTGGAGAAAATGGTAGCCATTGAACTTGAGGCGCTTACCAAGATAAAGGCTGAGTATTTTGAGCATATCAAAACTTATTTGATTGAGGAAGCATTACCGCAAGTAGAGGATTTTGCATGTACTCTATCCCCTACAAACACCAAGGTGTTGGATGGGGTGTATTTGGCGGGTGATTTCTTATTGAACGGTTCCATCAATGCTGCCATGACGGCAGGAAGAAAAGCTGCGGAAGCGGTAATTTTAAGTTTGCAACCGACCTATTAATTGAAAAAGACGGTAGCCATAGCAGGAGCAGGGGGATACATCGGTAGATGGTTTATTCATTATTTTAAAGACAAATACCGTATCGTTGCCCTGAGCAGGAGAGAAGTTATCCAAAATCCTTACCCTAAGGTCGAATGGCGAAAAGTGGAGTTATTTTCTATTACTTCTACTACGGAAGCCCTGCAAGGAGTGGATTTTGCCATATACCTGATACATTCCATGAGCGGATCCACCCGTTTGAACCAAGGCTCTTTTGAGGATACTGATTTATTATTAGCTGATAATTTTGCTAGGGCTGCTGCAGCAAATGGTATCAAACAGGTTCTGTATCTGGGAGGAATTTTGCCCAAAGAAGTTAATGAAAATGACATTTCTGTCCATTTGAAAAGCCGATTAGAGGTCGAAAAAGCGCTAGCTTCAAAGGGAACACCACTTACCGCCCTCAGGGCAGGTATAATTGTGGGACCTGGTGGTTCTTCCTTTAAAATGATATATAATCTGGTAAGGAAACTTCCTGCTCTGATGTGTCCTCAGTGGACTTTATCAGAAACACAGGCAATATCATTAAAGGATACGCTTACCATTATGGATGATTGTTTGGGTAAATCAGAGGTTTTTGGTAAAGCAATTGAAATTGGTTCGCCGGAAATCCTTTCATATAAGGAAATGCTGGAAAAAACAGCCAAGGTAATGAAGAAGAAACGATGGATATTTTCCGTTCCTTTTTTTTCTGTTGGCTTATCAAAGCTTTGGGTAAGTTATTTTGGGGAAACACCTTCCAAGCTTGTTTCCCCTTTGGTTGAGAGTCTAAAGCATACCTTGACAGTTTCTGAAGCCCTTGCCTATCGACAAAAAGAAATAAAATATCTTTCTTATGAAGAAAGTGTTAAAGAAGCATTGGACCCCATCAACCAAATGCCCCAATTACCCAAATTTCGGAATGAAAAAGAGGTTAAGAATACAGTTAGAAGCATTCAAAGATTTCCCAATACCCGACACCAAAGTGCATTGTGGGTGGCTAACCGATACAAATTATGGTTACCAACTTTTTTTAGATTTTTCATCAATGCCAAGGAAAACAATAGGGGAGACCTTGGCTTTTATCTTTTGGGAAGTTCAAAACCCATGCTTCAATTGACCTGGATTCCTGATAGGAGTGATATCAAAAGGCAGTTATTTTATATAACAGGAGGTTGGCTTGTCAAGCGTTTTGATTATGGTTGGTTGGAATTTAGAGAGGTATTGGGAGGGAAATATATGATTTCGGCCATCCATGAATTTGTTCCGAGACTTCCTTGGATGATTTATGTAAACACCCAGGCCAAAATCCATTTATGGGTAATGAATAAATTTAAAAAGTATCTGGAGAAATACAGATTTGAAGTCTAAAAGGGAATATGGAATTTTAATAAATTTTAGCTATTTGTTTAATTTTCGGTGAATACCTGATAACTTAGTATAGTAATATTTAAGGTCCAATTTATATGAAAACAATTAAGTTCAGAAATGGAGATGAAATGCCAATCATTGGTTTGGGAACTTGGAAATCCAAGCCTGGTGAGGTATTTCAAGCAGTTTTATGGGCATTGGAAGCTGGATATAGGCATATAGATTGTGCGGCTTTATATAATAACGAAAAAGAGGTGGGGAATGCATTTGAACAGGCATTTAAGGAAAATATTGTCAAAAGGGAAGATTTGTTTGTCACCTCAAAGTTGTGGAACAGTAACCACAGATTGGACGATGTGCCTACAGCTTTAAAAAAGACCTTGAAAGACCTTAAATTGGATTATTTGGATTTGTATCTTATCCACTGGCCAATAAGTTTTAAGCCAGGAGTTGGATTTGCCCAACATCGGGAAGAATTTTATACCTATAGTGACGTTCCCTTGATACAAACTTGGGAAGGAATGGAACATTGTAAGGAACAAGGATTGACAAAGCACATTGGGGTTTCTAATTTTAATATCAGTAAACTGAATGAACTTATCAATTCAGGAAGCATAGTTCCGGAAATGAACCAAATAGAATTACATCCTTTTCTCCCTCAGGAAAAATTAGTGAATTTTTGCAGGTCACATGGAATATTGAATACTGCTTACTCCCCTTTGGGTTCAGGTGACCGTTCTGCTTCTATCAAAAAGGCCAATGAACCTAGTTTATTGGAGAACACAACCATAGTGGAAATTGCTAAAAAATATAATGCGAGTCCTGCACAAATTCTGATTGCTTATTCCATACAAAGAGGTATTGCTGTTATTCCAAAATCAGTGAATAAGGAAAGAATTAATGAAAATCTGGCGGCAACAACAATTGATCTTTCTGCACAGGATATGGCCAAAATTGCCAATATTGGAGTATCTTACCGCTATGTTGACGGTAGTTTTTTTACTGGACCCATTAGTCCATATACCAAGGATGATCTTTGGGAAAAGGAATAAATAATGATCCAATTCATAAAAAAACTGACACTTTTTCAGATATTAAAGGATAGTATTATTGATTTTTCTAATGGGGAGTCAATGAATCTGGCTGCAGCAACTGCTTTTTACACTATTTTCAGTCTACCCGCTCTACTGATAATCTTTTTGAATATTGGAACCACTTTTTTAAGTAAGTCAGAAATAAGAGATGAATTGCTGGTCCAGGTTGAAGGATTGGCAGGGGAGGAAAGCAAAGCCACATTAGAAGAAATCCTCAGAAATTATTCCATTAATCCAGATGGTGTAATTCCCAATTTTATAGCTTATATAATTTTAGCTTTCAGTGCAACCACAGTTTTTATCAGTCTCCAGAATGCCATTAATCATATTTGGCATATCAAACCAAAACCTGAAAGGGGATTACTTAAATTTTTGATCAACAGGTTTTTGAGTTTTTCATTGGTGGCATCCATAGGATTTTTATTGATAGTTTCTTTACTGTTGGAAGCTGCTATGGTAATCATTAGCCAATACCTTACAGAATTTATCGGAAATATTAATTTACACCTTGCCAGTATCCTAAATTTTGCCATAACACAATTGGTTCTGATTGTGATTTTTGCACTGATGTTTAAGATCCTTCCAGATGCGAAAGTTAAATGGAAAGATACCTGGATCGGGGCAATAGTTACCATGATCCTTTTTGGAATAGGAAAATTTCTTATAGGGGTTTACCTAGGAAACAGTGATATAGGCTCTACCTATGGGGCTGCAGGATCTTTGGCCCTACTTTTGGTTTGGATTTATTATTCAGTAGTTATTTTCTTATTTGGTGGCCAGGTTACTTACTACATTGCCGAACATGTAGGAGGCAACATTGTTCCCAAACCCCAGGCTGTTAAAGTTGAAATCAGGGAAGTTGATTAGCATGAATTGGTTTGGATTTAAACTTTCAGTATCCTTTTGACCAACATTTCCCATTCCTGCTCCAAACTGATATTAGGCCTAGGTTCTGAAGCCCTTTTGTACCAATAATCGGCATTCCATATATCACCTTCCTTTCTGTGCAAATAGGCATGGACCCTGGATGAAAGCAGGTCGGAAGGTCCATCCGCAATGTCATGTGCTTTTTTCCAGTTTCCTTTGCCATCATGCCATAAGGCCTCCAACTGTCTGGGAATGCCTTGGGGAGGATGTTCATTTTTTAAAGTTGAAACAAATTCATTGAAGTCCATATCTTGAAGAATTTATTGAAAATCTGATTTAGAAAGGATAACCAATTCCTATATTGAATACGGTCTGACCTCTTTCTCCTAAGAAACTCTGGAAAAATTTATCCAGAATAAATCTTTCTCC
The DNA here is from genome assembly GCF_042683085.1 of Shivajiella indica. Classification (NCBI taxonomy): domain Bacteria; kingdom Pseudomonadati; phylum Bacteroidota; class Cytophagia; order Cytophagales; family Cyclobacteriaceae; genus Shivajiella; species Shivajiella indica. The sequence goes on along the minus strand of NZ_JBHUIV010000010.1, from coordinate 831,851 downwards.
CAGAGGCCTTGCCGGATCCACTGCTTTCACGCCCATATCAAGACGAAGAACAAGGAAATCAAAATCCATCCTTAATCCAAGCCCCGTTCCTATGGCGATTTCTTTATAAAACCTGTTGAATTCAAAATTTGCTCCAGGCCTTGCCAGATCTTCTTTGAAGGTCCAGCTGTTGCCCAAATCAATGAAAAATGCCCCATCAAAATAACCATAAAGTTTTGACCGTAGTTCAAACATTCCTTCAAATAAAATGTCTGCAGGTTGTTCAAACCTATAATCGAATGTACCGTCTTCAAAGGTATCAGGCGTATTGGAACCCGGGCCCAAACGCCGTGGTTGCCATGCCCTGATACCAGTACTACCACCTGCAAAGAAGTATTTTTCGTAAGGCAATACCCCATCACTGATTCCATAGGGCTTTGCCATTCCTAAGTTAAAACGAAAAGCAAAGGTTTGGTTTCTGGAAAGGGGGATATATCTCCTGAAATCGGATTGGAATTTTAGAAATTGAAAATAGGCCAGATTTCTTTCAGCAATGACACTTTCATTCAAAAAATTAAGCGTAGTACCACCACTTTCCATGAAAATCCTCCATAAGGAGGCCCTGTTTTTTTGGGAGGCACCATATTGATTGAAATTGATGATGACCTGGCCTGAAATACTGCTGACATAGGAGGGAAGGAATGAATTGATCAGGTTATTTCCCTGATTCTGAAGATCTTCCAGTAAGGTCCTGAAATCATTGCTCAGGTTTGACCTGATGAAATTGGCATCCAATACATTGAAGGCGTATTGTTGTTTTAAATTTCTTGTGTTCCAATTATAGGCAATGATGCCGTTCACACTTTCCCTGATGTATTCCGGTCGGTTGACATAATTGTATCCTATCAAAGTCCTTGTATTCGGGTTGTAACGGCCAAATTTTTGGAGAGAGTTTTTCCCAATTGGAAAAAGGAAACGTGGGAAAATGACAGATGCAGAAGTATTTAACTCACGGCTTCTAAAAACCCCACCTTCACCTGTAGCGGATACAACTCCCTCAAGCCCGGCCCTAAAGAAAAATTCAAACACTTCTGCTCCTCTAAACAGATTTCTGTTCCTCAAAGAATGGCTGAAAAAAGGACCTGGTAATTGTTCGGTGATACTTGCTCCGACTTGATTGGTAATTTGATATTTCTGTCCTGGTTGTGTATATATTTTTGGCCTAAGTACATCCCCAAGTGTATCAAATGCAATATTTACAAAACGGAATAAATCAAGATTTGCCAATTGCCTTTGGGTTTCTATTACATCTCTCCGGCTATATAATTCCCCTTTATTGAGGAATATTCTTGAGGCAATGATTTTTTCAGAATACCTGTCCTTATAGATGGAGAAGTCAATATCACGAAAAGTTGTCTTGATGTCTTCATCCAATGTTTCATTGGTGGGTGGATCAATAAAGAAGTGTACAGAATCCAACCTGTATACCTGATGAAAATCCCCATAGACAGGTTTTCGGATCAGCTGTTCAATTTTAACATTTTTCTCTAAGGTGTCTTTATATACATTATATTCAATGTAGGACTTTGAAAAAGTGTAATAGCCATTGTCTTTCAAAACATCTTCCACTCTTTGTCGTTCCCTACTTATTGCACTTTGATTATAGTTTTGCTTTACTTTTATATTTGACCTTCTTTCATTTTTTAATAAAAGTTCATATATGTTTTGATCATCTGATCTGGTATAAAATGAATCCACCTGGTAGGGACTATTCTCTACGACAAAATATTTGACCCAGGCTTTTTTCCTTTTTTTTTCAACCTCAAAGCTAGTCTCAGCATCAAAATAACCCTGGTTTATAAGATAATAAGTAATCTGTTTGCTGCTTTCTACTGTACTCAAGCTATCAAATATCACCCTGGGATTTCCCGTTCTCATAAAAAAATTGCCATATTCCAGTGTTTTTTCAACAGATGTGAGATTACTGCTGAGTTTGTCGAATCTCTTTTTTTCCTTTTTGGTCAACCCCTGTCCTTCCAATTCCTTTTGGATTAATTTTGTTCTCTCCGCAAGGATAGCCTCTTTTTTATTGACATATTTCATACTGTCAAAAGTCCATTTTCCAAATCTATAGAGGGATATGCCAATAGAGGTGTTCAATAAGGGAATTCTGGTATTGGGAGTTTGTTGGACTACATCTAAAAGTTCAGATTTGCCTGTTCTATCATTACCTTTGACATCAACACTGTAAAGTAAATATTCATTTTCTTTGAGCCCTTTGGTCAAAGAACAGGAAGAAATTAAAATAAGCAGAAAAAGAAAGTTTATATATTTGGACTTATTCACTTCTACGCAATTATCCGAATGTTAAGCAAAAATACGCTTAAGTTTATTAAATCCTTGCAACAGAAAAAATTCCGAAAGCAAGAACAGGCTTTTTTTGTCGAAGGAAGTAAAAATGTAACGGAATTGTTGTCATCAGATTTCGAAATTAGCTTACTTTTATTTACACCAAAGTTTGCTGAGGAGAACCCGAGTGCAGTTTTAAGCTTTAAAGGGGAGAAATATGAGGTCAATCAAAAAACACTGGAATCCGTGGGAACCTTCCAATCCAATGACAGCGCACTGGCCGTGGGCAAAATAAAAGTCAATCAGGATATTGAACCCAAGTCAAATGAATGGGTGATTGCCCTGGATGATGTAAGGGATCCGGGAAATTTGGGTACCATTATCAGGATTGCGGATTGGTACGGCATAAATAAATTATTGCTTTCCCAAGAGTCTGCGGATATTTACAATCCAAAAGTACTCCATGCCAGTATGGGAAGTTTTACGAGATTAAGTTTTTATTACACTGATTTGGCTTCTTATTTGGCTGAGATTGATTTGCCTGTTTTCGGAGCATTTTTACAGGGAGAAGTCATTTACAATACGGATTTTGGAACAGGTGGGATTATAGTCATGGGTAATGAATCCAATGGTATTTCGCAGGAGGTGGAAAAGCTTATTCTGCATCGAATTTCAATTCCCCGATTTGGACATGCCGAGTCTTTGAACGTAGCGATTGCTACTTCTATTTTTTGCGATAATGTGAGAAGAGGGACTTATTTAAGACAAAAGAATTAAGACATGGCCAGTATAAGGGATACACTCAAAAAAGCCGGGCTGAATACATTTTTCTTTCTTTTAATTGCCATGATTTTTTTGGCCAAGTTTTTCCCATACTGGGGGACAGCTGATAGTCCGCTTCCTTTAAAAGCCATTACCGGGGCAGGGATTTCTTTTATTTTCTTTTTCTATGGGGTGAAATTAAGTCCTCAAAAACTAAAAGAAGGGCTATTAAACTGGAAATTACATCTTGTTGTTCAGTCTACCACATTTCTTGTTTTCCCTCTGGTGGTGTTGTTTTTTTATGCTCTTTTTGGAGAAGAAGGCAATTACCTCTGGTTAGGAACTTTTTATTTGGCGGCATTGCCCTCTACAGTATCTTCCTCGGTGGTCATGGTTTCCATAGCAGGGGGAAATCTGCCTGCAGCCATTTTCAATGCCAGTATATCAAGCATGGTGGGTATTTTTATTACCCCAGTTTGGATGGATGTAATGCTTCCTGAAACAGCAGTTTCTTTTGACTTGACAGATACTTTCATCAAACTTAGTTTACAGGTCCTTTTTCCGGTAATTATTGGACTTTTCCTTCATGCTAGATTGATTGGATTTGTAAATAAGCATCAGACTGCCCTTAAGAATTTTGACCAGGGAATAATTCTTTTGATTGTGTTTACAGCCTTTGCCGAATCCTTTGCAGAGGATATGTTCGCAGGGTATAACACCTGGGAATTGATGGTTTTGGGAACCTTCATGTTGGCCTTTTTTGGGTTGATGTTAGCCTTGATGTATTATATTTCCAGAGGACTAAAGTTTTCAAGGGCAGATACCATTACAGTAATGTTCTGTGGCAGTAAAAAATCTTTGGTCCAAGGGGCTGTCATGGGAAGGGTGATGTTTCCTGACCCTGTAGTCTTTGGTATAATTCTTTTGCCATTGATGGTTTACCATGCCCTGCAATTGATGGCAGGATCGGCTTTGGCGCAAAGCATGGGGGAGAAGAAGGGGGGGTAAATTATCAATTATCAATTACCAATTACCAATTATCAAAATCCAAAACTCACGCTCCAAAACTCAAAACTCAAAACCCAAAACTCAAGCTCCAAAACCCAAAATCCAAAACTCAAGCTCCAAAATCTAAAATCAAAAATCTAAAATCTCAAATCTTAGATCTAAAATCTTAGATCTAAAATCAAAAATCAAAAACCAAACCTCAGGAAACGGAAAAATAATATCCTATCCCTTTAATCGTAATGATCTGAATATTAGGATCAGCTTTGAGGTAATCCCGCAATTTGGTGATATAAACATCCAGGTTGCGGGAATTGAAATAACTGTCATCTCCCCAAAAAGCCATTAATATATCTTTTCTCTCAGTTGTCCGATTGGTATTTTCCAATAACAGGGCCAAAATCCCAGCTTCCTTATGGGAAAGACGTTTGGTTTCTTCATTTGGACCATGAAGCTCAAAACGGGAAGGATAAAATTTATATTTGCCAAACTGAATTTCTGACTTATTCTGTATTTTTTGACCTTTGGTCAAGGCCAGCAAATTTTCTATCCTTACAATTAATTCTTCCAAACTGAAAGGCTTCTTTAAATAATCATTTCCTCCTGTTTGGAATCCTTTGACCACATCTTCTACCTGACTTTTTGCAGTTAGAAAAATTATAGGTATTTGGGGTGATAATTTCCTGATTTCCTTAGCTAAAGTATACCCATCCATTTTAGGCAACATGATGTCCAAAACGCAGATATCAGGGTTTGATTGCTTGAATAAATTAACCGCAGAAAAGCCATCTTCTGACATTATTATTTCATAATTCCTGCTTTGAAGGCTTTCTTTTACAATTTTTCCCAAAGCAGGTTCATCCTCAACATACAATATCCTGGTCATGCTTTCTGAAATTGAACGGTAAATGTAGAGCCTTTTCCAACTTGCGATTCAAGGGATATTTTGCCATGATGGGCACGGACTATTGCCGCTACCTGAGCCAGTCCCAACCCATATCCTTTTACATCATGATGATCCTGTTGGGGAACCCGTATAAATTTTTCAAAAATCTCTTTTTGAAAGGATTCAGGAATTCCTATTCCCTTGTCCTTAATCACTAAACTGATTTTATTTTCCTTTTCTTGAAGGCTGATTTCAATATTTTTTTCCTCTTTACTATACTTTACCGCATTATCCAACAAATTGAAAATGACAAGACCAAGTTGCTCCTTATCTCCTTTTATCTTAAAATCATTACCTTGTTTAAGGTAATGGAAATCAAAATCCTGAGCTACCAGGACTGGTTTAAAAGATTGTATTTTGTCTTCCAAAAGGAAATCTAAATCCAATACCTCTATACTTAAATTTGACCCTTTTTCCAATACGCTGGATTTCAAAATATTATCAGCCATTGCAGTCAATCTTTTTAACTCATTTTTGGCTATTTGAATGTATTCTTTCCTTGTTTCTGATTTTTCATTTGCACCGAAATTTTCCAAGGATTCCAACACAATGGCTACTGTGGAAACGGGAGTTTTAAGTTCATGGGTGATATTGCTGATAATATCGTTTTTTAAAAGATTCAAGCGTTGTTGCTTGAGCATGTTCCTGTACATAGCCAACATAGACCATGAGATCAAGAGAACGACCAACAAGGCAAATAGCATGGGTAGGAACATCTTTTGAATTAGAAATCCCTGATAGGATTCAATGTATCCAATGATCCTTGTTCCAAAAGGTATTCTGATTTCCTCCAGAGAAATGGCACCATCCGGAATTGTCATGGAACCCTGTCCCAAATCATATCTTTTGACCCTGGCCTGTAAAGGATAGTTGGTGGAAGCTAAAATCTCATTGAATTTTTTTTCAACCTGTTCGGGATCCAGGGATTGTCTGTCCAAACTAAAAGTGAATCTGTTTTCCCATTTAAGACTGTCAATACCCTGAATGATGGGTCTGAAAATGGTACGGACTGAATCACCTAAAAATTCATCCCCAGCCGTGAACACCCGGATTTCCCGATCTTTTCCATGGACCGAATCTCCTTTGATTTCTTCTCTTCTTACTTCAATCCGAATAGTTTTTGAAGAATCCTGAAAGGAAAAGTTGTTTATTTTCTGATTTAAAAATACAGTGTCCGGAATACCAGGAATAAACATAGGTTTTAATTCCTTTAAAACCAAAGAGTCCAACAATCCGGTTACTGTTGTTGCAAATAGCAGCCTGGTTTCCTGCTTGAGGCTGTTTTTGTAATCCTTATACACAGAGGACAACCAAAAAAACTGTACCAGGACAAGTACCAAAATACTTCCTGTCATCAGCAAGAGATACAGTTTGTTTTTATTTTGCATACAGCAAATATATTTTGTTTTTATAGGCTTTGGGCAATCCATTAACCTTAATTAACCTTGTATTCAGGTTGATTAACCTGCTTTGAAAATTTGTCCCCCTACCTTTGGATCATCAAAATTAAATAACCATGAGAAAATACCTATTAGCCATGTTTGTTTGTGCCTCCTGGGCTTTTATTTCCGAGCAATTTGACCAGGGAGTAATTACATATTCAACCAAAGTCAATATGCACAAACGGATTCCTGCTGAGCAGGAAGAAATGAAAAAAATGATTCCTGAATTTTCAACTACTCAAAGCCAGTTGATTTTTAACCAAACAGAAAGTCTTTTTAAACCAGTACCTCCTGATGAAAACCCATTTGATCAGGGGCCGGGAAATGATGGACCAAGAGTCATGCGTATGGTGCTACAAAATGAAACCTATTTGAATAGAGATGAGGATATGTTTACCCAGTTGAAGGAATTTATGGGAAAGAAGTATATCATCAAAAAGGAAAGCAATCGCCTGCCATGGAAACTTGGGGATGAGACCAAAGAAATCCAGGGATATCTATGCAAGAATGCATTCTTTACAGATGAAAGTGAAAGGGAAGTTATGGCTTGGTATACCGAGGAAATCAGGCTTCCCATCGGACCTGAAACATATCATGGCCTTCCAGGACTTATTCTTGAAGTAGCCATTAATAAAGATGACATGGTCATTTTTGCTGATAAAATTGACCTTAGAGCATTAAAAAAGAATGAACTTAAATTACCCAAAGGAGGCCAGGAGGTAACCGATGAAGAATACCGGGCAATGGTGGAAGAACAAATGGAAAAAATGGGGGGCCAAGGGTCTGGAGGAGGATTTAGGATGATGATAAGGAATTAGACATGAGAGACGAGAATCGAGAAATTACAAGCGAGATACAAGAACCAAGAATCAAGATTCAAGAATATATTAATAGGATACCAAAGACTAGAAAATGAGCGCAAAGTGTCAGGAATTGTTTTTTATCAGCCCTGAGGTCTAAAAACTTGATTTTCAAACCTTCCACTTCTCAAAAACCACAGTTTTATCAAGTCATGAAAAAATATATATTTTTTTTGATCAGTCTTGTTTTGTATTCCAGTGTCCAAGGTCAAATCCCAAGTAAAAGATGGACTTTGTCGGGATCAGTTCAGGATGAGAATGGTAATTTACTGCCATCTGCTACCATTACTTTATTGGACCCAAATGACTCCACGCTGCTTACATTTGGAGTAAGTAATCCCCAAGGAAATTTTGAAATAAAAAACCTTAGGGAAGAAAACCTAATTTTGCAAATTTCCTTTACAGGCTTTCAATCCTATATGCAAGAAATTAAAAGTCCGGTTGGTGCTGATTTTTTGAACATGGGCAAAATCACGCTAAAAGAATCTACAGCAGATTTAGATGAATTTGTGGTCGAAGCTATTCCTCCTGTCACCATCAAAAAAGATACCATCGAATTTCATGCTGAAGCTTTCAAAACCCAACCAAATGCCAATGTGGAAGACCTTCTTAAAAGGTTACCAGGGGTGGAAATAGATGCAGATGGGAACATTAAGGCCCAAGGAGAAACAGTAAGAAGGGTTTTGGTGGATGGAAAAGAATTTTTCGGAACAGACCCCAAACTGGCAACCAAAAACCTTTTGGCTGAAGCCATTGACAAAGTACAGATTCTAGACCGAAAATCCGACCAATCCCAATTTACTGGAATAGATGATGGGAATAGGGAAAAAACCATCAACCTTCAGCTAAAAGAAAGCCATAAAAAAGGATATTTCGGTAATTTGAATGGTGGAGCAGGTACTGAAAACCGATATAGCCTTAAAGGAAATGTCAATAATTTTTCCGAAAAACAACAGCTTTCATTTTTGGGAATGTCAAATAATACCAATGAACAGGGGTTCTCAATTGATGATTATATCAATTTCAATGGGGGAATGCAAAGCTTTACGCAGGCTAATGGTCAGGTTAGGATAGTCATTGGAGGCTCAGGCAATCAAAATAGTATCCCCTTGAATACCGGTCAAAGGATAAATGGCCTAATGAATAGTCATGGGTTTGGTGCAAATCTTAACCGTGAATTCAACAAAAAGACTAAAATGACAAGTAGTTATTTTTTCAACCTTTTGGACCATCAGATAACCCAAAATACAGACAGGTTGAATTTTTTCCCCGGCGCGGATTTCAATTTCAATGAATTCAGCAAACAGGATAATCTGAATGCCAACCACAGACTTAATTTGATTTTAGACCATAAAATTGATTCCCTAAATTCATTCCGCTCAAGCAATAATGCCAACTTTATCCATTCTGATAGGGTTTTGAACAGTGTTTCTAGCAATCAAGATTTGAACGGTAATCTTTTGAACAAGGGAGAAAGAACAAATATAAATGTAGGTGACAGTTACAATATCAATTCAGAGTTCTTATTCAGGCATAGATTTGCAAAGCCGGGTAGAACCTGGTCTGCAAATGTGAACATTGGGTACAATGAAAGTGATTTCGAAGGAAGTCTGAATGCTGTCAATGAGTTTTTTGGAGAAAATCCAAGCCAGGAAATTATCAACCAGCAAAATTATCAGAACAACAGCGCCTTGAATTATGGCACAAATATATCCTATACAGAACCATTGGGCGGAAGAAAGTATCTGGAACTTGTATATAATTTCAGGCAAAACCATAATAAGGTAAATAGAGAAGTTTACGATGTGGAAGGAGAAAATCTTTCGTTCAACCAACCTTTAAGTAATAGATACACAAGTTTATATACCTACCACAGACCAGGTGCCAATATAAGTTACAATGCTTCAAAATATAATGTGGTGGCTGGGCTTTCCCTACAGGCCACCCGATTGAATGGAGAGTTATTGCTGGATGAGGTTTCAATCAAAAATAGGTTTGAAAACCTCCTCCCCAGTTTAAGGTTTAATTACAGCTTCAGTAACACTAAAAACCTCTCCTTTGATTATGTCACCTCGGTGACCGAACCGACCATTGAACAGTTGCAACCGGTGATCAATAATTCTGATCCTTTGAACCTATATATTGGAAATCCTGAATTAAGGCCTGCTTTTTTACACAATTGGCGGGTAAACTATAATAGTTTTGACCTTGGAAAATTCATCAGTCTTTTTGCCAATGCCAATTTCAATTATACCCGTAATGCCATCGGCAATTCCCAAAGTATAGACGAAAGACAGGTCAGAACTATTGTTCCAGTCAATGTTAAAGAAAATATCATGGCCATGGGTACAATTAATTTGGGATTTCCGATCAATGTTATAAAAAGCAGGGTGAATTTTGGTCCTAACCTGATGTATAACCAAGGGCTCAATTTGATCAACGAAGTAGAAGACATGATCAAAATTTCCAATTTCGGTGGAAATTTGAGATATGATTATAATTGGAAAGAATTTGTGAATGTGGGGCTATCTGGGAATTGGAGCCGGCAGCGAACTGCTTATGATTTTAACCCGCAACAAAACCAACTTTTCTTCAATCAAAGCTATACTTCTGAACTGAATATCAACTTCCTTAAATATTATACTTTTGGTGGCTCTTTCAACTATTTGATTTACAGAAGTGAAACTACAGACTTTAATGAAACCATTCCCTTACTGAATCTCTATATCAGCCGTTTTGTCTTAAAGAACCGGAAAGGAGAAATCAGACTTTCCGGACAAAATCTTTTGGATCAGAATGTTGGAGTTTCCCAAAGAGCGGATGTCAATTTTATCGAACAAACAGTTACTAATAACCTTGGGAAATTTATTCTGTTGAGTTTCACATATAAACTCAACAACAACCTCAATCCAATGAACAATATGGGAAGACCTGGGGGAGGAGTAAGGATGTTTAGGATGGGGAATTGATAATTGATCCAAGTTTTTCTCATCGAAGGAATAGGTCCACTTTTCCTTGATGGAAATCAGAGAAAATTAAGGATTTGGGATTTACTTCCGGGATGTTAATATCCTGTAATTTTTATCAAAATATTTTAAGAGTACTTATAGTTTGTTCACCAAAATAGAGGGATTGATTTTCAGGAGTTCTTCGATGAATTTTTCATTATTTTCAGGCGCAATATATATTTCGTCAAACTTGTGGTATTTGATAATGATGCCCTTTTGGGCAAGGGCTGGTTTCAGACCATACCATAAAGTCTTATCCGGATGGATTTCATTTATTTTTGCGATGTCAATTTCCCCATTTAAAAAACCTGAGCGGTATTTTAAAAGGTTATTTTGGAGGACATAATAAGTGTTAAAATAAATCCAAATCATCAAAGAAATAGGAATCAATATAAGGAGACTAAAGGGCCAGGTAAACTTATCAGAAATGAGACTGTAAATAAATAATCCTGTTATTGTTCCCAACAATCCTTGAAACAGTTTTCCTTTTTTAGATTGAAACTTCTTCATATTAAAAATTTTTTGGTTTAAGAATTGAGAAAATACGTTTTTAAATTATCAGCATAAATGCATGATAAAAATTAGAGAAAAATCTTTAGTTGTCAAAAAAATAAAAAGGCAGTAATTAAATTACCGCCTTTTTTACCTTTTCTATATAATATTTTATTCCATCAAATACCTTTTTAAACTTAATCTATCATTAAGAAAAAAGTATTCTAAGCTTTTAAATTCTTTTCAATATAAAACCCTGAATCTGATAGTTCCAGGAATAGTCCTCATGGAATCTATTACTTCAGGAGAATAGGCCTTATCAATATCCGTAATTACATAGCCGATTTTTTCATTCGTTTTCAGATACTGCCCAACAATATTGATTTCGTGTTTGGCCAGGCACTGGTTAATTTTTGCCAATACCCCAGGTTCATTTTGGTGTATATGTATCAACCTATGGGCATCCTTTAAAAACGGCAATTGTATGTTTGGGAAATTGACTGAATTGTAGGTGTTTCCTGTATTGATATATTCCATGATTTTTCCCGGTACAAACTGAGCGATATTGACCTGGGCTTCAGAAGTGGAACCGCCGATATGGGGCGTTAAAATGGTGTTTCGACTTCCTATCAATTCGGACACAAAGGGTTCATCATTGTTTTTGGGTTCTTCGGGGAATACATCTACTGCGGCACCGGAAATATGACCAGAATCCAATGCAGTTTTCAAAGCTTTGATATCCACCACATGTCCCCTGCTGAGATTGAGCAAATAAGATCCCTTTTTCATCAGTCCAATTTTACCGGCATCTATCAGGTTTTTATTATCCTTTCTACCGTCCACATGGAGTGAGATCACATCACAGGTTGCAAGGAGTTCATCCAGAGAACTTAATTTGGTCGCGTTGCCCAGCGCTAGTTTTTCAATAATATCATAGTAATAGACATCCATTCCCATGTTTTCTGCCAATACGGACAATTGGGCACCTATATTACCGTAACCTATAATACCCAGTTTTTTACCCCTGATTTCAAAGCTTCCCGTGGCTGATTTATCCCATTTGCCTTGATGCATGCCATGGCTTTTATCATGGAAATTCCTCATCAGAAAAATAATCTCCGCAATGGCCATTTCAACCACGGAGCGGGTGTTGCTGAAAGGTGCGTTAAATACTGCGATCCCTTTTTCAGTACAGGTTTCTAGATCAATCTGGTTTGTACCTATACAAAAAGCACCAATTGAAATTAAGCGGTTGGCATTATCCAATACTTTTTTTGTCACATTGGTCTTGGAGCGGATACCCAGAATGCTCACATTTTTAATCTTTTCAGCCAGTTCGTCTTCACTTAAGGCCGAAGTGACCACTTCAACATTATATCCTTCGTGCCTCATCAGTTCCACTCCTACAGGATGAACATTTTCGAGCAATAAGACATTGATACGGCTTTTTGGGTAGGAATATTTTTTGTTCATTTTGTTGACATAAAGGATTTCATCTAAACTAGGTGCAATATGGTCTGCTTTGGAAGTTACTTTTGCCCTTTTCACATTTTCGGTAAAGGCATAGAATTTATTGGCCAATCCGGCTGCTTTGATTTCATAGTCAGTATATCCATCACCAATCACATAAATATCTCCCTGTAAATTTAGCCTTTTGATGGTTTCTGATTTGCCACCGTTTCTTGAAAGTACATTCTCCCTATTGAAATCTATCACTTTTCCTGAATCATCGTAAATGAAATCATTGGCAAAAACATTGTCCGTTTTGATCCCATAATCAGCAACTATAGGAGCGATGAAGTCTTTAAACCCATTGGAAATGATGATGATATCATCTGCATGTTCCTCCAGGAATTCCTTATTTCTCCTGAAAGATTTGGAAACTTTTGGTTTTAAGGCATGGATCAATTCGGTGATCTGATTTTTATTGGGGCGGAGTATGTCCAACCTCCTTTCCAGACTCTCTCTGAAATTAAGGGAACCGTCCATACCCATATCGGTGATGTCTTTGATGGCCTGCAATTTGTCCTCTTTTTTGGGATCATCCTTCAGGGTTATTTCTCCAAGCACATCCAAGGCTTCCACTTGGGTAAAAGTACTGTCAAAATCAATAATGAATTTCTTGTTACTGGGCATTACTATTGTTGAAGTTTTGGCATTATTCCCTCAAAATTATAATATTATTAAAAATTAAACCCTTTTTTTACTAAAATGATTTTGTGATTTTTGGCACTTAAGAAAGGAAATCGATTGTATTGCATTTAAACCCAAATTATCTAATCCATGATTTTCATTTCAAGTGTTTAACTATTGCTTATCTGTTCAGTAAGTTCTGGAGTTCTTCCAAAAACTTTCCGACATGATACCCGTCCATTAAAGCATGATGCACATGGACGGAAACAGACATATGCTTGTTCCCTACAGATTCTATCACTTTCCCAAAAGATATCTTTGGACAGGAATCAGGAAAAGAAAAACTTCGGGCATGAGAAATTGAAGAAAAGTTAATCCAAGGTACAGCAGAAAAATGTATTACATTTTCTCCCTTCATGGCTGGAATTAATCCTGTTGTATTTCTCACTCGTTCTATTTCTTTTTTAGCTTCTTTTTGAAATTTTTCAAAATCTTCGTAAAAATCCATGTATGAAAATCCAAATGTGCCATCTTCTCGGTTAATAGTAGGAGAAGCATTGATCCTATCATAAATGATCACATCCTGTCCTTGAATTCTAAATCTGAAATTTTCAATTTTATTGGCTGCGAAAAGGGAAGCATGGAGGTAATATAGGAAAAATGAAAAACCATTTTCTTTACATAAATCATAGGCTTTGCTACAATTTACTTGAGCTGTGATTCCAAAAAAGGGTTCCTCAAATTTTGAGAAAAAAGAAAAGTGGTCCTTTCTAGACCACTTTTCCATATCAAGAATTTTGTACATATTTATTTGATGGATTTGATCAATCTTTCATTTAAACCTACATAATCCGGATTTTTTGCTTCCCTTGCCATTTCCATGGATTTGGTAGCACTTTCAATCGCCTCTTTTTTCTTGCCCAAAGCAAGTTCAATTTTTGCTTTCAGGTGCATGGTCCAGTATTTTGGGTCATCATTGACTGATTTTACAATCCATTCATAGGCCTGGTTCATGTCTTTATTATTGGTATAATAATAGTTGGCAGCCTGGTAATATAATCCTGGATTCTGGGGTTGCTGGTCAATGACAAGTTCTTTGATCTGGGCCATTACAATACCATCTACTTCTGTCTCAATTCTGAATTTAACCCTAGTGGTTTCCCATTTCAGCGCTATGGATGTACCTGTATCAGTTATATCGACAAAATTGATTTCCATGGTCTCATATTTCTGTCCGGTTTTGCCTGGCTTCACTTTGAAACGCAAAACATCATCCGCATCACTATATCCCACTGCACCCCAGAGTTTTGTATTGCTGGAAAGAATCATGGTCCATTCTGTTTTTCCAGGTATGGAATAAAGGGCATAAGATCCTGCAGGTATGGCATTTCCTTCAATTTTCACCTCTGTAGAGAAAGTGAGAATAGTAGCGGCATTTGCCCCAGTTCTCCAAACTTCTCCGTAAGGCACCAGTTCACCAAAAATCTTCCTGCCGCGCATGCTTGGACGGCTATATTCCACAATCACATCTGTTAAACCAACCTTTTGACTAATCTGGGCAGCCGGGCTGGCCTGTGGCATCTGAATCTGTTGTGCATTTACTCCTCCGAAGCAAATAAATACTACAAATAGGATTAATAATTTTGCTTTGCTTTTCATATTTTAATTTTGTTATGATTTTTACGATATTAATTGTGTTTTTTTTTGAATTTTAATTCATTCCTTTAATTTTGTTAGGTGTAAAGGTTACATGATGACTTACTTTTAACGGGGTAGTATTTCAACATGTTGTTTGAATTGTTTTATGCTTACCATAAAAGACTGCCATGGGTATCGCCATTATTTCCCCAGGAAGAGATGTTTCTATTTGGGTCGAAAATATAACAAAAATAGATAAGAACATTAAAGTTCAGGTATTCCCTGAAATAAAAGATACCGAAGATGTTCAAGCTGTCATTCTTTGGCAACACCCTCATGGTATTTTGGATAGCTTTCCAAATTTGAAACTTATTTGCTCTATGGGAGCAGGTGTGGACCATATTTTGACTGACAAAAATATTCCCGGCCATTTGCCCATTACAAGAATAGTCGATGAAAAGCTTACCTTTTCCATGACCAATTATGTAATCATGGGGGTGTTGAACTTCCATAGACAGATTTTTAGGTATTTAAAAGATAAGAACCGTAAGGTTTGGGATATGTCCAATCCGGAAATTGCCGTCAGGGTAGGAGTCATGGGATCTGGTGAATTAGGCGGGGATGTGATTGAAAAACTCTCATACATGGGGATTGAAGTGGTAGGTTTGGGGAATTCCCCCAAAACAGGATTGGATTATCCATATTTTGATAAAAGTCAGACTGAGGAGTTCCTCAAAGCTATCAATGTTTTGGTATGTATGCTCCCCTTGACCAAAGAAACTGAGGGAATTCTAAATATGGATCTATTCAGGAAATGTAATAAGGGAACTTATTTGATCAATGTAGCCAGAGGAAAGCACCTGATTGAAGAGGATTTATTGTTGGCAATTGAAGAGGGCTTAATTTCAGGTGCACTGCTGGATGTTTTTCAAAATGAACCCCTTCCTGAATCCCATCCTTTTTGGTTGAAGGAAGAAATTACAATTACACCTCATATTGCCAGTGTGACCAATCCTGAAGCTGCCTCACCTCAGATAGTCGAAAATTATCACAGGATGAAAAGCAATATGAAGTTGCTCAATGAAATAGATAGAAATAAGGGATATTAAACCTCACATTTTATGGCCAATAATTTTAAGATTCTTTGTCCCACTGATTTTTCAGAATGTTCTTTGAACGCAATCGAATATGCTTCAAAACTTGGGGAACAGTACCATGCTGACCTTACTCTTTTTCATGTTCCTGACAAAGAGGATTATCAAAAACTGTCTGCTGGAGATATTAATTCTGGAGATCAGTATTCCTTTATTCAGAAAAAGTTGGAAAACCTGGTCAATACTGTTAGAGAAGAAAGCCTTAACAAAGGATTAAATTCCTGTAAAGGGATCATCAAAGAAGGCAAAACCGTAAAAACCATTCTGGATTACTCAGAGGAAATCAATGCGGACCTAATTGTGATGGGAACGGAAGGTATCAATGATTTCAAACAGAATTATATAGGGACCAGGTCCAGCAAAGTGGTAGAGCGGTCTGAAATAGATGTATTTATCATCCCAAGACGTGTTTATTTTAAGCCTCCCCGCAAATTGGTTTATGCAACAGATTACCTGGAAGAAGACAAAATTGCCATTCAGAAGATAGTGGAACTCGCGAAATTTTATGGAAGCGAAATTGATATCGTCCATGTAAGTTCAAGGGAAAAAACAATTGATAAGACACTACATCAAATCATGGTGCAGGAAATAGAGCCTTTTATCAAATATAATAAAGTCAATTATGTGCTGAAATCTTACCGGGATGAACCAGGTTTAGGACTGGAAAATTATCTGATCACGGCCAAAGGGGATATTCTTGTGACCCTCAGCAAGAAAAAATCCTGGTTTGAACAGATCTTTACCCATAACCTTTCCAGAAAGATGTCCTATTTTATCAATAAGCCACTTCTGGTTTTAAAAAGAGCCTAAAGCTTATTTCCGCTTAGCCTTGACTTCAAAAATTCCCAAAATTCTTTTCGGGTTTCCTGGTCTTTAAAGACTTTTTTTACCGTTCCCAAATAATCTGAAAAAGTCAGGGAAGATTGCCCTTCAGCCCCTTTACCGGAATCTTCCACAAATGATGTTTTTAATTTAGATCCCGTATTTGAATCTTGGTCAATTTCCGGTTTTCCCATTTTTCCGGGATTGTAACCAACCAGCTCATCGGCTTTTTTGAAGCTTTTTTTGGATTTTTCAATATAACCCAACTTTTCCTCTACCAATCCTTTATTATTATAGGCCACGGCATCTTCGGGATCCAATTCAATCGCCTTTTCATAATCTTCTATTGCCCCTTTCAGATCACCTATGCGGTCTTTGAAATATGCCCTGCTTGAATATCGGTATGGATTGGAAGGTTCCAGATTCAAAGCCCTGTCAAATTCCTCCAAAGCTTCCTCATTTCTTTGGAGGAGATGGAGGACAACTGCACGGTCACTGATATAAGTAGGGTTGAAAGGTTCCAATTGGATCAAGTAATCAAAATCTTCCAATGAAGTATGGAAATCTCCCAGTCTGCTTTTGACCCTTGCCCTGAAAAAATAAAATTCGCTGTTATTTTTTTCTTCCTCTATGCAGATGTTGATCTGCTCCAAAGCTTCCTGAAATTTGCCTTCTTTAAAATATTGAATGGAAATATCGAAATTACTCATTTGTCTTTTGATTTGATCCTACTATGATACAAAAATAGGAGGGATAAAGTTTAAAATTTAGTGTATGCCAAAATTGCTTTGACTTTTGGGAACAGGTTTTCTTTATATCTTTGAAGGGAATTTACAATTATGCCAAGTAAAC
This sequence comes from Shivajiella indica, assembly GCF_042683085.1. Classification (NCBI taxonomy): domain Bacteria; kingdom Pseudomonadati; phylum Bacteroidota; class Cytophagia; order Cytophagales; family Cyclobacteriaceae; genus Shivajiella; species Shivajiella indica. The sequence continues at coordinate 814,409 of NZ_JBHUIV010000010.1, read as the reverse complement.
CGGAAGATATACTCAAGGATCTAAAGTCAGGAAAATATGCGCCTGTATATTTTTTACAGGGAGAAGAACCTTTTTTTATAGATCAGATCAGCGATTATATTGAGAAGAATGCCATCGCTGAGCATGAGAAAGGATTCAATCAGGTGGTTCTATATGGGAAAGACGCCCCGATGAACACTATTCTGAATAACGCAAGAAGGTTTCCCATGATGGCAGACCGACAGGTGGTGATTGTCAAAGAGGCCCAGAATATCCCCAACTTGGGAAAAGAAGAAATTGACCAGTTGTTGATCAATTACCTCCAAAACCCACTCCCAAGTACCATTTTGGTTTTTGCCCATAAATACAAAAAGCTGGATGGAAGGAAGCCTTTAGGAAAGGAAATTGATAAAAAGGCCATCCTTGTAAATACTGAAAAAATTAAAGATTACCAACTTCCTGCTTGGATAGAAAATTATGTAAGCTCTCAGGGTCATAGGATTGATTCCCAAACTGCCAGTTTTTTGGCTGACAGTATAGGCAATAATTTGGAAGTTATGGCCAATGAAATAGGTAAAATATTTATAAATTTTACAGAGCCTACTTCCATTACCAAGGACCATATTCAGAAGTTTGTCGGCATCAATAAAGAATACAATACTTTTGAACTCACAAAAGCGATAGGTTACAGAGATGTTATCAAAGCCAATAAAATAATTCATTATTTTGCCCAAAATCCTAAGAGCCATCCTTTGATTCCAATTATTGCGCTGATTTACAGTTATTTCTCAAAAATTGCCCTGGTTCATTACAATGCAAAACTGGGAGATCAGGAATTGGCCAAAATAATAGGAGTCAATCCCTTCTTTTTAAAAGAATACCGAGCAGCTTCAAAAAACTTTCATTTAGGCAAGGTTATTGATTGTTTTGCATATATTAAAGAAGCTGATTTACGTTCTAAAGGAGTGGATTCGGGAGGGATGGAGGATTCAGAGATCCTCAGGGAAATGATATTTAAAATCATGCATTAAACATTTTAGCATTAAACTATGAAAAAAGGCCTCATCCTGCTCTTGCTGTTGAGCATCAGCAATTTGGCGTATAACCAATCGGGCTTATACCAAACCAATGACATTAAAAAACTGGATGATAATTTCGAGCTTTTTAGCAAACACCTGTTCAGTGCTTCCAAATATGAATTTGCAAGTTTAAAAGAAAGGGATCTTGATACAGAACCGGAGGTTCAGACTGATTTTCTTTACGCAGTATCTTCCCTCAAAATTGAAAACCCAGGAGGCTCTGATCTGGTCAATTATTTTATTAAAAATCATCCTGATCATCCCAGGTCCAATGATGCGGCCCATATATTGGGGAATTATTTCTTTGATAAAAGGAATTACAGGGAGGCAATTCCTGCGTTTCAACAGGTAAAACTGGCAGTATCCAAAACCGATCAGATTGCAGATGTCCAGTTCAAAACGGGTTATTCCTATTTTCAGCTAAAGGACAATGCCAACGCCCTGAGATATTTCAATACCGTCAAAGGAAGTCAAAATCAATATAAAGCAGATGCCCATTATTATGCCGGCTACATTGCCATGGAGCAGGGCAATTACCAGCAGGCCATAAGCGATTTCAAAGAAGCTGATAAAGCTGCTTTTTATGCCAGTAAAGTACCTTATATGTTGGCGGGTGTTTATTATCGTCAAGGCTATTATGATGAACTGATTTCCTACGCAGAACCTGTTTTGGCCAACAGGAAAAACCTGGAGAAAAGAGAAGAGATCCATCTTTACCTTGCAGAGGCCTATTTTGAAAAAAGGGATTTTACAAGGGCTGCCGCAAATTATGATGCATTTGTGAATGCTAGGAAAGGAAATCTCAGCCGGGCCCAGGTTTATAAAGCAGGAATTGCTCAATTTGAGATTCAAAATTATCAGAGAGCAACTGACTATTTTAAGGTATCAGCCGTGGAAAACGATGAAATAGGTCAGGTATCCAGCTATTATTTGGGCCATTCCTATATCAAACTCAACAATACCCAATTTGCTTCCACCAGTTTTAATGCTGCTTCAAAGATTGATGCCAATCCCCAGTTAAAAGAAGATGCGATCGTCAATTATGCCAAGGTAAACCTGGAAAGGGGTAGTTTCCAGGAGGCAGTGGCGGCTTTGGACAGTTATCTTGAAAATTATCCCAATGGTAGGTATGCAAAAGAAGCAGAAAGTTTACTTACTGATGCCCTTATTAATACCAACAACTATTTAAGGGCGATTGATCATATAGAAAAAATGCCCAGAAAGTCCGATAGAATAAGAGAGGCATACCAAAAAGTTACCTTCTACCAAGCCATCGTCTATTATAGAGATAAACAATATGATCAGTCGACCAGGTTTTTTGATAAATCCATATCTGAACCAAAAGATAGGAACCTGGTATTGGATGCATATTTTTGGAAAGGGGAAAATTTTGCTTCAAAGGGAGATTTGCCTCAGGCTATACGCGCTTATGAGAATGTGCAATCCCAAAGAACAAGTCCAAACAACCCAACTTTGATTAAATCTTATTATGGCTTGGGTTATGCCTTATTCAATACTGAGCAATATTCAAGGGCTGAAACACAATTTAAAAACTATGTGGACAGGCAAACCGGATCATCCCCTCTGGAACATTATGATGAAGCTTTGATCAGGTTAGGAGATACCTATTATGTACAGAAAAAATTCACGGATGCACAGAATACTTTTCAAAGAGCGATACGTGAAAACAGTAATTATATTGATTATGCCTATTTCAGGAGCGGGGTGGTCTTTAATTTCCAGAACCGAAATGACCAGGCTATTGAACAGATGAATATGCTGATCAACAATTATCCAAACAGTCTTTATCTGGAGGATGCATTGTTTCAGAAGTCACAGATCAACATGGAGGAGATGAGATATGCAGAAGCCAGCGATGGTTTTAGCCGACTGATATCCAGTAGGCCGAACAGTCCATTTGTTCCCTTTGCACTTGAGGGAAGGGCCGTAGCTAATTTTTCACAACAAAATTATAATGCTACCATAGAAGATTACAAGAGAATTTTGGAAAGACATCCCAACTCCTCCAACGCGGAAGCGGCTTTGGTTGGTTTGCAGGAAGCCCTTGCCATTCAGGGGAGATCTGCGGAGTTTTCCCAATATTTATCTGGTTACAGAAATGCAAATCCAGATAACCGTAGTCTTCAAAACCTTGAATATGAATCCGCAAAATCACTTTATTTCAGTAATTCCTGGGAACAGGCCATTAATGCATTTGAAACCTATCTGAAAAATTATCCTCAAGCTTCCAATAGGGCAGAGGCAAACTTTTTTATTGGTGACTCCCATTATAGAGCCGGAAGAAAGTCAAATGCACTGGATTATTTTTATGAAATCGACAAGGAAAAAGATTCCCCTCAAAGGATGCGGGCAGTCCAAAGGATAGCAGCCATTGAACTTGAAAATAAAAATTATCAAAAGGCCATTCCATATTTAAGAGAATCATCCAAAAATGCAAGGAACCAGATTGAGGAATACGAAGCTTTTAATGGTCTCATGCATGCGCATTATGAAACTTCCCGTATGGACTCTGCCATATTTTATGCAGATAAAGTCATATCTGTAGGAAGCGTAACAGGTGATGCCATACCGGAAGCCCTTTTATTAAAGGGGAAAGCTTTCCAAAAATCCAATAAAATTGATGATTCAGAAGAAACATTCAGGGATTTGATCAATGAATACAAGACCGTTCATGGTGCCGAGGGATTATTTTTACTTGCGGAGTCAATAGCTAAAAAGGGAAATTACTCACAGAGCAATGATATAATTTTTGATTTTTCAGGACCGTACAGTGGATATGATTATTGGTATGGAAGGGCTTTTATCCTTCTGGCAGAAAATTACATCAATCTTGGGGAACAGTTCCAGGCAAAAGCTACATTGGAATCTATAGTGGAACGTGCCACAAACGAAGAAATCAGGAAAATGGCTCAGGAAAAATTATCTACCATTAAATAATGCAGAGAAAAATGAAACCATTCCTCAAATCAAAATGCAGTACTACAATTGTAATGATGGTTATTTTCTCTGGAATTGCCGGTTTGTCTTTTGGACAACAGGCAGGAGAAGTAAAAGATCAGGAATTTGTCATCAGAAAAGACAGGGTATTGACATTGCCCAAGCAAACCAGAAAATTTGATAGAATTCCGGTCTTGCCTTCAGCAAAGTCAAGTACCAGTTTTAATTATATTGTTCAGCCTTATTTTCTGTCCTTACCTCCTGAGGTCATCAAACCCGAAGTAGCCCAAAAGCAATGGCCAAGAAATCAGGAAGAAATGTTCCCTGGATTTGCCAGACTAGGTTATGGTAACTATTCTTCACCCATTATAGAAGGAAGATACAATTATTGGGAGGAAGAAGATTATAATTTTGGGGTCAAATTGAAGCATGAAGGATTTTACCAAGGCCCGGTGGATGGTAGCAATTCGGGTGAAAATTTCACCAACATCAAAGCAGATGGGAGCCTTTATAAAGATTTTATCCAATTTTATGGAGGCATTGAATATGATAGACATGAATTTAAATTCTATGGCTATGATCCTGAAAATCCGCTATTGGAAGATTACGTTCCCAGCCAAAACGTGCTCAATACATTTAAGCTGAAAGCTGGATTGCAGGATATAGATAAATTGGATTTCCTGAATTATGATGCTTCATTGGAGGTAAGAACTTTTAATGACCAGTACTCTGCATCCGAATCAGAAATTGGGATCAAAGCATTCAGTGATTTTAGATTTGATGAGGCCTTGAAAACCACAGTCAATATGCAATTGTCCCTCACTGACCCCAAAGACGTACTTTATAATGATATCAATAGGAATTACTTCAAAGTCAATCCCTTTGTTTCTTATTTAAAAAAGGGAATTTATGTAAAAGCAGGCGCTAATTTAGTCTTTGAAAATGATGTGGCCCTGAATAAAAAATCTGATTTCCATGTTTTCCCTCAGGTGTATGGACATTATTTATTTGCAGATGAATTTGGGATTTATGCAGGCTTTGAAGGTGATGTACAAAGGAAAACATATCTTGATTTTGTCAATGAAAACCAATTCTTGGGTCCAAGTGAAAGCTTATTGAATACCATTCAAAACTATATTGCAAAAGCAGGTATCAAGGGGACATTGAATGATGAACTCACTTATGAAGCAGGTGTAAGTGTAGGGAAATTCACCAATATGCATTTCTTTACCAATAGCCCATCAGATACCTTGAGATTTAATATTGTTTATGATGATGATACCAGGGTTATGAATTATTCTGCAAAAATTGGATGGCAGTATGATGATTGGTACCGCTTAATAGGAAAGGCAAACTATTATTACTATAATACCAGTAATTTGGAAGCAGCTTTCCACAGGCCTGAATGGGAATTATCTTTGAACAATAATTTTACTTTTGCTAAAAAATGGTTAATCCAGGCGAATGCAAATTTAATGGGCGGTATCCAGGCTTTTGTGGATAACGGTACAGAGGATTCCAATTTAAAAACCTTACCCGCTATCTTGGATCTGCAATTAAAAGCCGACTATCAGATAAATGAAAGGATTTCAGCATTTGCGGTTGGTAACAACCTATTAAATAAGCAAAATCAACGTTTCTTGAATTATCCCGTAAGAGGAATTCAAGGTATACTAGGTATTACAGTCAGGTTCTAATGATATTTAAAAAACTTTTCAGGCAAGGATCAAAGACGGTTTGTCAATTCAACCAAATCTTATAGTTTCGTGTATTGAATGAAATCAAAAATTTATGGCAGAAGAATATTCAAATAAACTCTCGGATCAAAACGAAAGCAATTATGGTTTTCCTTTTGTGGAGGTGACGCCATTGGAAGATTCTTCTAGAAAAAAGGTATCCATTATCAAAGAGCCCAAAATCGAAAATACGCCTATGAAAGCTGAGGATAACCCGATTTCTCCAAAAGAATCCATAAAGCCTGCCCCTCTAATCAAGAAAAAGAGAAGCCAGTTACCATTACAGTTTTCTCTGGTAATGCTTATACTGATCATTCTTTCTGTTATGGCATATTTCTTGTATTTCTATCCTGAAACAAAGGAGGTTCAACCTATACAGGCAATTGTTCCGCAGAAAATTGAGCCTGAAAAAGTTGTTGTTGAAGAAAAGAAACCAGAGGTTTTGGTTGAATCCGGAATTGAAGAGCCCGAAGTTATTCAGGACAAGGAAGAAGAAGTGACTGGGAATGAGGATAATACCATAGAAAAAATTGAGGAACCTTCTCCAATACCTATAAAAAGCGGAAGTATCAATAAGGTTACTGGAAAAGCTGCTTTCCCAGAATATTATATAATAGCAAGCAGTACAATTTCAGAGAAAGTAGCCCTGGAGGAGGCACAAAAATTAATTGATAATAAAAATGAAGTTTGGGTGATTTATCCATACGGGGAAACCTCCAATTATCGTTTAGCTATAGGAAAATTTGCTTCTTTCAATGATGCCACTCAGGCTTTGGAAAAGTTAAAAGCAGATTTTGACGCATCAATCTGGATTTTGAAATATTAATATGATTCTAACTCAAATAAGTACGGAAGGTCAAATGATGGCCGACTCCCTTGCAGTAATGGATTCCGGTAGGCAAACCATTGGATTATTAGACCTGATGATCAAGGGTGGATATATGATGATTCCCTTGTATATTCTGTTTGTCATGGCGATTTTTATTTTTGTTGAAAAACTAATCACCTTAAGAAAAGCCTCCAAGTCTCCCAAACATCTGATGGACCAGATCAAATTACTGGTGCAGGGAGGAAAAATTGAACAGGCAAGATTGTTATGTCAGGGCGAAAATACCCCTGTTGCCAATATGCTTGCCAAAGGTTTGGAAAGAATCGGGAGTCCATTGAAAAATATTGAGGTTTCTATTGAGAATGTAGGGAAGATTGAAATCTACAAACTGGAAAAGAACCTTGGATTGTTGGCTACTGTATCAGGAGCAGCACCCATGATAGGATTTCTAGGAACTGTAGCAGGTATGATCAGAGCCTTTATCGGGGTGGCCCAGGAAGAAGGAATGGTTTCTCCCAAACTCCTTTCAACCGGTATTTACGAAGCCATGATTACAACAGCTACCGGTTTGGTGGTTGGAATTGTTGCCTATTTGGGATATAACTACCTTGTAACCCAGGTTTCCAAACTGGTACACAGTATGGAATATTCCTCCGTGGAATTTATTGATTTATTGCAAGACAAATAATATGGCACTTCAGTCCAAACATAAAGTAGACGCTGCATTCAGCATGTCGTCCATGACAGATATCATATTTCTGTTATTGATCTTCTTTATGCTTACTTCTTCTTTTATTACACCTTCAGGTCTGCCTGTTAATTTACCTTCAAGTGAGGCTTCAGACATCGTGATGCAGGAAATTACGGTTACTGTAACCAAAGACCTTAGGTTTTCCGTTAATGATAGGGTAATATCAAGAGAACAGATCAAAGAGGAATTGACAAAATTACTTCAGGATAAAAAAGGTCAGGTGGTATTGCATATTGACAAGGAAGTACCGGTTGAATATCTCGTAGAAATAGGAGGTATAGCAGCAGGTTTAGAAGCTAATGTTTCCATTGCCACAAAACCTTATAGATAACATGCAGTTTTGGGAATTAGACAGCCAAGAGGCCGAAAATAAAAGAAAGGCAATTATCATCACCATCATTGTGAATATTTTGGTGCTTTTGGCTATTTTTTTTATTGTGGTTTGGAAAGAGCAGGTTCCCCCCTTACCAAAATATGGAATGGAATTGAATCTTGGGTTTACAGATACGGGCAGTGGAAACAGACAGACTACAGCCCCTCCCTCTGAAACACAGACAAATAATACCCAGGCTCCCGCACCCGGAGAACAGTCCCCCAAACCGACAGAATCCGCAGTACCTGTCACACAACCCAAAACCGAGGCGGCCAAACCAAAAACGAATCCTGCCCAATCAACTTATGAAGCGCTTTCAAAAACTCCCAGCACGGTAAAAGCTAGCGAAAAACCTACTACAGCTGCCAAGGAGCCAAGTCCTGCCAAACAAGAAACTACGGCCGTTACGAAACCTGCTAATGCAGAATCAGAGAAGACAGCCACCAAGGTAGAAGAAAAACCTAAGATAGACCAGAGAGCGATATTTGGAGCAGGGGGAACATCCGGATCAGGATCCCAGCCGGCACAGGGTTCTGCACAAGGTTCCTCCACCAGTAAAGGAGATGAAGGTAAGCCTACTGGTACTGTAGACGGAAGAGCTATTATGGGATCCGGTTCAGGTGAGGGAGTTCCCGGACCATCTTCTGGATATAATCTGGAACTGGCAGGTTGGGATTTTGCCTCCAGACCTAATATCAGGGATAATGTTTCAACCCGAAACGGAAGAATTGTTTTTAAAATCACAGTTGATGATAATGGTAAGATTGTTCAGGCCATTCCTGAAACTTATAATGTGTCCAATGAGGTCTTGGCCTACTACCGGACAGTAGTCAATCAAATTAATTTCAGGAGACAGGGAGGGGCTGCTACGGCAGATTATTCCACAGGTAAAATCACTTTTATCATCAAAGTCGACTAATCCATGACTTACCAAGAGACATTGGACTACCTGTTCAATGCTTTGCCCATGTTTCAACGGATCGGTGCTGCTGCATTTAAAAAGGATCTTGGAAACACTTATGCTTTTTGTGCCCATTTGGATAACCCCCAGGATAAAATCAAAACTGTCCATGTGGCAGGGACCAATGGAAAGGGGAGTACTTCCCATGCCATTTGTTCTGTACTCATGGAAGCAGGATATAAGGTAGGTTTATATACATCCCCCCATCTTAAATCCTTTACAGAGCGGATTAAAATTAATGGGAAAGATATACCTGAACAGGATGTGGTGGATTTTGTCGAAAAAAACCTTGGTTTCATGGAAGATCTTCGCCCAAGTTTTTTTGAAATGACCGTAGCCATGGCATTTTGGTTTTTCGCAAAGGAAGAAGTGGATATTGCTGTGATTGAAGTGGGTATGGGAGGGAGGCTGGATAGTACCAATGTTATAGTTCCAGAGGTTTCGGTCATTACAAACATCGGTTTTGACCATGTACAGTTTTTGGGTGATACTTTGCCCAAGATTGCGGGGGAAAAAGCAGGTATTATCAAGCCGCATGTTCCAGTAGTAATAAGCACAAAACAAGAAGAAACAACAGCAGTATTTCTTGACAAGGCAGAAAAATCCCAATCTCCCATTTCATTTGCAGAGGAAAATTATCCTGTAAAAAACATCGGAAAATCAGAAACAGGTAAAAACCTTTACAAAATCCAAAACGGTAGTAAAATTTTATTCTATGAACTGGATTTATTGGGGAATTACCAGGCTAAGAACCTTCCTGGTATTTTGAATGCCATTCAGGTACTGAAAGAAAAAGGTTGGCAAATAAGCGAAGAAAATATTGCCAAGGGCTTGAGTAAAGTCCAGAAAAATACAGGCTTAAAGGGAAGATGGCAGATATTGGGAGAATCCCCTTGGGTAGTCTGTGATACAGGCCATAACGAAGACGGAATCAAGTATATTCTTGAACAAATCAGGGAATATCCATTCAATCAGTTATATATGGTTATAGGAATGGTAAATGACAAGGATGTTACCAAAATCCTTTCTATGTTACCCAATAAAGCCTATTATATTTTTTGTCAGGCGAATATTCCTAGGGCTATGGATGCCTTTGACTTAGAAAAAAGGGCGAAAGAATTTGAATTGGAGGGTGAGGTGATCCAAGATGTCAATGAAGCCCTTGAAACTGCCAAGAAAAAAGCAGATAAAGAAGATTTTATATTTGTAGGTGGCAGTACCTTTGTGGTTGCCGAAATTAATGAGCTGTAAAGATGAGCAGAAAGAAACTGCAAAGGTTTAAAGAGAACGAAGAAAATAGAAACGTAGTCCAGCCTGGGAAAGATGTCTTTGAAAAAATCAAAGGGCATTGGAACAAAGTTCAATTCGAAAATGTACATCCCATTGTAGTGGAACTTGCCTGTGGTAGAGGGGAATTCACGGTAGGATTGGCAAGAGAGTATCCTGAAAAAAATTTTATTGGAGTAGATATCAAAGGTGCCAGAATTTGGAAGGGAAGTACCATAGCCATACAAGAAGGACTTCAAAATGTGGCCTTTTTAAGAACCCAAATTCAAGTGTTGGATAAGTTTTTTGCCGAAGGTGAAATTGCTGAATTATGGATTACTTTTCCTGATCCCTTTCCCAGAGAAGGGGACGAAAAGAGAAGGTTAACCTCACCTAAATTCCTGGAAATGTACAAGCCTTTGATCCAAAAGGAGGGAGTTGTTCATTTTAAAACCGATAATACTGATCTTTTTAACTATACTTTGGATTTGCTTGACCAAAGAGAGGATACTGAAATTTTAATCAAAACCCATGATTTTTACCATTCTCCCTGGAAGGAGGAACACCATGGAATTAAGACAAAATATGAGAAAATTTTCAGTGATAAAGGGGAAAAAATCAAGTATCTGAAATTCCGGTTTATTAGTTGAAAGGCACAATAAGGTTCAATTACAAATTATCAATTAGCCAATTATCAATGGATTCTTCGATAAAGCCTTGGGTCAAAAATGAAGGGTTCATTTGATAATACTTTGACTTCATCAAAATAGTTACTTTTTGGATTGATTAAAATATTGCTTTGTTGATGTAAAACTGCACTTGGAACCTTTATCCCGATTATTTCCTGTTTTTGATAATATTCTTCTGCAATTTCTGCCAGAATTCTTGGTGCAGGATAATGGTACCAATTCGCAGGCAGTTTTTCTTTTTCAAGAACAAAAATTTTCTGATCCGGGATTTTAATGGTTAAAAGCTTCAGATCAGGCTGGAACATAGGCGGTATATTCACTACTATTTCAAGTAAGGAAAGGGCAGGAGATTCTGAACAATAGAGCACTGCCCTTCCTTTTTTATTCCATCTGCCTCCGGAAAGCGCAGCCCCGAATCCACTTAGGTCTTCTGCATATTTGGACCTGGTAAGGCGATAGACGAACATCAGCTATAGACATTGTATTCTATGCGGGTAAGTAAATCCCTGACTTTGGAAATGCCTTCAGGATAGCTAATTACCTGCATGGGTCTCAATCCACCTAATGCGGTGTTGGGAAGCTCCATCCATTTGAAAAAATCCTCCTTGCTTCCAAAAAGCTCTTCTCCATACAAAAATAAATCGGTCGCTTCCAATAATTTGATGGCCTCTTGCTTGGGAAGGGATTTATTTTCTTTGATCCTCCTGTACAAAGTAGGCTCTGAAGTGGAAAGAATGGAAGCTATCTGGGAAAGGCCTATTGAAAATGAGCTTTTGAAATTTTGAATGACCGCAGATGGAAGTCCTTTCTCGGCCACATAGTAATAATCCATTGGCTCATTTACCTCATTAGAAAAGTTTTCTTTTCCTAAAATGTCCTGGATGTCAAAGTAACTTCTCATTTGATAAATTATTTTATCAAATTTAATATATTTTTATTGAATTAAAAACTTTCATCCTCTTTTTTATCAAATCCTGGCCTGATAAAAAGATAAGCATCAGGGAATTCCGACTCCATCATATGTTTGATTTCAATTAATTTTTCTATCAATGGCATGATGCTGTCTTCCTCATTGTTGGACCAAAACAAGAGTCCTTTCCAGGCTTTAATGCTATTGTCTACGCATAGCAATGCGACTTTTGCAGTTCCGTTATAGCCTCTTTCTTCCACAGGATAATCATCCCAAAATGATTTATCGGCAAGATAATTGAATGCACTTCGGCATTTAACAGGAATCATAGTTTGGTACCATTGTACTGTTTCCAGTAAATTGATCACTTTACTGATTTCTTTGGATGGTGGTATTGGAAATTTTTCCTCTGAATACATGATATCAAAATAAGGAATAAAGACCGGGTCTTTTCTTTTTTTTCTCAACCATTCCATACTTTCTTTCATGTATGATTCAGATAAATCAGAAATGGGATGAATATCGATTTTGATTTCATTGATTTCCTGTTCGTGCATCACTTCTTCCTGCTCTTCTTCATCTATTTCATCAAAATCCATTTCAAATTCCTCTTCTGAATCACCGAGCATTTCCAAAGTTTCTGTCAGTTTTTCTCTTATTTTTTCCATTTTCTCCTCCTGGCTCAGGTCTGATTCCAAAATCGCCCTGTCCTCTTGTTCCTGTTGGTATAGTGTACATCTTGCCGTCATAGGGCATCGCTCGCACCATCGGTCACACCAATTGAATATGCCCGGGATATTGTTAGGGTTGGGAACGCTCATCTTTTTTTAAAAAAGTTTTACAATTTCGATTTATAGTAATTTTAATCCTTCCAAAGAAAGGGAGTTAAAATTTAAAAGATTAATCCTTAGTATGGATAATATTATCCGGATAACTTACATGGAAAGACTTTTAACTCATGAAATATTTTAAGATAAACCTATTTTACCAAAAAAAGGTGGGATTATTTTCTGGAAAACCTGAAAGGGGAGATGCTGATTTTACATTAGCAAATAGGAAATTAATCAAGTTTTTTTTCCATGACCACATCATCCATAACAAAGCCATTTCCAATGTCAATTACCTCTCGGTAAGCCTCATAAAATCCCAAATGTCCATAAAAGTCTATCGCAGACTGGTTGTATTTGTTGACATTTAAAAACAGGTACTTGTCTCCATTCGCTTTGGCTATTTGTTCTACCTGCCCGATCAGTTTCTTTCCGACTCCCTTTCCCTGGGTTTCCGGTAAAATGTATATTTTATGTATTTTGGTTTTCATACCTTCTTTGGAATGAACTTCATAAGAGCAAAATCCCAAGTACTTACCTTCTTCTTTCGCCAATAAAAAAACATGTTGCTTTTCTAAAACCTGACTTTCTAAAGCTTTAGGGCTATACATCCAATTCAGCATATACTCAATTTGATCCAAGGTCAGAATATTAGAAAAGGTCTTCGGCCAAGTTTGAAGCGCTATGCTTCTTACCTGAATCAGATCTTCAAGAGTTGCCTCTATTATTTCAATCATATGGAAATTTTTTTGATAAATGTAAGAAAAATACAATTGCTCAAAAGAGGTTTTTACCTAAACGCTTTCCTTTAACCTAAATGTTTTTGGTCCCTATTTGATTAGACTAAAAACAGAGAAAATCAAATCAGGTAATTATTAAAATAAATCAAAAATTAAACCCCGTTCAATTTTATTGACTTTTAGTCAATTAAAACAATTGAACTTAGTTTAATTGTTTTTGAATAATATTCAAAACTTTCATTTGGGAAGATTTTTCAATAAAGCCTTCAAAAAAATATAATCCCGGTCTGCAGGAATTGGAAAAAATTCCCATCTTATAATAAATATCAGGACAACCCAACTTAGTCAAATTTCCATGGACAAAAAGATCTTTAAAATTGTATTGTTTGCTTTGATTTTCTACATCCAGAACCATGGTCTATTGGCCCAGAAGCTTGATGTTGAATTAAACGGACAATTGGTTTTGTCTTCCCTAGGAGATTTTAAATTAGATAAACCGATTCCACTGTTTTCCTTCACTGTGAATGATGAAAAAAACCTTTCTGACAAATTCAAAATAAAGGAAGGTCAATGGCTTTGGGAAGATAGAATTGTCTTAAACATTGACAGTATCCAAGCCGGTCCTAATCAATGGACTGCCGTCTTAACCTTTAAAAATATTTCAAGAGATACCCTGATTTTAGAAAACCTTATTCCTTTTGGAGGATTACCGGATCAGTTTTTTATTACTGGATCAGGTAAACATACCCTTTCGAGGTCTCATCTTTTTCGTCCTAACTTCAAACCTGTAAATGTGATTCTTCCGGATAATGCCTGGGAACTGGGGTATGCAAGTGTTCAATCAGGGGAGATGGGTATTGCGGCATTGATGAGACGGAAATATTGGGGAGATGGGGCTATAAGAAGAAGATTCGAAACTATCCTTCCTCCAGGAGGAAATGTGACCTATAGATGCTACATGGATAATTTTTCAGGAGATTGGCAGGAAGGTTTAAGGACTGTTTTTCAAAAAAAATATCTTTATGATTTGGAGTCTTTTGATAACAGTTTGTATGAAAGAGAGGATTTGAAATGGATCAGAAAAGCCTATGCCATGCATCTTTTAATGGCTTGGGACAAGGATTTTTATCATGTTGACAATCAAGAATTCAAACTCTTAGAATTTCAAAAAAGAAATGAAAATTGGTTTGGAGGGGATGATGTGATCGGAATCTGGCCGACATGGCCAACTCTGGGACTGGATCAAAGAAACCAATGGGATATGTACCGGGATTTGCCGGGAGGGCTTGACCAATTGTCTCATATGTCTGATAGCCTGCGTTTAGGAGGAACCAAGTTTTTTATTGCCTATAATCCTTGGGATGAAAGTACCCGACTCGAAGGACATCTGGAGGGCATGCAGAAACTCATTGAAGGTACCAATGCAGATGGGGTTGTCTTGGATACAAAAGGCAGTTCAAGCAATGATTTGCAAGAGGCGGCAGATTCGGTCAAAGAGGGAGTTGTAATGTACAGTGAAGGTATGGCTGTACCCAAAGACATGCCCGGTATCGTATCGGGGAGGGTACACAATGCTCTTTACTATCCACCCTTGCTTAATTTGAATAAGATTATAAAGCCCGACTTTGCTATTTTCAGGGTTGCCGAATTGGCTTATGAACGGATACGAAGAGAATATGCGCTTTCCATGTTCAATGGATATGGTACAGAACTCAATATATTCCGCCCAGGAAGACCGGAATGGAAAGAGGAAGATTATAAGTTTTTTGGAAGGACCTTAAGAGTGCTCCGTGAAAACCATAGCAATTTTACCGCTTATGATTATACTCCTCTGATCAAAACCCTAGAAGAGGGGATTTTTGTCAATAAATGGCCGAAAGAGAATAAAGTCATTTACACTATTTTCAGTCTTAAACCGGAAGGTTTTTTGGGTAATCTTTTTGAGGTAAATCAACCTAAATATGATTGGCATTATATTGACTTATGGAATCATGAGGAAGTTCAGCTTTCTGAGAAGGAAGGGAGTTTTTATGTACCTGTAGACTTGGAATCCTTTCATCAAAAATGGTTAGGAACCAATAATGAAGGTGCGGTTAGTGCAATTGCATATTTACCTAATTTATTGGAGATTAAGTTGATTGAAAATAAGCTTTACATTAATAGTTTGACAAAAGGTGATGTCAGGGTTTGGGCAGGAAATCCTTCCTATGGCAAAGATTTTGTAAGTCTCTATCAAGATGAGGAGTTTCTGGATATTAGGGAAACCTTTAGGGATTTTGAGGGGAAGCTGGTTGTACAATTATTTGAAGGAGAAGAGTTATTGGATGAAAGAATCATAACAATGGATTTTGGAGATCCAAGGTTGATTTCGGTATCAGAAAAAACAGTTAAATTGGATAAAATACCTGAAGGGATGGTCAGGGTCCCGAAAGGCTCTTTTATCATGAAAGTAAGCCAGGGAGATCAGTTTATCCCTTATCCGGTGGAAAATTTCCCCAAGGAGTTAAAGTTTCAGGATTTTTATATGGATAAACATCCGGTTACCAACCAGGAGTTTAAAACTTTTTTGGAATCCACAGGATATAGTCCTAAGGATCCGCATAGGTTTTTAGCGCATTGGTTGGATGGTGACATTCCCAAAGGTAAGGAACTCCATCCTGTGGTGAATGTGAGTTATGAAGATGCCAAAGCCTATGCTTCTTGGGCAGGAAAGCGGCTGCCAACTGAAGCCGAGTGGCAATATGCCGCATCAGCCGGAGATGGAAGAGATTGGCCTTGGGATCCTGATTTAAAAGTAAGTAAAAGAAGAGAATTTGTGACCAATACCCTGACTGTGGAACACCTGGATGGTCTTGAAACCGATAAATGCAATATTGGAAATGGAATTTTGGATGCTGTGGGAAGTTATCCGAATGGCAGTAATCCGTGGGGACTGGAAGATTTGGTGGGATCTGTCTGGCAAATGACCAATGACCTATATGATAATGGGACTAACCAGATGATTTTATTAAAAGGTGGAAGTTACTTCAAGCCCTCTTCAAGTTGGTGGTATGTTCAGGGAGGTCCAAGGGAAATCCATTACAGACAAATGCTGCTTCGGGTTTCACCTGGGTTTGAACGAAATGAAACGGTAGGTTTTAGATGTGTTGCTGATATTTTCCAATAGACTAATTGGATTTAACAATTTATCTCTCAATCCAGATGTTAATGAAGATTCAAGAGAAAATAAAAAATCAAATATTCAACCAGGAGTTTGAATTTCAGGCAAGCAGAAGTTCAGGTCCAGGAGGCCAAAATGTCAATAAAGTAAATACCAAAGTTACTTTGCGTTTCAATGTTCCGAATTCCATTTTTTTGGAGGCGGAGGAAAAATCGATTTTGATGGAAAAACTGGGAAATAAATTGGATTCTGAGGGGAATCTGATTATCCAGAGTCAGGAAAAAAGATCCCAAATACAAAACAAAGAAATAACCATTCGGAAATTCTATGATTTACTATTGAAGGCATTCCAAAAAAAGAAAATCAGGAAAGTCACTAAACCCGGAAAGGCTGCTATTGAGGAAAGATTAAAGGAAAAAAAGAGGATTTCTGAAAAGAAAAAATACAGAGGAAAAGATTGGTAAATTGGTTTGAAAACTAGCTATTCCTCTACTAGCCAATTAAACTTGTGTTTATCATTATAGATGTTAATTGATATTTGATATTGATCGAAATAAGTTCGGAATCAACCCTTAATTTTTGTAGATTCCCCCGAAAGGTAAGTTTGCAGATTTCTGGATAAAATTAGACCAAAGTGGAAATTATATATGATTAATATCAGGAAAACAATTGATTTTCATTCGCTATTTTTATGTTTTTAATAGACAAATTCGCTAAAGCACAAAAAACCCGTGGTAAAAAAAATATTAAATATTGACACCCCATTTTTAAGGGAAGTTGGAGAGATATCCCATTTTACCGCACGGTTTTTTAAAGAAATTACCAAGCCTAAGCAGGAATACGAGGAGTTTATCAACCAATGTTTTTGGATTGGCTATAAGACATTGACTTTGGTTGGAATAACAGCATTTATTATGGGCTTGGTACTGACCATTCAGTCAAGGCCTACTCTAGTGGAATTTGGTGCAGAATCCCTTTTACCTTCTATGGTATCAGTATCTTTGATTAGAGAAATAGCTCCTGTGATTACTGCCCTGATCTGTGCTGGTAAAATCGGTTCAGGAATAGGGGCCGAATTGGGTTCCATGAGGGTAACTGAACAGATTGATGCCATGGAAGTTTCGGGGACCAATCCCTTTAAATACCTGGTTGTTACAAGAGTAATGGCTGCCACCTTGATGGTTCCGGTGCTTTCCAGTATTGCCAATGCTATTTCCTTATATGGTGGGTTTTTAGGAGTGAATATTCGGGGACATGTCAGCTGGCATTTGTATTGGTTTCAGGTTTTCGATGCCTTAAGTTTTGGAGATGTGGTTCCCTCCTTGATCAAAACTTTCTTTTTTGGTTTTGCCATTGGGGTTATAGGCTGCTATAAAGGGTATAATTCAAAGAAAGGAACAGAAGGTGTGGGCAGGTCAGCCACAACAGCGGTTATCGTTTCTTCTTTATTGATATTTATTATTGATTTGATTGCAGTTCAGATAACTGACCTGCTAGGATTAACTTAAATTATGGATACTGAAAGGCCTGATATTGAAGTAATTAATGTAAATAAATCTTTTGGTGAAAACCATGTCCTGAAAGATTTTTCTATGTCGGTTTCCAAAGGTGAAAACCTTGTGATTCTTGGAAAATCAGGTTCCGGAAAATCTGTTTTAATCAAATGCATCATTAACCTTATTCAACCTGATTCCGGCAAAATTGTAGTCTTGGGGCAGGATATCAGTGATCTGGATCAGGATGAAATTGATAAACTCAGATCGAGAATTGGTTTTCTGTTTCAGAGTAATGCACTTTATGATTCTATGACTGTTAGGGAAAACCTGGAGTTTCCTTTGAGGAGACATTGGACTAGGGAACAAAGACAAAAAGGGGCCGAGCCTGCAGTCAAAGAGGCATTGGAGGATGTGGGATTGGCCCATACTATTGACATGATGCCGGCTGAACTTTCAGGAGGTATGAGAAAGCGGATTGCACTTGCGAGATCCCTTATACTGAAGCCTGATCTGATTTTATATGATGAACCG
Source organism: Shivajiella indica (assembly GCF_042683085.1). Lineage (NCBI taxonomy): Bacteria > Pseudomonadati > Bacteroidota > Cytophagia > Cytophagales > Cyclobacteriaceae > Shivajiella > Shivajiella indica. The sequence goes on along the minus strand of NZ_JBHUIV010000010.1, from coordinate 796,124 downwards.
ACAACTGGCCTTGATCCGGCAACGGCCAGGGAAATCAGTGAATTGATGGTGAGTGTACAAGAAAAGTATAAAGCCACTTCTGTGATTATTTCCCATGACATGAATTGTATCAGGATAACCTCCAATAGGGTTATCATGCTGATAGATGGCAGATGTTACGCGAATGATACCTTTGAAAATCTTAAATTATCCAAAGATCCCAAAATCAGGGAGTTTTTTGACTGAACATGAAAGAGAAGAGAAAAATAGAAAATGCAAAATTAGGGATTCTGGTTTTATCCGGTACGCTTTTCCTCGTATTTACCCTATATATGATAGGTAAAAACCAAAATATATTCGGAGCTTCCTTTACCATTACGTCTGTAGTAGACAATGTCAATGGTTTGGTCCCTGGAAACAACGTACGTTTTAAAGGAATCGATGTTGGCACAGTAAAATCCATTGAAATCGCGAATGATTCCCTGATCTATATCCATATGTATGTGCATAAAAAAATGCAGCCATTTATTAAAAAGAATGCGATGACTTCTATCAATACAGATGGATTGATGGGAAATAAAATCATTCAAATAATTCCTCAACAAGGTGAATCAGAACCGGTAGAAGAAGGAGATATCATATATGCCTTGACTCCATTGGATACTGATGCGATGCTAAAACGACTGGAGGGTACAGGTGAGTACCTTGAAATCACCTTTCTGAATTTGTCAGAAATTGCGGAAAAACTCAATAAAAGTGAAAATTTGTGGAATTTCCTAAATGATCCTGAACTCACAGATGAAATCAAAAGTACCATAAAAGAGCTAAGAAGGGCAGGATCAAATGCCTCTCAGATGGCTGCTGCCGGAAAGGAAATGATTCAAACATTTGAGCAGGGTGATGGTATTATGAAAAGGGCTTTCACGGACTCTCTCATGGCTGATAATATTGCATCTGCATTGGAAAAGATTGTGGCCATAAGTCAGGAAATGTCAGTTGTGGCCGAAGATGTTAAAAAAATCGTGGAAGATATTGAGGCAGGAGAAGGAACTGCAGGTCTAATCCTGACTGATTCATTGATGCGCGAAAGCTTGATGAACACCATGATGAATATTGAGGCAGGGACGGCCAATTTTAACCAAAATATGGAAGCACTGAAAAGCAGCTTTTTACTCCGGAAATACTTCCGAAAGTTGGAAGAAGAGAAAATGTATGAGGAGCAGGAAAAACGAAAAGCATCCAAGAAAAACTAAATTCCAGGATGCTTAAGAAGTAAGTTATAGACTTGCTTTAAATATTGCACTTTTACTTCAGTTCATACTCCCATAACCGGAATCCCCCGTCGATGGCCATATGGTTATTTCCCAACCTGCATCCATCTGGGATCTGGGTCAAATATTTGGAGTTACCTCCTCCTAACACCACATCATCAGGAAGAAACGCATCCTTAAACCGGTTTACTACTGTCAGGACATGCTTTTGCCATTTTTCCTGACCCATTCTTTCAAGTCCTCTCAGGCCTAAATAATCTTCAAAGGTTCCTTTCTTGTATGTCAAATGGGCCAGTTCCATGGGCACGATTTTTCCATCGACAATAATAGCAGAACCCATACCGGTTCCTAAACCCAAAAAAAGCAAAACCCCTTCCTGATAAGATCCCAAAGCCTGCATTGCAGCATCATTGATAATTCTGACAGGTTTGCCAAAGGCAGCTTCAAAATCAAATCCAACCCACCCATCACCCAGGTTTTTAGGTTCAGTCATGATTTTTCCTTTTTTGATGATTCCGGGATAACCTATGGAAATTGCTTCATATTCCCAATCCTTTGTGTATTCGATTACTTCCGACACCATTCTTTCGGGTGTCATAAAAGACCCGGATGGTATCTTTCTTCTTTCGTCAGCATTATTGGCTTTTACTTTTACATTGGTGCCACCAATGTCAATTACAAGTAACTTCAAAATGGTCTGGATTAAATTTGAGGCAATTTATAAAATTGCTCAGGTTTTTAAAATGTAACTTTCCTTTTTTGAGGTAATCCCCTAATGTAATTTATTTCTCTTCATAAGAAATTCAAGAACATCATGATGAATAAAAATATAACCAATATAATGATGATGACAGATAAAACCGTCGCAACTGAATAACGCATTTCCGGAAAATAGTCCTTCAATGTCGACATGCTTTTGATATGTTGAAAGGTGGAAAGGAAGAGCATAAAAAAGGCTGTTACAATCAGGAAAAAACCCAAATCATTGCCATTGATCAATTTGAAAAAGGGAGTTTTACCAGATTCAATCCTATTATGGTAATATTCAATAGAACCGATTCCAATAGCAATTAAGGTGAGCGAAGACCTGATCCAGGCCAGCTGAAGTCTTTCAAAAGCAGTTCTGGTTCTCTCTTTTTGGATTAATTTTTTCCCTTTTTTTTCTCCTTCCTTTTCCTCTTGGTTGAGTTTTGAAAGATTTGTTGATTCAGTGTTTTCCATAAGAATATCCAAAAACTTTTTCAATCATTAAGCTACATGATTTATATCATAATATTAGTGAAAAAGATTGCCTAATATTCATCTATAATCCAAAAAAATATCTTGACTCTAAATGCCTGTTACATTTTCCAGAGAAATGCTTTCAAGGTTAGTTATAACGGATGATTGAATCATTCGGAGAGTGTACATTAGCCCATCAGGGCTGTTTAAATGGGGTTGAAGAATTTAAAACGGATCTTTTTAAAAAAATAGTAAGGTGAATTATTTCAGGTTTGAAAAATGGAAAAACTTAGATTACAGGAAGACAAAGAAAAGAAGCTCCCTTGGAAAAAATGGGGTCCTTATCTTAGCGAACGTCAATGGGGCACTGTCCGGGAAGACTATAGCCCCAATGGGGACGCATGGAATTTTTTCACCCATGATCATGCCCGTTCTAGGGCATATAGATGGGGGGAAGATGGCATTGCGGGTATATCTGATCAGAATCAACTCCTTTGTTTTGCACTTTCCATGTGGAATGGAAAAGATCCGATTTTGAAAGAAAGGATGTTTGGATTGACCAATAGCCAGGGCAATCATGGAGAGGATGTTAAGGAGTATTATTTTTACTTGGATAATACACCCACCCATTCCTACATGAAATATTTATACAAGTATCCTCAGAAAGCCTATCCCTATGATGAATTACTATGGATCAACAGCCAGTTATCCAGGGAACAAATGGAATATGAACTTCTTGAAACAGGGATATTTAAAGACAATAGGTATTTTGATGTTTTCATAGAATATGCCAAAAATGGGTCTGAGGATATATTAATCAAAATCAGTGCTGCCAATAGGGGACCTGAAAGGGCAGAAATCCATCTTCTACCCACCTTATGGTTCCGGAATGATTGGTCTGAATGGATTGCTCCGACCAATAGGGCAGCTGAAAAACCAAAAATTTCAAAATTAAAATCACCTAAGGGAACTGCTGCTGTTCTGGCAAAACATAAAGAACTTGGGGAATTTGTCTTAACCTGCGAAGGAGAAGTCCCTTTACTTTTCACCGAAAATGAAACTAATCATGAGCGTCTTTTTCCAGGTGCTGAGAATGAGAGTCTGTATGTCAAAGACGGCATCAACGATTATATTGTTTATGGTTTGATGGGAACTATCAATCCTAAAAATCAAGGCACTAAGTCTTCAGCCCATTATAAAATGATGGTAGCTGCAGGTGAAACTGCCGTAGTGCAGCTCCGCTTGAAAAAGAAATCAAAGGAAGAAGACGAAGAGCCATTCGGGGAAAAATTTGAAAAAATTTTCAAGGATAGGATCCGTGAAGCTGATGAATTCTATGCATCTGTGATTCCGCCAGGAGTCAATAAAGACAGGGCCAATGTAATGCGACAAGCCCTTGCCGGCATGCTTTGGGGAAAACAGTTCTTCTTTTTTGACGGTGACAATTGGTTAGATGAGCATAATTCCAATCCTCTGCATTCAGGTTATAATAAAAAAAGAAATTCGGATTGGTACCACATGTTAAATAAGGATATTATCTCCATGCCTGATAAGTGGGAGTATCCATGGTATGCCGCCTGGGACCTGGCCTTTCATGCGATTCCTTTATCCATTGTTGATCCTGAGTTTGCCAAAGAACAAATGCAACTCATGTTGAAAGGTTTATATCTACATCCCAATGGACAAATGCCTGCCTATGAATGGAATTTCAGTGATGTTAATCCACCTGTTCATGCTTGGGCCACGCTATTTTTACATAAAATGGAAATAGCACTTTCAGGGGAATCTGATGTAGATTTCGTGAAAAGCACTTTTAATAAACTCCTCCTAAATTTTACCTGGTGGGTCAACCAAAAAGACAGATATGGAAAGAACGTGTTTGAAGGCGGATTCTTGGGACTGGACAATATTGGAATTTTTGACCGAAGTGCTCCTTTACCTACAGGTGGACATCTTGAACAGGCCGATGGGACAGCCTGGATGGCCCTATATAGTCAGAATATGTTGGAACTTGCATCAGAAATCGTGATGCGGGATAAGTCTTACGAGGAGATGGTCTACAAATTTGTTCAACACTTTCTTTTCATCGCGGCAGGAATTAATAAAAAAGGGTCTGATGGCATGTGGGATGAAGAAGATGGTTTCTATTACGATTTATTAAGGCTGCCGGATGGGAGAGCCACTCGATTAAAGGTAAGGTCATTGGTAGGATTACTGCCATTATGTGCCACTAGCATCATAGAAAAAGAACAACGGGATAAAATTCCCGGTGAAATGGAACTTATCCGCCAAAAAATCCGCAGAATGCCTGAATTGTTGGAATCCATACATCCCACCGGTGAAGGCAATTATGGTATCAAAGAAAGGGGAATTCTGGCTTTGGTAGATCAAAACAAACTCAAAAGGATCTTGGAAAAAATGCTGGATGAAAATGAATTTTTAAGTCCTCATGGAATCAGATCCCTTTCCAAATACCATGAGAAAAATCCCTATGTCATGCATGTAGGTGGTCGGGAATTCCGGGTTGATTACCTTCCTGCGGAATCCAATACAGGAATGTTTGGCGGCAACTCCAATTGGAGAGGTCCGGTCTGGATGCCTACTAACTTGATGATTATCAGGGCACTCCAACAGTTTTATCTATATTATGGTGATAATTTTAAAGTGGAATGTCCGACAGGATCAGGAAATTTCATGAATCTTTTTGAAGTAAGTAAAGATTTAAGTGAAAGACTGGTCAGTATTTTCACAAAAGATGAAAAAGGGAGGAGGCCAATTTATGGAGGAACTGAAAAATTTCAAACTGATCCCTATTGGGAAGATTTAATCCTCTTTTATGAATATTTCCATGGAGACAATGGAGCTGGATTGGGAGCTAGCCATCAAACAGGTTGGACCGGGCTGATTGCAAAAGCAATTCAATTTTACAGTAGGATAGATGCCAAAACTTTCCTTGAAACAGGAACGCATTCCGTTTATCATAAGTTGAAAGATTGACCATAGAAGATCAAAAAAAATGGTTTGATTTCTGGTAATGCTTGGTAATAAACAACCTGAACAAAATCATAATTTGATAAAAAAATAAAGCCGGTGTTAACCGGCTTATTATTAAAATACTAGATCCCTTATAAAGGTCAAAAGGAACAATTAATTTCAGAAATCAAATGGACTTTTCACCTTTCTTTAATTATTCTGATACATCTCATTATAGGAATTCTCGTCCATTCCCTTACTGAACCTTCTTAAGTTGTAAGTAAAGCTTAACATGAGGTATTGCTGAAGAACATTGGTCTGAATGTCTTCAATGAAGGTCTCTGTAATGTTTCTTCTTACATTTGCATTTTGACCCAACAGGTCATAAACCATTAAACTGATTTCCCCTCTTTGGTTGTTGAATATTTTTTTGCCAATACTCATATTGATCAAAGAGAAATTTGTATCAAATCCTTGGGCAAGTCCCCTGTTGATCTGATGGTTAAGATCCAAGCGGTAAATGATTCCTTCCCAAATGATCCAGTTGAAATTGACCCTGAATCTTTGTTGAAAGAAATCATTATTCATATTAGGGTTCTGGGTATTGTTAACTTTATTGTAAGAAGATCTGGACCAGATATTAAAATCTACCTGATCACTGATATTGCTGTTGAGCGAAAAACCTGTGCTCAGCCTGGTAGAATTATTGAATCCTACCACATCATTGACCTGGCCGGGTCTTTGCGTATACCCAAAACCGGCATTCAGATTGAGGTTGGATTTAATCCATCCAAAAGGCATCCCATAACTGAACCAGGAGCGGAAATCCTTAAAGCCATCCAAATTCACAGGCTTATTCAATTGGGAACCCTTTTCCAATATTATTCCATCCTGGATTTCTGTTGGCTCATCGGCTATAAAAACTGAATTTGAAATGAATTTGTCAACAAATCTTGATTGAGCAAACAAAAACCAATTCTTGTCCGAATCAGGATTATTGCTCCTGAACCGCAGTCTAAATTGGTTGGTAAAGGATTGGTCAAGTTCAGGATTACCCGTACGAAGCTGAATCGGGTTTGTATTATCAATTACATTTTGTAATTGCCAAACCTGAGGTTCATTGGTGTAAGTATCATAATCCAATTGGATGTTTGTATTGGCAGAAAATTTGTACTCCATCCGAAGGGTGGGGAGGAGGTTGGTAAATCTTCTATTAAGTACCTCTACATTTGGGAATTCCTGATTATTGTTCAATCTGGCATCCTCGTATTCCAATTCTGTTTGAATCTTATATTTTTCGGAAATGTACTGATATCCTAACTCGACACTTTGTGTAAGGTATTTACTCACAAAAACATTACTCAGAGCTGTATCAAGCACCAAATTTCCATTCTCAAAGTCCCCACTATCAACATTAAACAATAATCTATCGGAATCATTTTTTCTGTTGCCAATCTGATATTCAGCTTCCATTTGACCTTTTTCTCCAAGCGGTTCAGTATAGGAAACCCTGGCCTGCCATGATTCTCCGGTTCTTTCTCTCGTGATCCTTTGATCAAGATTTTCCACTCTTTCCCCATTTTGTTCAAAAAAAGTATTCCTGGCTTTTCTATTTGCATCATCCTGATTCCATCCATTCGTAAATGTAGTCCTGATGGTTATGGTCCTTCCTGGTTTCAGGAATTTATGACTGTAAAACAGACGGTTGAATAAATCAAAATCCTTGTAATTTCCTGTTTTAAGATTTTCAACAGTATTGATTGGATTGAGGCCAGAATCTGTCTGCCCAAAAAATCCTGAGTTTTCCGTTTCAAACCTAGCAGAAAATCTTGGTATATATAGGAACCTGTTTCTTTCATTGGGATTATATTCAAGCCGTAGATTGGCCTGATGCTGATTGTTGACCCTCACGTCAGTGCTGGTCTCACTATAAATTTGATTAGACTCTTCAGAGGTGATGAATTCCCTAAATCGGTTGACAATTCCTACATTTTCCCGGTTGGTGAACACATAGCTTCCCGTGACTTTGACTTTTTCATTCCAGACATTTGAATAATTCATTCCAAGAATATTGGTAGTAATAATACCTTCCTGTGGATTCCCATTGTCTTGGGCATTAGGATCACTGGTAAAATTCAGGACATTAATATTATTGCTGAGTCCTGTTACCGTTAATCTTTGATCTTCATCAAAGAAATTGACACTTGCCCCGGCAAGATAACGCTCATCTGTTCCGTACCCCACTGTAGTCTTCCCAAATTGTCCTTTTCTCCTATTAGGTTTTGTAATGATATTGATGGTCTTCAACCTTTCTCCATCATCAAAACCACTCAGTTGTGCTTTTTCACTTTTCTGATCAAAGATTTCAATACTTTGTATCATTTCTGCGGGAATGTTCTGTAAGGCAGTTCTGACATCGTTCCCAAAAAAGGGTTTGCCATCTACCAAAATCTGGGCTATATTTTCACCTTGCGCTTGAAGTATTCCATTTTCAGTATTAACTCCCGGTAATTTTTCAATCAGTACCTGAGCACTGGCATCTTTCATGGTTTTGAAAGCATCTGCATTAAAAAGGGTTGTATCTCCTTTTTGACTGCCGGTAGATCTTCTTGCTTCTATAAGAACTTCATTAAGGTCAGTAGCCTCCTCCATAATCATAATGCTGCCTAAATCCGTATTGGAGGTTACTACCAGGTTTCTTTGATACCCTTTGTAACCCATATACTGAATCCTTAGAAGGTAATCACCCAAACTTACTCCTGAAATTTCAAACCTCCCGTCAATATCCGTTACAGCCCCACCAATCTGAGAGGAATCACTTGACGTCAATAATATAATATTGACAAATGGAAGTACCTCCTGCTTACCCTCCTCTTTTACAACCCCTTTGATGGAATAAGTTTGGGAAAATACCTGGCCAATTGTGCCAATAAAAAAAATAAGAAATAAAATGTACTTCATTTAATGATAAGTTGCTGATTTTAAATTAATAACAACAAGAATTAATCTTACTTATGTTGTCTTTACAATACAAAGTAAGGCTCAAATGTTTCCCTATTTGGCCATTATTTGCTGAATGGTCTAATAATTAAAGGAACTGCCAAAAAAAACAGTTGAAAAACTTTCTACTATATAAAAAATTAGTTCTTTGAATAATCCATTATTGTTTGTTTCCCTCTCTATAAATATTGTAAAGCATTCGATTGATAAAAAAACTAATTTTTTATATACTGGTTTTTTTATTATAAAACAGTAATTATAGTATGTAAATTGCAAAATATATATTTTTAAAATAATTATTTTTATAATATTAATGCAATAAATATAAAAATTTTATAATTTTATTTTTATTTTAATAAAACAATTCTAAATTTGGGTTCATATCACCCATTTTTTCCTTCTTTCGGTGAGTGAGAACTTAACGAAGGACGCCATAATAAATTATGAATATCACCCAATTACTCAAAAAACAGGTGTGTTTTTGGGCATTGCTGATGTCAATAGCCTTAAATTCCTGTATAGAACATCCGAAAATACAAGAGCTTCCTGAAAAGGAAGTGAGATCTGTTTTACTTGATTTTAACAAGGAATTATTGCTTTTGCACCTCAATCAACTCCGCATCCAAGGTTGTCAATGTGGTAATGTGTCAATGGCACCTGTTCCTCCTGTGGTCTGGAATTCACTATTAGCCAGTGCTGCTCAAAAGCATTCCGAAGATATGTTCGCAAACAATTTCTTTCTTCATATAGGATCGGATCAATCCACTTTGAAAAACAGGGTGGATAATACCGGGTATTTGTGGAAATTATTAGGTGAGAATATTGCCAGGGGAAATTTTAATGAAGAGTCGCTTATAAAGGCTTGGAAAAACAGTCCAGATCATTGCAAACAAATGATGGATGCAGATTTCTTGGAAACTGGTGTTGGAAAGAAAGATATCTATTGGACAATGGTTCTTGCCAAATAACAAGGCATCAGACCTTACCTCTGTCATAAATAGAAGAAATAGAAGACAAGAACTGTTAAAATGATGAACAGGATGGTCAAACCGCTGCCGGCTTTGATATAATCTTTATTTTTATATCCCCCCGATGACATCATCAATGCATTGACCTGATGGGTTGGTAGCAGGAATGAATTTGATACACTGACTGCGGCCAGTAAGACCAAAGGTCTTGGATCCAGACCGGCAATTTCTGCCATGCCGATAACCAATGGTGCCAGGACTACTACAGCACCAACATTGGACATGAATAAGGAGAAAACAGTGGCCAATACTGTGATTGAAATTACAAGCAAAAGGGCAGACTTACCCTCAATGACAGTCATAACATTTTCAGCTAAGAAAAATGCCGCTCCTGATTTTTGCATGGCCACACCCAATGGAATCAAGCCTGCTAATAAGAATACCACTTTCCAATCAATGGAATCATAGGCTTGTTGTATGCTGATGACCCTTGATAAGATCATGGCCAATGCTCCAGTCATAAAGGCAAGTGCAATAGGAACTCCCAAGAAGGTCAATAAAATACCAAAGGCAAAACTGGCAACTGCCGGAATCGTTTTGCTCTGATTTTTAGGCTCAGATTCAATAGGTGTGGCCAAAATCAAATCTGAACTTTCTTTGAGGGAACGGATATTGTCCCAAAGACCATACACAATCAAAGTTTCCCCCTGCTCGAAAACATGGTCTGAAAAATCTCCTTTGATTTGCTCTCCTTTACTAAATAATATCAAAGGCTCAAGAGCAAATCTTCTTCTAAATGCATAATCCCTCAATGATTTACCAATGATCTCCGAACTGCCAGGAACAATCACTTCTGCAAAACCGGAATCTTCAGATTTATCCAGCCTATTGAATATCGTGGGCGCTATTTCTTCTTTTAATCCAAACTCCATGGCCATCGCTTTTGCATCCTTTTCTCTTCCTAAGATGGCCAAAATCTGACCTTCCTGAAATGCAGTTTCCCTCCAGGGTGCATAGATGATGTCCTGACCCTTGGAAATAGCAATAATATTGACCTGAAATTTCTTCCAAATTCCTGAGCTTTCAGTAGTAAGTCCCACCAATTGGCTTTCCTTTTGGACTTTGAAATACCAGATGTTTTTGGACAGACTCATGGTCTCCATCAATTTTTCCTGGGCTGATTTTTTTGAACCGGTGGAAGAAACGGCTGGTAGTACATAATTTCCCAGAAGAAAAAAATATACAATACCGGCAATTAACAATATGGCTCCAATAGGAGTCACAGCAAAAAGCCCAAAAGGCTCCAAGTCAGCATTTTTTAAAAGATCATTGATCAGGATCAAATGGCCCGAACCAACCATGGTTAGTGAACCACCCAATATGGCAGCAAATCCAAGAGGCATAATCAATTGAGAAACAGGGATTTTCGTCTTTCGGGAAATCTCAAGGGTTCCTGGTAAGAAAAGTGCTGCAGCACCTATATTCTGCATAAAAGCAGATAAGGTACCCACTGATAATGAAATAAATCCAATGATTTTATTTTTATTGTTGCCTACTTTCTGGAGAATACTTTCTGAAAACTTCTCCATCACTCCGGTAGTGGTAATACCATAGCCCAAAATCATTACCGCAATCATGGAAATAACGGCATTACTTGAAAAACCTGTCAACATTTCATCAGGGGTAAGTACTCCGCTCCATCCCAATGCCAGCATACAGATTATGGCCACTACATCTATTCTAAAAATTTCAAACACCATCATGATAACGGTGGCGGTCAATATACCTAAAACAATGATGATTTGAATGTCTGTTTCCATAGATTGAAGAACAAGATTTTTTTCAAAATTAGTGTGTATCCCAGGTGACTAATGTGTGAAAAATCACAATTATCCTCAATTTAGGAAATTGTTAGAAAAAAGAATTCAATAATCTTTACCCTATTACAGGTAAAGATTATTAAAGAGCATTTTAAATGTGCCATGGGATTGTGCCCGGTATGTAATTTCAGGACCATAAACATAAAGCATCCCCTTACCAATTGGTGCGGAAAATGCAGTGATACCATCTTCGAGGTAGGATTGTCCCCAGGCCCATCCACTTTTGAGCGGGGTTTTGGTATCAAACCAGGACAATACCTGTATGCCCTGCAATTTTGCTTCAGGTTTCAATTTGAAAACAGGACTGTTATTGAATAAAACATCCACATGACTCCCCAAACCCCAGTTGGCAGAAAGGCTATTATCAACCCTTGTAACTAATACTGAACCCGGAACATAATACTTTTCCCCTGCAAGAGGCCTTTCGGAACCATCTCTTTGCACTTCTACCAAGGCATTTTTTATTGGCAATTGTAAATGATATGCCAAATTGGATGCGCTTCCCACCGCGACCACTTTTCCTCCGTTTTCTAAAAAGGACTTGATCTGTGGGATGGATTTTTCAGCGGTGATGGTACCGATCATATGGTGATATTCGGCAGGTGTATTGCTTTCAGTAGGAGGGGAACCCCAGACTCCATTTCCGCTGCTGCCCACCGCTGGAATCCCTCCGCTAATAAACAGGATGGCATCATATTTTTTATTCAGGTTACCTGAATCGATCTCTTTGGCAAAGATAACTTCAAAACCAAAATTGTACTGTTCCAAAATCCATCTCACCCAACCGCTTGGCATAGAACCTCCATAGGTGTCAAATAAGGCAATTCGGGATGGTTTGATAGTTTGTGTATTACTTGGGTTGGATTTTGCAGGGATTACTTTTATCCCATATTTTTCTGCTAAATCTGAAAGCTCCTTGGAAGCATTACCGGGAATATAGAATGATCCTGCAGGTATTCCATCCATGGAATTTCGGATTCTGGAAATTTTCACCCCTTTTTTTAGTAATTCGTTGACCACTGCAAAGGCATCATTTTGTTCACTGCTCAGGAAATGTCCTGATCGTGAACTTCCAACTTGAACAGCAGGAAACGGTTCAAGTTGTCCATATGGTAAGGTTTCAAATGGCCCGGTGAAATCATCCAGAATCCTGTCAAATTGAATTCCCATTTGGTATGCCAAAGTCCAGCCTGCCGCATCATAAGGTCTGATGGGGGGTCCTCCTGGATACTGGAAATCATTAGGGTAATCCTGAGGCTCAAACATATCAATCACATGGGGACGGAAGGCTTGGTCTGTTTTGACGATATAAGAACCTTTGGGATAGGATTTCCCTTCTACACTGAAAGGAGCACTTGCTTTTTCTATTCTGATTCCTGTTTTTATCAGGGCATTGATGAATTTAACAGCAGTTGCTGGGTCTTTTTGGTCTGAAGGGATAATAAACCCTCTGGGGTCTCTTTCTTCTTTGGCTTGATAAATGCTATCGTAGAAAACTGAAGGAATTGCCCCTCCTCTCGCTGAAAAGGGATTGGTGGGGGCAGGATATTTGTCCTTATTTTTTTGATAAGCCTCCTTTATCGCCTCTATCTTTCTGGGAAAAGGTGTCCAATAATCCACGCTACCCCTTTCGATAGATCCTTTACCCATAACATAAATATTGTATAACAAATGATCGCTGTTTCTCGCAGCATAGTCCAACACCGCAAAATTCATGGAAACAGAATAATCTATGGATTGTTGAAAATGCCAGTTTTTTTGTGGGGTTACCGGAAATGGTGTATTGCTGTTCGGCAAAAGCCTGTCCGGTACCAAAGGGATTTCTTCAGGATTTGGTCCCCCTACAATTTCGGTCAAAATACCGATGATATTATGGTAGTGGGTAGTGGTTCTCAGTCCCCCATTATACCAGGTAGAGAAGGTGGAGCCATTCATTCTGGTAAATCCAGGTTTGTTTTCTGCATTCAACCGGTTATACATTGCCGCACCGACTGCATCGATACCAGTTACCATCATGGGGTCAAAAACATAATTAAAAGGATCCCTATAAGGGGGACCGGCCAAAATGGATCCGGCAGGTCCTCTTTGGTGATGGTTGTACATCACCTGGGGAATCCATTCCACAAATAGCTGGTAACCCATATTCGAGGATTCTTTCATGTTTTGAATGTAAAAATCCCTGTTATTATCATGACCAATATATTTTTGATACAATACAGGAAGATTGGAAAGGCTTCTCTTTTCGGGCTCTGCTTCCCGCATATACCAGTTTCCTATTTTCTCATGGCCATCCGGATTGGCATGGACAAAAAGGATAACCACATTGTCCAAAATCCTTTGGGTTTCCTCATCATCCCGGGAAAGCACCTGGTATATAGTTTCGGTCAATTGGTGGATGCCAACAGTCTCCGTGGAGTGGAGGCCTCCGTCTATCCATACAATTGCTTTTCCTTCCTTGGACATATTCCTAGCCTCTGCTTCAGTAAGTCCTTCCGCTCTGGCCATCTTTACGGAGATTTCCCTGAATTTATCCAGATTGGTATGGTTTTCAGGGGAAGTGACGATCATCATCCACTGGTCTCTGCCTTCTTCGGTTTTTCCTATGGATATCAATTTGGCTTTGTCAGAAGCATCCGCCAGTTTTTTGAAATAGGCTTCTGTTTGAGTGTAGTTGCTGATATGGTAATCTTCTCCCATACCAAATCCAAAATGGTCTTTGGGACTTGGGATTCCTTGGGCGAAGGAATTTTCTAATGCCAATAATAATAAACCAAGAAGTATTACAGCTCTGTGAAATGAGGTTTTTATTTTTCTTAATTGGATCATTTGGAAAAAATTTTTTAGGGTAAAATTTATTTCAGAACCTGATTTTAGGAATATTTTTCCAAGGGAAAGTTATCATTTACAGCAGCGGTAAAATATTTAGTTTCTTTTCTTAGTGATCCTTTGCCGGCTTTGTGGGGAAGGAACAAAGATGATTTTATCATAAGGGTTGCTCATCACAGAAACCTAATTATTATCCCACCAAGCCACGGAGATCCACAAAGTTTTTTCTTAGTGATACTTTGTCGGCTTTGTGGGAAAAATCACAAAGGTTCTGATCTTTTACTATGTCAATTATTTGACTTAAATATTATCCCACCAAGGGTACAAAGGACCACAAAGAATAGGGAAATAGAAAAAGGGAAAAGGGAATTCAATTTTTTATAAAAATGAAAAATCAATATCTTGATTCAAAGAAATAAAACCCAACGCTTTTGTCATGACAATACTAATGTTTTTAATGTTTTTTTCAACTACTGCTTTTCAGCAAGTTGAAAGTTTAAAATCCGATCAGCCCAATATTTTATTTTTAATTGCAGATGATTGGTCCTATCCCCATGCAGGTATTTATGGTGATAAAGTGGTACTTACCCCTACTTTTGACAAACTTGCAAAAGAAGGTGCCCTCTTTCTAAATGCCTACACTGCTTCACCGTCATGTTCTCCCTCTCGGGCGTCCATATTAAATGGAAGGTATCCACACCAAAACGAACAAGGGGCCAATCTTTGGCCTGAATGGCCGGCACAGTTTCCCACCTATGTCTCCCTTCTTGAAGATGCCGGTTACTTTACCGGGTCCGCACGGAAGGGTTGGGGCCCAGGTGAATTTCAGGTTTCCGGACTTGAACATAATCCTGCCGGTAAGACATACGCTGACTTTGAGTCTTTTTACAAAGCCAAAGCTAAAGACCAGCCCTTTACTTTTTGGTTCGGAAGTTCTGATCCCCATAGAGATTATGAACCCAATACCGGTATACAAACAGGGATGAAATTATCTGATGTGATTGTACCCGATATATTCCCAGATTTGGACTGTATCCGGAATGACATATTGGATTATTATTTTGAAGTGGAAAGGTTTGACAGGGAATGCGGTCAAATAATCAGATTTCTTGAAGAAATGGGGGAATTGAACAATACCATTGTAGTCATGACCAGTGATAATGGGATGCCATTTCCAAGGGCAAAGGCAAATCTCTATGATTTAGGAACCCGAATGCCCTTGGCCATCAGATGGCCAAATAAAATCAAAGCAGGGACGGTAATACAAAGTTTTGTCAATTTCGTTGATTTTTCTCCCAGTTTTTTGGAAGCAGCTGGACTACAAGGGAAGGAGATGAGTGGAAAATCCCTTTGGCCTATTTTAGAAGGGAAATCTGAAGGTGACCATGAAGTGTTTTTGGAAAGGGAAAGGCATGCGAACGTAAGAAAAGGGGATTTGAGTTATCCTTCCCGTGCAATCAGAACCCATGACTATTTGTATATCCGGAACCTGATGCCAGAGAGATACCCCGCTGGAGACCCAACAGTCCATCAATCTGTGGGCCAATACGGTGATGTAGACAATTCCATTACCAAATTTTTGATCATGGCTTTGGAGGGGCAGGAGAGGGATAATTCTCCTGATTACTTTGAATTAAGTTTCGGTTTAAGGCCAGAGGAAGAACTGTATGTATTGAAAGAAGATCCCTATCAAATCAACAACGTGGCAGATCTTCCTGAATTTAAGGAAATCAAAAGTGCATTAAGGAAAAGATTGGATGATTGGATGTTGGAAACCGGGGATCGAAGGGCAACAGAACCCAGGTCGAATTATTGGGATCAAGTCCGGTATACCCCAACTTATCAGATGAAAGATGTTGATTTTATGGAAAATATTATAAATTACTGGATAAGGCCACCTTTCCAATCAGGAGAAGGGATTCCATGTGAAATTGGCATAAGAAATTAAAATTTTAACGAAAGTCTCCCAATAAATAAATCATCTGTATGGGATTTCACTGAATTCAGGGATTGCAATAATAAACGGTTTCCCTTTTTTTAGCGGTGTTTTGTCTTTCAAAAAAATTGCTATGGGAATCCGCTTTTTAAATTTTATTTTAATTTTTGCTCTTTGGGAGAGTCAAGATAGTTTTGGTCAAAATCAATCAATTTACTACCAAGGTCAAAAGGACAGTCTGTATTCTGAAATACTTGGTGAGAACCGGCCATTACTGATTTACCTGCCGCAAAGTACCCGTGGACTCACTATGGGCAATACCCCTAGCCCCGTGGTGTACATGCTGGATGCAAATAGCCAGTTTTCCATCACCACCCAAATCCTCAAGCAGCTCAGCTTTGATGCCATACCACCCTCTATTGTGGTGGGTATTGTGAATACCAACCGCACCCGGGATTTAACGCCTACCCATCTAGACTCCGATCTTTCAGGATTTGATGTGTCCTTATCGGGTGGTGGAGAGGCTTTTCTCGACTTTATCGAAAAGGAGCTGATTCCCTACATCGACCAAACCTACAACACCACACCATACCGTACCTTTATTGGGCATTCCCTGGGTGGCTTGCTATCCGGCTATGCCTTGGCTACCCGTCCACCTCTGTTCAATAATGTAATTACCCTCGATCCCACCACCACCTGGGATGATGGAATATTGGTGAAAAAAATCAAAGCAGCAGCCAAGGCGGGGACACTGGCTGGCAAGGGCTATGTCTTTGCTGTGGCCGATGCTGACCCTACGGGAAATCCTCAGACTGACTCTTTGCTGACTTCCTTCCGGATACCCAATGAGCAGGTGTGGGACCTACTTTCCGAGCGTGCAGATCTATCTTTTCTTTATAAAAATTATCCCAAAGGAAGCCACCTGGACATGGTGATTCCGGGCATATATGACGGGATGAAATTCCTGTTTTCCTGGTATGCCGATCTGCAACTGGAGATTATTGATGCTGCCGATCCCATGTTGGGAAGTAACAAGACTACCGAGGAATTAATCGGAAGTATCGAGTCCATCTATCTGCGCATGTCCGAGCGATTCGGCTATAAGGTGAAACCACAAGAAGATTTGATCAATTCTTTGGGCTACTGGTCCATGCAAGCAGGGGATTTGGAGCGAAGCCAAGCCTTGTTTGCGATGAATGTGGCCAACTACCCCGAAAGCGCCAATGTATACGACTCGATGGGAGATTACTTCGTGGCAGCCGGGAATGAAAAAGAGGCCATCCGATTTTTCAAAGAAGCCCTGAAGCGGGATGAGAATGCCGGTACAAGGGAAAAGTTGGAGGATTTGGAAAACTCATCTCAGGACTAAATGCGAGGGCTGATTCTTATACAATTTCTTCTTTGCTTCTGGACCTATTCACTAGTAGCACAGCAAGTGCAGGAAGAATTCATCCGAGCTAACGACATTCAACTGCATTACCTGGATTTTGGAGGTTCTGGCCTGCCCATCATTTTCTTGCAATCCTTTCACAACGATGCCTCCGAATGGCATACAGGAGAAATGGCCGGAATTGCGCAAGAGCTTGTCGCTGAGCATCAAGTGTTGGCCCTGACCCGCAGAGGCTGGGGAAAATCCGATCATACCGAATGGGGCTATGATGTGGCGACCCAATCGGAGGATTTACTCGGGTTTATGGACGCATTAGGCTTAGATAAGGCAGTGTTAATTGGGCGCATTCCAGGTAATCAGGATATGATTTGGATCGCTGAGCATCATCCGGAGAGGATCGCAGCCCTGGTGATGATCGGCAATCCCTTGGTGGGTCTGAATTCACCTGAACCTGAAATCAGAACCTTTGAAACAGAAATTTTGGCCATGTCTTGGGACTTGGGTGAGCGGGCGGTGGCGATGCGAGGGCCGAGAAACAGTTGGCGACCCCATTTTTTGACAGATTCATCACGCTCCATTTCCATTCCCACGCTGCGTTTTTTGAGCGAATTGGATAAAGAAAGTCTACCCGGAGGAAGAAATGTTTTTTATCTCGATCGAACGATCAGGCAAGTTTCGGTCCCTGACTTCAAGCCATGGAACGATATGGTGGCTAAGGCGGCTGAATATTTCCGGGAGCTGGGCAAAGATTCCAGCAGGCAGGAATTTATCAAAAATTATCTGATCAAGCATGACCCCAGTCCGGCCTTGAGGGCAGGTTTACAGCAGGCATTGGGTGATAACCTGAAAACCGTTTGGGAACCTCAAATACCGGAAGACGCAGATTTTGATGCCCTTTGGAAAGAAGTCTATGCCCCATTCTTCGTGAAGGAAATCAAGGCATTTCTGAAACAATCTCTTGACTAATTTAAACATGAACAGCATTATACCATCCCGAAAGAAACGCCTCACCTTGCTTATCACTCTGGGTCTTTGGAGTTTTTTACTCCAAGCTCAGGAAATCGCACCGGCTTACCGATCCAAAATAATTGATGTAGGCGAAATCAAAATTGAATATTACGATCATGGGGGTTCGGGACCGCTTTTCATTGAGATACAGGATTTTCACAATTATTACGAAGGACCTAATTATGATCCCAATTCACCTGGATTTTCCTTTTTGGAGGAATTGACCCAAGGGTTTCATGTAGTTGCGCCCATGCGGAGAGGCTATGGCAAAAGCACGGAAACCAAATGGGGCATGGATGTGGCGACACTCGGAAAGGACTTACTACTTTTTTTGGATGCGCTGGGAGTAGAAAAGGCCTTTTTCTATGGTCGCTTTCCGGGCAGTCAGGAGCTTACCTGGATCGCTGAGCATCACCCTGACCGGGTGCATGGCTTGATTTATTTCAACAACCCCATCGTCTTGGTGCATTGCTCAGACCTGGAAGTTATTGAGTTTTTTGAAAACATCAGTGTCTTTACCCCGGATTTTGAAAAGGAAAAACTGAAGCGAATTATGGGCTCTCGGGCTATGTACCGCCCGGATTTTTTGACTGACAAAAACTTGCGGATTGGGGTACCTGCCCTGCGCTTTATCAATCCGGAGTTTGAAAAGACAAATTTCAACCTGGCGATGTTTGAGGAGGAAATGCAAACCATGAGTGAGGAAGACTGGAAAGGAACCCGGGATGAGGAACAGCTATATTTGAAGGAGCTGCTGATTGATACGGTTCGCTACGAACGGCTTCACAAAAAACTCAAAGCCTGCAACCTTTCAGAGGAGATAGAAGAAGGCATGAAGCGGGCTTTCGGGGAAAATTTAACCACACGTTATGAGCAGGAGTTTCCTCAAAAACTAGAAAGTGAGGAAGCCTTTAGGGAATATATGCTCTGGCAGGCAAAGTATATTTTAGATTTTAAGTCCCAAGTAATGAAATGATTTAAAGAGGTTTTATTGCTCGAATTATCGCCTTGAAGAGCTTGTCAAAATCTATTAGCTCATCAGCGTTTAACCCAAAAAAAGCAAACGAGGCATCGTATTCTGGTAAATGGTACATTAGAGAACCCCAATATCCATCATGTCCTAATGCTCTAAAATCTATGCCATCTATTTGAGTAATCCCCATTTTATATTGACTTGCATATTGCTCATTATCTGAATCAAAACCGATACCGGTTGCGGGGTTTTCATCGTCTAATGAGGTAAACATTAGCTTAAATGTATCGCGATTTTCAAAAATATTATTTGTAGATAATGCCTGGCAAAATTTTGCCAAATCTTCAGCGGTGGATACAATACCTGATCCACCCCATAAACCCCAATTAGGACTTTCGTCGTAGGTGCTAACCCAGTTTCTTGATTCCTTATATTGATGAAATCTTGCTTTAGCATTTTTTGGATCGCCTTCCAACGTATAAAACCAGGTGTGATTTAGTCCAAGTTCTTCATATTTTAAAAGTTTCCGCATGGCAAGATAAAATGAGGTTTCTTCAACTTCTTCTATTATTTCAGTTAGGATGTTATAGTTTATATCGCTGTAATCGAAAGAACCTAGTTTACCTCGTTTGGCGTTTGTAATCACATCCTGAATTTGCTCATCGCGACTCCATCTGTATTTTAGATCTATTTGTTCTTTTTCGATCCATTTCATTGTCGAGCTGCTGGGAATGCTGCTCCGATGTGATAATAAATGCCCCACGGTAATGCTATCTACCGGATAACCATTTTCGGCCAATAACTTAGCTGTTCGCTCAGGGACGAGGGATTTGATACTTTGAAAAAGTTCGATTTTGCCCATTTCAATCAGTCGTAATATGGAGCAAGAGACGAAGGTTTTTGTGATACTTCCAATTTGACCGGGTTGATCTTTCTGGAGCAGTTCTTTAGTTTCCCGATTAGTGTATCCCACAGCACCTGACCAGGAGATATTTTTTTCTGGTACCTCAACATGCAAGATAAAACCCACACCATTGGGATGAGCTTGATAAATAGAGTCCAATAGGCTTTCTAAATTGTATTCAATCAGTTCTTTAGTGGTTGTTTTATGTTGGCAGGAGCAACAAAAAACAGTTGCTATTATAATTGATAAGACTTTATAGTTCATAGGCTCTTTTTTTATTATTTCAAATATTAAATGTAGTTTTATCTTATCGCATTTTCCCAAAGCGGTGCTCCGTCTTCCCATTTGTTGTGCGTAATTCTGACTTTTTTTCCGTCAGAAAGGCGTTGTGCTACAATTTCCCCGTACATCTGCGGTGCAAAGATATACTGTTGCACCAAAGGCTGCTCGTCCATAATCCCATATTCTTCAGTCGTATAAATTATCCACTCGCCATCGGGGCTAAAGTGCGGGTGGGCTTCCAGGGTTTCAGAATTGGTAATGCGTTTTGGTTGACTCCATCCTTCAGCTGTTTTTTGCATCAGGAAAATATCCATAGTCAAAACGCTATTTGGTCGCTTGGTCAGGCCATCATCAGAACAATAAATAATTTTATCTCCTTGTAATGAAATCGCCGGAAAGTTTTCCTTGGCCTCGGTTTGGGTGAGTTGTTTCAGTTCATTGCCGGTCTTCAAATAAATATCCATCGTTCCGTTCCTGCCACTTCTGAAAATAAAGCTATTCATATCTTCTGAAAATCCTCCAAATCCATCATTTTGGTCAGAATCAGTAAGTCTGCTGGTTTTCTGTGTATCGAAAAGATATTCATAAATATCGCCTTGTTGGTTGGGGTTAGAACCAAATCTTCCCATCGTAAACTGAAATCCGGAACCATCGGGGTGGTATTTCATATCGATGATTTGCCTGGTAGTGGGGTTTAAATCCACATCGGTTTCTAACGCTACCGGTAGGGTATTTACATCGTTGGTTAGGTAATTCACCTCGTGAAAGTTTGGAACCAGGTTAAAAAACTTGTGGCTAAAAAAGGCAGCAAATAAGGTAAACAATATTGCTATGGACAATGTGTAGGTCATCAATTTACTTACGCGATAATGGGGTTTCTGTAATCGTTTTCGCTGTTGCCAAATGCGGTACGTCAAGATACAAAGGAACACAAAAACTGCACTTACCAGCAGCAAATAAGTTCGAACAGTGCTTAAAGGCATTCCTTCAACTAAGAAAAAATAAAAGAAACTACCAAGCGCTGTCAATAACACGAGAAGTCCTCCCAAAGTAAACAAGAGGTATCTCCAGAATTTGATCGTTTTTCGGTGGATTACGGCCAAAACTATTCCTGATAAAGCAAGTATAAGCAGTATGACTAAAATAGCAGCTGCACCAAAAGCAGCCGGCTCAATATCATCCAGCGGATTTTCATTGTTGTAGCTTTCTATTATTAAAGTCGGTTGGTGGGGATGTGAGGGTGCTGCAAAAGCCCGTCTTACACCAAAAACCTCTACAGGCATACTGTCTATTAATTGATGATGTGGCGAATGTTTGGTGAGCAACTCACCTGAGAACCCATTTTTATTGCTTGGCTGTTCTATCGGTTTTACTGCACCATGGAATACCAACATACCGGACGAATGCACAAAAGGGTTGAGCATATCGATGGAATCCTCGTATATCAGTTTGGTTTCTCCATTTTCCAAATCTGTTTCAGCCAGTCTGAACAACCCATTATTTTCTTCCCAAGAACTGCTAATTAATTTGTCTTCATAAAATTTGGGTGAAATGGTTTCCGGACCGTTTTTATTGAGTTGGGTTTGTCCGCTACCATCGGGATTCATTTTGTAAAGTCTTAAATCACTTGTTCTTCCGCTATAAAAATAAATGCTTCTGCCGTCATCTGAATATACCGGACTGCCATCCCATGCTGCCGTTTCTGTAAGCCGTTGCACATTACTGCCATCGGCATTCATTTTATAGAGATTACCAATCCGATGTACGGCAAAAGAAAAAAATGAGTGGGGCTGTACCTCGTGGCCTCGTGTGCTGGAAAACACGATATGATTGCCATCAGGTGAAATGGCAGGCCTGAAATCCCCTTCGGGCTGATTGGTCAAATTGATGGCATTGTTGATATCCTGAGTTACTTCCGGCAAAAAAGGTAGTTTATAAATATCAGCATTTCCCTCATGTGTAGATACAAACACCATCCATTGACCGTTGGGAGCTATGGCCACCTGATTTTGCATGGATTCACTTTGAATGAGCAATCGAGCGGGGGTGTTACCCTTGATGTTCTTGATCCATAGCTTAGGAAATCCGTCCCGCTCAGAGGTAAACATAATATATTTCCCGCTTGGGTCGATAATGGCATCATAATCTAAGGCTGGATGATCGGTTATTTTTTTGTAAGGCTCTCCCGGTTGTTCGGCCAGATAAATATCCCATCCTTCGGGTGACATTGAAGAATAAAAAATACGCTCCGGTGATTGTGCATTTATGCTCAAATTACTGAAGCAATAAAGAAATAGCAAAGCAATTACTCTCATTTTGAAAAGGTTTGTCAAACGGTTCAATATCATTGCTTAATCTAGGAATAGCAATCCCTGAATTCAGGGATTGTGCTTTGCATCTGGTAGTCTTACTTTTAGGTCATTCTATTTAATCAGGAATGAAACAGTTTATCCTACTTACTTTTCTCACAAGCATTTTATTCTGCCAATCACAGGCCCAATCATCCTGGCCTGATAGCAGCAAGCATCAAGGCTTAAATCTTAAGACTGAACTTGACAGAATTTCAGTTTTTACTTCACAAGAAGCATCAATAGATGAGGTGAGCCTGCAGCTCCTACAAAATGCCAAACGCTATTTTGATCAAGTATTTGAAATGGATTTTCCAGTTTCCGTCCTTTTTGTGTCCAATGCTGAGTGGGGCCAATATGCTTTTTATCCTCCGCCCGGCATGCCCCAGGCATGGGCTGGCAATATTTTTCTGGGGAGTGAAAAATCGGTTGTAGCCATTCATGCTGAGCAGCAACTGAAATACCTACCAGAAGCTCAATTAGCCGAATTAAAAAGACACTTTGGCGACCCACTGAATATGGATTTGTTTTACCGTAACAATTTGTCGGTACATGAATTGGGGCATTTGTATCATTTCGTGGAGGCGACCCAAGCTCCGAGGAAGTGGCTTCAGGAAGTTTTTGCTACCTGGGCTGAAAGAGCTTATTTGGTGAAGCATCATCCGAATATGGCAGATGCTACCGCGGCCTATGCCAAGATGGGAACAAAGCTGCTTGTTTCACGAATTACATATACATCACTGGAAAAATTTGAAGAATTATATCTGCCTGGATTGGGGCCGCAAAACTATGAGTGGTTTCAGTTTCAACTCTTCCAAAAAGCAGTAAAATTGCATCAACAATTCGGAACAGATGGTCTAGTGAAGCTGCGGGATTTTCTGGTGGCGACAGATAAGGCCATGGTTGGATCATTGGATGACACCGCCCTGCAGGAACTTTCCCTTAAACACTTGGGATATGAAGCAACAGAAGTCCTTTTTGAATGGAACTATTGATCAGACCTGATTCAGTTTATATACCAGTTCTGCAGTATTTTTCGCTGCTAGTTTCTGCAATAGGTTCTTGCGGTGGCTTTCCACAGTATTGAAACTGATGTGGAGTTGATCACTGATGTTTTTGGTCGAGTAGCCTTGGGAGAGCAATAGGGCCACTTCTTTTTCCCTTTCAGAGATTTTGTTTTTGTTTTGTAAAAATTGAAACCTGGCCTGATTAGCTTTAAAATAGTAATTTTTTGCCTCCATCAGTTTATTCTTTATATCATTTTCAAGCAGCAGAATATCTTCTTCAGCTTTATTTCGGGTATCAATCCAAGAACATAAAACCAAATAAGAAATTGGATCAAATGCCTTTTCATCCAGCAAAACGGCATTGTAATTTACGGAGATCCTCTTTTTAGCAGTATCAAAAACAGCAGCTTTAACATGAAGAAATTCGTCCGCAAAAATACCATCTGTATGATTTTGAATCTTTTCTGCCTGTGAATACATGGTTTGATAAATATTTTCTATCAATTCAGGAGGGATGATGCTGGTAAAAAATACCATTCCTTGTTTTTCAAAAAGAGGGTAGGGATGGCCTGTCACCTGTTCAATGGAAGGGCTTACATATAGAAAATCATGCGTATAAAGCCAAAAAAGTGCAAAAAAGGAATCCGGAAATGATTCTAATTCAGCTTGTAATTGTTCAATTTTTGTTTTTATGGCCTCGGATTGGATACCAAATGCTTCTGACAAACATAAAAATGACATGTTAATTAAGTATTAATTCAGTAATTGATAATTCTTAGAACAGTTCAATTTAAAACAAAAAAGTAATATTTCTAATTTAATTGCTTTAAAACTAAAATTCATTCTTTCACAAGGAAGCTTTGGTTGATTAGTTTGTATGCAGACCAGAAGCCTAAAAGATGACAAGATAAAAGATGCGATGAAGGAAAGTCAAATCCTGGTGAAAACCTTGGCCCTGGTCCATGAAAAGAAGTATCCGAATTACCTAGTTTTGACTTTGTCCATTTTTTCAATATTTTGAATGATCAGTATTAAATATTCCTCCAACAACCTCTAAAACAAAAAACGTGAACCTTAACCGTAGAGATTTTATCAAAACCACAACCATTCTTTCAGGAGGAATTTTATTGCCAGCCTATCTCAAAAGCTGCCAATCCCCTGATCAGGTATATGATCTGGTAATTTATGGGGCCACTTCGGCAGGTATCATTGCCGCTGTCAAAGCTGCACAAATGGGGCGATCCTGTATACTTGTAGAGCCTTCCTCCCATATTGGAGGACTCACTACCGGTGGATTGGGCGCTACCGATCTGGGTTATGCCGATGCCATTGGAGGCATGTCAAGGGGATTTTACCAGAGACTCAGGGAATATTACAAAGATGATTCCAAGTGGAAATATGAAGAACCTCAAATCGTGGGTGCCAATGATACTTCATGGTTTTTTGAGCCGAGTGCGGCTATGGCAGTTTACAAGCAAATGCTTGAAGAAAATAATATTCCGGTAGTTATCAATGACCGATTGATTCTGGGAAGTAAGGGTGTCAACAAAAGGGGGAAGAGCATCACCTCCATTGTTACCGAGAAGGGGAATGTTTACTATGCCAAAATGTTTATCGATGCCAGCTACGAAGGCGATCTCATGGCCATGGCGGGAGTTTCTTTTCATGTGGGGAGGGAGGCCAATTCCGTATATGGTGAAACCCTTAACGGTATTCAAAAAGTGAGAACGCATTACCATATTTTTCCGGGCTTTGTGGATCCCTACATAGAACCTGGTAACCCTCAAAGCGGTATTTTACCCGGTGTACATGGAGAGGAACCCGGAAAGGATTTTGAAGGGGATCACCGCATTCAAGCTTATTGCTATAGGTTATGTCTGACAGATGTGAAGGAAAACAGCATTCCCTTTGAAAAGCCACAGGGATATGAGGAACTGGAATATGAACTGCTTTTCCGCAATTTTGAAGCCGGAGAGAACCGTATTCCATGGTTACCGCATATGATGCCAAACCGGAAAACGGATACCAACAACCGCTGGGGCTTTTCAACCAACAAAATCGGCATCAATTATGACTATCCCAAGGGTAATTATGGGTTAAGAGAAAGCATTCTTGCCGAGCAGGAACATTATCAAAAAGGCTTGATGTGGACCTTAGCCAACCATCCCCGGGTACCTGAACCAATCAGGACAGAAGTGAAAAAATGGGGGTATGCAGCCGATGAATTTACCCATAACCATTCCTGGCCTACGCAGATTTATGTGCGTGAGGCAAGAAGGATGATAGGGGAGTATGTGATGACCGAGAATGACTGCAGGAGGATAAGCGTAGCAGACCAATCCATAGGTATGGGCTCTTATACCATGGATTCACACAATGTCCAACGCTATATTACCCGTATGGGATGTGTTCAAAATGAAGGGAATATTGAAGTTTCCACAGGAGGCCCTTATGTCATTCCATTTGGTTGTATTCTTCCCAATCGTCAGGAATGCGACAATTTGCTGGTTACCTGCGCCGTGTCCGCATCCCATATAGCCTTTGGTTCGATCCGGATGGAACCTGTTTTTATGATATTAGGCCAGTCAGCGGCCACTGCGGCATCCTTGGCATTGGAAACAAATACCGGATTGCATGAGCTGAGTTACCCGAGATTGAGAGAAAAACTACTGGAAGATGGGCAGCGTCTGGATTTGGATAAGGAAAAGTTTCTACCCCTTTTGCCTGAATCAGAGCCTCTTCGGGAGCGGAAAAGAATAGATAATGAACCCAATCTTTCAAAGGGATGCGTGGTGGATTACTTTGATTAAACCTATTTGTATTCGGAATAGAAATAAAATGGATCATCTCAGTTATCTTAATGACTCTTAAGTAGGTTCCTTTTTATACATTCTTTATCTTTTCAAAAACCTTATTTAAAGTATAGCATCAGCTATTATAAAAAAAATTGTTTCGATTGAGAAAAATTTGGAAACAAAAAGGAATTTAAACAGTTTTGCTAGAAAATATCGGATATAAGTTGAAAAACATAGTGACATATTGTAGAAAACTGGGGAGCAGCATCCTTTTGTTGGCTTACACTTTCATGTTGTTCAACAATATCATTTTTATCCACTCCCACTGGAGTGATGAACATTTGGTGGCTGTTCATGCCCACCCCTACAACTTGGATTTAGATGATAAGGAGAGAAAAAATAAAGAACAACATTCCAATGATGAATATGAACTTTATGAACTTATTTTTAATACTCCTGTAACTGAGATTTCTTTTTTTAGCTTTGTAATCCAATCCATAGAACATGTAAACATTTCAATTGCCTGCCCTGATTCCTTGCCTCTTTATGACAATTTTTTGAGAGATAATGGAGTAAGAGGTCCCCCTTATTTTTCTTAAATAGCCCATCATCCGATTGGTAATCCGCAATTTTCAAACTTCATAAAGCATTATAAAAAAACAAAGAATTAAACTCTTTCTTTGTACCCTGTTTTTGGCATGCTGAAATATTTCCTATGGAATCATTTCTTCATGCATTGGAAAAATTTGGCCGGATATCCATGATGAAAAAATAAGATTTTTTTGATGGTGGGAATTAATCTGTTATGCCATTGCTGGAATGACAGCTAATCGTGTGATTCTTCTTTTAAAAATTGGAAAAATTAATTAGGTACAATTGATTCTTAATAAAAACTAATGAAAAAGTCCATACTTATAATATTTATCTTTTTCCTATTCATTGGTCCT
Source organism: Shivajiella indica (assembly GCF_042683085.1). Classification (NCBI taxonomy): domain Bacteria; kingdom Pseudomonadati; phylum Bacteroidota; class Cytophagia; order Cytophagales; family Cyclobacteriaceae; genus Shivajiella; species Shivajiella indica. The sequence goes on along the minus strand of NZ_JBHUIV010000010.1, from coordinate 768,416 downwards.
ATTATCGGGCAACAAACAGGGAATATTGAAGGTCATATAACCTCATCTGGCCAACCTTTGGTACAGGCAACAATATTGTTACAAAATACACAGTTAGGCGCTGTATCTGATTTTGATGGCAAATTTTCAATTCAGCAGATTCCTGCGGGAAATTACAAACTTCAGGTCCGGGCTGTAGGTTTTGCCACCACATTGATCGATGTGACAGTAGATGCAGGGAAAACAACAGCTGTTACAAAAGAAATCAATGAAGATAGGATAGGACTTAACGAAGTCGTAGTGAGCAGCAGTAGATATGAACACAGCAGGGAAGATGCACCAAGTGTAGTGTCTGTGGTTGGTTCAAAATTATTGAATGCCACACAGTCCATGTCCATGGTAGATGGTTTAAGTTTTCAACCTGGAGTTAGGGTAGAGGCCAACTGCCAAAACTGTGGCTTCACCCAACTGAGAATGAATGGTCTGGAAGGTCCTTATACCCAGATCCTGGTAAATAGCAGGCCTATTTTCAGTACACTGACCGGAGTATATGGTCTGGAAATGATTCCCGCAAACATGATAGAGCGGGTGGAGGTCGTTAGGAGTGGTGGATCAGCATTGTTTGGTTCAAATGCGATCGCAGGTACAGTCAATATCATTACTAAGGAGCCAGTGGAGAACACTTGGCAAATCGGGTCAAATTTTGGATCTATGAGAGGAAATGTTGCAGACAACACCTTGAATTTTAACGGTTCTGTGGTAAGCGAAGACCTCAACAGCGGAGTGACTTTTTATGGAATGAAAAGAGATAGGGGCGGTTTTGATGCCGATGGAGATGGATTCACAGAAATTGTACAATTGAACAACCTTACCTTTGGAGCGAAGGCATTCTACAAACCAACAGAGCTCAGCAAATTGACCCTCGATGTCAATGCCATTGATGAGTTTAGAAGGGGAGGTGACCAACTGGACAAGGCTCCGCATCTGGCCGATATTGCAGAACAATTGGACCATAGCATAGTCAATGTAGGTCTCACCTATGACCAATTCAGTAAAGACCGTAGGACCAAAGTATCTACTTATGGTAGTTTGCTTTCAGGGGTTAGAAGAAGTTACTATGGAGGTTTGGGAGGGGAACGTACCTTAGCCGACAGCTTGGCCGCAACCAATGCCTATGGTCTAACCAATGATTTAGCAGGTGTTTTGGGTTCCCAATTCACCCATAACTTCAGCGGAAGAAATGTCTTTGTCGGTGGGGTGGAATACCAGGGAAATGCTGTAAAAGATGAAATCTCCGGTTATGAAAAATTAATTGACCAAAGGGTAAACAATATTGGTTTTTATGGTCAGTTTGAATGGAAAGCAATCGATCGGCTAACACTGTTTCTAGGAACCAGGTACGATGTGGTCAGTGTGGATGGAGTTTATGAAATTGGTGATATCAACAGACAGGTGGACTTCAATAGAGGTGTGTTAAGCCCCAGATTCACTTTGCTATATGATGTCGCCCCAAATGCACAATTAAGAGGTGGCTATGCACGTGGTTTCAGAGCCCCGCAGGCATTTGATGAGGACCTGCACATTTCTTCCGTTGACGGTGAACAAAGGTTTATCATTTTGTCCAATGATCTGGAAATGGAGACATCAGATGCCTATACTTTGTCTCTAAATGTTGGAAAAAATACAGGGCTAATTCAGAGCAACTTTTTGGTTGAAGGTTTTTATACCAAGCTGAATAACCAATTTCAAAGAGTAAATATTGGACAACAGGAAAATGGTGCCTTCATAGAAGAAACAAGGAACGGAAGTGGAGCTACCGTTTCAGGTGTCAACCTTGAATATTCAATTTCTCCCTCCAAATATTGGTCCTTCCAAGCAGGTGGAACTTTGCAGAGAGCTTTGTATGACGAAGATGAGGTCCTATTTGAACCGGAAGATGGGTCAACAGAATTTCCTGCTGTTACAGTATCAGAATTTATAAGAACGCCCAACTCATATGGATTCTTAAATACAAACTGGAGCCCCAATAATAGGTTCAGTGTGGATCTGACAGGTCTGTATACCGGATCCATGGTAGTGCCATTGGTGGTCAATGAGGAAGCATTTATAGAATTGATCGATTCCCCGGCTTTTTATGATGTGAATATACGTCTGGCCTATAAATGGCAATTGAAAAATAAATTCAGTCTGGAACTGAGTGGGGGAGTACAAAATATTTTTGACAGTTTCCAGAGGGAATTTGATACCGGACCGACAAGAGATGCAGACTTTGTCTATGGGCCTTTGAGACCAAGAACATTTTTCATGGGTGTGAAAATCGGTAATTTCCTGTGATGAAGTCAATGACCATCATATTGCTGTTTATGTTCCTGAGCGGGTATGTTCCTGCTCAGGAACTTAAAAGTGATATTTGGTTAGATTTTGAGCAATTGGAAGATTCTCTGAAAGTAAATCCAAAACCTGTTTTATTATATTTCCATACCGACTGGTGTACCTATTGCAGAAAAATGGAAGCAGAGGTTTTTACAAAACCTGCTGTGCTTGAATTGTTGTCACAAAATTTTTATGCCGTAAAATTCAATGCAGAGTATCCTGATGAAGTTATTTTTGATGGGAGAATTTTTTCCAATCAACAATTAAAAACATCCCGAACTCCTCTTCATGAGCTGGCTATTCTTTTTAATGGAGGTGAAAATACCTTTGCGCCGCCTTTGTTGATGTTGTTTGATGGGCAATTTATTTTTAAAAACAGGGCAAATAATTATTTGGATTCCAAATCACTCCAATCCTTTCTCCAATCTGCCCTGGATCAGAATTAAAGAGGGATCCAAAATGAACCGAATAAACCAATCCCAAGGGGAATTTCGCTTATGACTGGAACGGAGATGACCCGGATTAGGCAGATGATTGCGGATTTTTGGAAGAATTTTAATTCTTTATAAATCAGCGTGAAGCAGCAAAATCTACGTCATCCGCGTTCTATTAAAACCATTTGATATTCATGGACATCGGCTAATCACAAACCACTTGTTTTAATAATTAAACTTATTTTTATTGAGTCTGATAATCATATTGGGAATTTTAAAATTGGAATTCGATGAAGATAGATGGAAGTTTTATGTTCTTGGGGAAAATGCTATTGTTTTCCCTTATTTTTTGTTGCCTTTCCTGCCAGAATTCCTCAACAAATGAAATTGAAAATCAGGAATTTCTTGCGCCTGAGTATTGGAAAAACCAGGTTTTGCAAGATGTTATACCTTATTGGACACGCAGTATTGTCGATTCTGCCAATAATTCCTTTTATACCACCCTGGATGAAAACTGGCAGGCTAATTCAGATTCTGTAAGATTTCCAAGCATGATCGCAAGACATCTTTTCAGTTATGCCTCGGCCTATCTCCTGAGCGGAGAGGAGGAGCACCTTGTGATGGCAGACAAGCTTTACGATTATCTGATCCGGTATTCATGGGATGGAGAATATGGGGGATGGTTTAACTCCCTGAATCCTGATGGGCTTCCTTTGGATGTCAATAAATCCACCTTTGTCCAGGTTTATGTCATTACCGGACTGGCCATGTATTACTTTGTCACCAAGGATGATGAAGTATATGATTTTATCCAAAGCTCCAATTCGATTTTGGAGGAGAAGGTGTGGGATTCCTCAAAAGGAGGCTATTTTGACAACCTAAACCGCGACTGGTCCCTGCAAAATAATGTCAAATCTTTCAGTTCACAGTTGGCCCCGGTTTCAGGCTATCTGAATTATCTTTATTTGGCCACCCGGGATGTACAATACCTCCATCAGATGGAAAGGATTCTGGATACCTGCTTGGAAAATATGCTGGACAATGAGAATGGTTGGATTTTGGAATCTTTTGATCAGGACTGGAATTATATGGTTCAAAGAACAGACGAAAATGAAATCAATGTAGGCCATAATATTGAGCTGGCCTGGATGTTGGTCAGAGCTTATCTGTTGAACGGCAATGCTGAGTATCTTTCTTCTGCAAAAGCGCTTTCAGACAGTAGCCACCGCTATGGATTCAATGACAAATCAGGAATATGGTATGGTGGCATTGGGAATACGAACCCAGAAAAGCAAAGTGATTTTACCTATTGGTGGATACAGGCCTATGGATTGATGTTTGACCTGTGTCTGACATCCCTTAGTGAAAAGGAACCCTATGTACAGTCCTTTTTAAAAGGTGCGGATTTCTGGGAGAATTACTTTATGGACAGGGTCAAGGGTGATTCCCATTTGGCAGTTTCTGAAACCGGAGAAGTAAAGATGGGGGTCAAAGCCAATCAGTTCAAGGCATCCTACCATAATGTGGAGCATGGCATGTTGAATTACCTATACCTCAGTGCCTGGGTAAACCCACAGCCGGTGACTTTATATTTTCGCATCAAGAATTCCCCTGAGGGTGAAATCTTGTATCCTTTGCCCATTGAATCCATGGATTATACCATCAAGGAGGTTAAAATCAATGGAAAAGCATTTGCCTTTCAGATGGGTCCTGAAAATGGCATTAGTCTTCCCCAGATTAATGCATCCAAGGTTTCGGTGGAGATTGGGTTTTAGAATTAAGGCATAAGATATTTCCACAACCCTTGAGGTTTTTACAACCTCGAGGGTTTCATAATTTTATTATCAATTCTATACCATTGTATATATAAGAGAAAAAACCTTCGAGGTCTGGAAGACCTCAAAGGTTATTCAGATCACAATTCTGCAATGACCTCCACAATCGCATCTCCGCTGCTGTACAATTCAGGCCTGATCTCTGCCCCTAGACCTGGGGCTTCTGGTGCCGATACAAAACCGTTTTGGGGCACAGGCACATTGTTCAGGAAATAGGGGTATTGATGGGTATATTTCCAATAATTGCTTTCCATGATCATGAAATTGGAAAGGGAAGTAGTCAAATGTATGGAGGCCAGCCATAGCAAAGGTCCTCCAGCTGTATGGGGTGAAGTTGGAATCAGGTAAGCATCCGCCATATCAGATATTTTCTTGGCTTCAGTGATTCCTCCGCACCAACTTAAATCATACATGATCACATCACAGGCACCTGATTCAAGGAATTCCCGGTATTCATATCTTGTCGCCAAAGTTTCACTGTGGCAAATGGGGACTGAGGTTTCCTGAGCCAAAGCAGCATAAGCTTTCGCATTATTCATGAGCATGACATCCTCCATGTACAGGATATCGAAGGGTTCAAGACCTTTGGCAATTCTCTTTGCACTGGGAAGATCAAATCTTCCCCAACAGTCTACGCAGATGTCCATTTGGTTGCCTGCCACATCCCGTATTTCTCTTATCCAATCCAGCCCTTTTTCAATATCAGCACGGGTAATATAAGGTCCGCCACTGCTGTCAAAAGGATATATTTTCATTCCGTTAATGCCCTTATCCATCAAGAATTTAACAATCTGAGCGGTTTGGGTACCCATTTTCATATTGTTGATGGCCCAGTAATCGGTAACGGTGTTATAAACTTTTACCTTTTCTCTTGTTTTTCCTCCCAAAAGCCTATACAATGGCTGGTTGGTAGACTTGCCTAAAATATCCATTTGGGCCATGTTGATGGCACTCAGAATCCGCATATCTGCCCCGCCTGCATTCCTCATGGCCATATCATGGTAAAACCTCTTCCAAATCCCATCTATATCCCTGGGATCCTTTCCAATCAACAATCGGGCATAATCTTTTAAGGCTCCTAATTCTCCATTGGAGAAAGGATAGGTTTCTCCTATTCCCACAATCCCGGCATCAGTGTGTAAGCGGACCCAAAAGAATTCAGCACCATCTGCTCCGCCCGAACCTCCACCTATGCGGATATCCTTTTTGAAATGGATGCCTTCAATTTTGGTGATTTTCATTTTGTCTGCTTGATTGATAGCAGATAAAGTTTCCAAGGGGAGAAAACTTGCTCCAATAGCACCCAAGGTGCTAACTGTTGCATTTTTTAAAAACTGCCGTCTGCCGGAATGATGTAAATGTTTCATTTTCAGTGTGGGTTTTGGGTTTGAGGGATAAATTCTTAATATAAGAACAACGGTAATTAAAAAGTCTGATTTTTACATAAATACCATTTAATATTTTATAAAATAATAAATGGAGGTATTTCAAAGGAATTAAGTATGAATTAGACTATACTTAATTTTGTTATTCTGGTTGAGGTATAAAATCCATTAAACAGGATAAATGCAATTCAAACAAAAGATGGGTTAAACCGCTTTCCAAAGTATGTGGCAGTATCTGGTATTTTGGATTATATTGTTCAATGTAAGTTTGAATGAAATGAAAGAACCCTTGGTATTTGATTTTGGGGAAAATAAAGATTTTGGAAGGTGGAGCATCATCAACGATGGGGTGATGGGAGGTCTTTCCCAATCCAAAGCTACATTGGAAGGAGATGCGGTGCTTTTTACCGGGAATGTTTCCCTGAAAAACAATGGAGGTTTTGTTTCCTTGCGCTGTCCTTTGGGCAATTATGACCTATCCGCTTATCAATACTGTGAAATCCGCTTCAAATCGGATACCGACCGGAAGTTTGAGTTACTGATAGAAAAAGAAACCCCATTTTACCTTCCCAAATTCAGGGCAAAGTTTGCTGCAAAGTCCAAAGACTGGAAAATTCTCACCATTCCCTTAAAGGATTTGGAAATCAGCAGAATGGGAAATACACTGCAGCAGGGCATAGACCCCAAGGCTTTGAAAGGTATTCAAAGGATAGGCTTTATTTTAGCAGATAAGCAGGAGGGGAGTTTTCAGTTGTGGATTGATTATGTGAAGTTTTATTGAAATCCGAATCTGAGTTCATCAGCGTTTATCTGTGGTTAATTTTTCATCAAAAAAAATCCGAGTTAATCCTGGTGAATCTGTGTTAAAAAAATAAACCTTCGAGTGCGCCGTGGCGTACTCAAAGGTTTTACTTTCCGATACAAAACTTCGAAAATATATTTGCTAAGAGATCATCTGTAGTGATCTCACCTGTGATCTCGCCGAGGTAGTGCAGCGATCTTCGGATATCCATGGCCAGGAAATCATTGGTGATATGGTTATCCAAACCGGTCAGCACATCGAGAAGGGACTGACGGGTTTTGACCAGGGAATCGTAATGTCGGATATTGGTGACTATGGTATTTCCGGTTCTGAACTTGTCTAAATTGACCAATTCAAGTATCCGGTTTCTCAATAAATCCAGATTCTCCTTCTGACCTGCAGAAATAAAAATGGTATCCGGATGTTTTGCTTTTAAGTCATTGATAAATTGGGGATTGGCCTTGTCTATTTTATTGGCTACTTTAAGAAAAGGCACACCCAAATTTTCCAGTTTGTTGATATCCCGGTTGATTTCCACCATATCCGTATCACTTAAATCGAATAAGTACAGGATCAAAGAAGCAGTCTTCATTTTTTCCTGGGTACGGCTGACCCCGATGGCTTCGATGGTATCTGTAGTTTCCCTTAAACCAGCTGTATCGATAAAACGGAAGATCACCCCCCCAATATTGATTTCATCTTCGATAAAATCCCGGGTGGTGCCGGCAATATCAGAGACAATGGCTTTTTCCTCGTTCAAAAGCGCATTGAGCAGGGTGGACTTGCCTGCATTGGGCTTTCCTGCGATAACGGTGGGAACGCCATTTTTAATCACATTGCCCAAGTCAAAGGAAGCGATCAACTGCTCTATCACACGTAGTAATTTTTCCACCAAAACCCTCAGGTCATCACGGCTGGCAAACTCCACATCTTCTTCAGTGAAATCCAGTTCCAATTCAATCATGGAGGCAAAGTGGATGAGTTCGGCTCGTAATTTTTGGATTTCTCCGCTGAAACCACCGCGCATCTGATTCATGGCCGCCTGATGGGATGTTTCGGAATCGGAATGGATGAGATCCGCCACAGCTTCTGCTTGCGCAAGATCAAACTGCCCGTTTAAAAATGCCCTTTGGGTAAACTCTCCGGGCTTGGCCGGTCTGGCACCATGACGTATGAGCAGCTTGATTACCTGATTAACAATATAGGAAGATCCATGGGTAGAAATTTCCACCACATTTTCTTTGGTAAATGATTTTGGGGCAATGAATAAGGAAACCAATACCTCATCAATGATGCGATCACCATCCCGTATCGTACCTAAATGGATGGTATGGGAGGCCTGTTTTTCCAGGTTTTTGCCCTTAAATACCTGGTTGACCATGTGAATGGCATCTTTTCCTGAAAGCCTGATGACCGCTATTGCTCCCACACCCTGAGGAGTGGCCAAGGCGACAATGGTGTCTTCTTTTTCGTGAAGGGAAAAACTCATTATTGCCTGCCGAATTTATCCATAATCCCGGTTAATCCCTTTAGAAAAGGATCTGCTTCACGGTAACCTGGATATTGTGTGATGTTCTCCATGGCAGCATCCATGATGATAAAGTTGGGGTAAGAATTGACCCTCATGGCTCTGGCCATGGCGGCTTCAGTATAATCCCGTCCTTTGAATGAGAATTTTCTCTTAGTATCCTCTGCATTCATTTTGACCGGATAAAAATTGGCATTGATATAGGCAATAACCTCTGGGTTGGAAAAAGTATCTTTATCCATTTTTTTACACCAACCGCACCAATCAGTGTATACGTCCACAAATACCATTTTGGGATTGGAAGCTGTTTTTTCGGCTGCCTGTTCAAAGGTCAACCATTGTATTTTTTCCTGGGAATAAGCATTACCTGAAAACAGGATCAAAACAAAAAATAAGGCAAATATTTTATTCATATGAATTTGGGTGTTTTTCTCGATTCAATTTAACGATTAAGGTTTATTTCAAGTTCATTGCATTTCAAAATCTATTCCAATTTATAAGGTTAGGGGTCTGTGCTATGTATAATGTACAAAGTACCATGTACCATGTACCATGTACAAAGTATTATGCACCTAGTATATGAGAATCAAATCAAATTCCAAGAAATTCAAAATCCAAGGTTCAAATATTCAGTTAAAAAGATGTTTCGCTGCGCTCAACATGACGGAAAATTTTGAACTTCCATTTCCCACATCGGTCTTCGGTCATCCCTCAAGTATTTCTTTTGTCTTGTTTCTGAACCAATTCCGAAATCTGCCTTCCGAAATCCGCCTTCTTTAAATCACCAACACATTCCCTGCTACTTCTTTGGACATAAATATATTCTTTTTATTGTCCACCAAAACTTCCACAGAACCATCAAATTCCACTTTATCCACAACCTTGATCTTGGCTCCAATATAGGCGCCAACCTTATCCAAATACCGAAGAAATGCAGCACTGCTGTCTTTTACCGCCACAATCTGGCCTGTTCCATGGATATCAATTTCAGATAAGGGCAAACGGGGTCTTGACCTGACATCCCCATATTCGTCGGGAATAGGATCCCCATGGGGATCAAATTTCGGAAACCCCAAAAATTCATCTAACCTTTGAATTAAGATTTTTGATTTAACATGTTCAAGTTCATCTGCTACCTCATGAACCTCATCCCAGGTGAAATGGAGTTTATCCACCAAAAATACCTCCCATAAACGGTGTTTTCGGATAGTTTGAAGCGCATACTTTTTTCCTTCCTCAGTGATATGCACCCCGTAATATTTTCTGTATTCTATCACACCTTTTTCTCCCAGTTTCCGCAACATGTCTGATACGGAAGCAGGCTTTGTTTTCATGGACGCAGCAATATCATTGGTGGAAACACTTCTTTTTCCTCCCTCTGAAATGTGATAAATAGATTTCAGATAATTTTCTTCTGCGTAGGTAAGACCCATGATTTTGTTTAAATATAGATACAAATATAAATATTTAGACAATACTAAAAAATATTTTCACAGTGACTAAATTCATTGTGGATAACCTTCCGGGGTTTGTGGGTTTGTTTTTAGCCCTATCTAAAAATATATTTAGTGGAATCTAATAAATGATTTAATTTATTATAAATCAAAGAAATATAGATTTTATTTTATTCTAATACTTTGATTGATAGGAGTGTCCTTAGAGTTTCCGGATTTAAAATATGAGTTTCCGGAATTGTAGAAATCCACAATATTATTATATCTGTCGTATGATGAAGCAAAGGAGAGAACCCTTTTCGATCCGCAAGGGGTGTTGGTTATTAGCTGTAAATTTTCCTATGAACTTTTGTAACCAACAGGGTCTTTCGTATTCTTTTTAAGATACAGCTCCAAAAAAATCCAATTTTCAAATCCCAACTCAGTGCAGGGCCGTGCCTTCTCCGTGGATCTCGGTGTAATTCAAAAAACCAAACCCACCAAGCTCCCTCTCATTCCTAATTCATCACTCCTCATTCTACATTTTTTCCCCTCACATCCACTCTCAACTTTTCCATAATTTCCAAAAACTTCCCTTCTTCACTTTTCCATAATAACTCATCCCCGGGAAGTGTGGTGTAAAAGGTTTCTTTTAAAAAATTTTCAAAGTTTTTGGTAACATGTTCCAGATCCTTGAATTTCATTTCCATGCCTGCTCTGTATTTTTCCGTGATGGATCTCCATACTGGATTGGGACTGAAAAGGCAAGGTTTTCCCAATGCAAGGCTTTCATATAATTTGCTGGGAATTTTGTCCTTGATACTTGGAATCTGGTGATAGGGCATGAGAACGACATCTGCTTGATGGTAGGATTCCAAAATTTTACCATAAGGCACAGGATGTTCGGAAAGGTTTAAGGTAATAGCCGGAATAACATCACAGGCTTCAATAATCTTTTTCTTAAATCCTTGAAGCGGGCAATGGCCTATAATCGTTAATTGAGAGTTGGGGCGTATTTTCAGAATGACTTTAAACCATTCCACAGCATCCAAAATTCCATAGACTTCTGTAATTGTTCCTGAAATTAGAAATTTGATCTTTTCTGAATTCAATTGAATGGGTTTTCTCCTAGAAGCCAATTGGCCGTAGAATTTATTTTCCAATACCACATAGGGTTTGAATTTTGGCAGTTCATGGATATAACACTGTTCTGCAAAAAAATAGCAATCTATAAATGGTTTGGCAAGGGATTCAGAAACTGCAACGACTCCTTTCGCAAAAGGCTTTTTCCAATCGGCCATGGTCCTGTTGAACTGTATATTGGCAAAAGTGTTCTCCTGGACATCATAGACTAATTTTCCGCCAAATATTATTTTGCCAATTATGGCTGCTGGCAATAATTCCCAAGTTGAGATAATGATTATTCCAGGTTTTACCTTTTTTATTTGGGCAATCACTGTTAAACCTGTCAACCATCGGGAAAATAGATTCCTTTTGTAATTAAAAATGGGATAAAATCTGATATTTTCTTCATCAGGTTCTTTTTTTGATGAAAATCCTATGATGTTTATCTGGTATTTATTTGTTTCACGCAGTGAATAGGTAAACCTATAATAAGTTCTTGCATCCTTCAGTGGTTTAAGTACAGAAGCTATCAGGATTTTGTAAGGTGACATCAAAAGTTAAAATATTGAATTCAATCAAAAATATGGAATTATTAAAATCAATTATTGAAAAAGCCTGGGAAAACAGGGAATTATTAAAGGAAAAAGATGTTGAAATTGCGATCAAGACAGTCATCAGCGAATTGGATCAGGGTTCTTTGAGGGTTGCCGAACCACTTGGAAATGGCTTATGGCAGGTGAATGACTGGGTAAAGAAGGCAGTAATCCTCTATTTTCCCATACAGAAAATGCACACCATCGAGGTGGGGCCATTTGAATTCCATGATAAGATGGCTTTGAAAACCAACTATGCCAAGCAGGGCGTGAGGGTAGTTCCCCATGCTGTCGCCAGATATGGGGCTTACTTAGCCAGTGGGGTGGTAATGATGCCTTCTTATGTAAATATTGGTGCTTTTGTAGATAGTGGCACGATGGTTGATACATGGGCTACAGTTGGCTCTTGTGCACAGATAGGAAAAAATGTCCATCTCAGTGGGGGAGTAGGTATTGGAGGGGTTCTGGAACCTGTTCAGGCATCTCCGGTAATCGTGGAAGATGGGGCATTTATCGGTTCAAGGGCAATCATTGTTGAAGGGGTAAGAATTGGAAAAGAAGCGGTTATCGGTGCAGGAGTAACCTTAACAGCTAGTTCTAAAATTATAGATGTAACAGGTTCAGAACCTAAGGAATATAAAGGATATGTTCCTGATCGTTCAGTAGTCATTCCCGGGTCACTTACCAAAAAGTTTCCGGCCGGGGAATTCCAAGTTCCCTGCGCTTTGATTATTGGCCAAAGGAAAGCATCCACTGACCTGAAAACTTCCCTAAACGATGCATTACGTGAGAATAATGTTGCCGTTTAATATATAAGATTTAAAAAGCATAATGAGAGTTTTGAATTGGGGTTTTGCCTCCCTTATAGGCATAATGTTCTTGATTTCTTGTTCCAATGGAAATTCAAATAAGGGTGATGTTTTATTCAGTCAGGGAGAATATGAGGCGGCAATTGCAGCCTACGATAATTTTCTTTCTTCTAAACCCAAAAATGTAAAAGCCCTATACAATAGGGGAAGGGCAAATGAGGAATTGGGTAATTTGGAAAAGGCAGAAAAGGATTTTCTTTTGGCTCTTGAGCAGGATTCCAAAAATACCCAGGTTTTGCTTAGCTTGTCGAATGTATACCAAAAGCAGAAAAAGCATAATAATGCCCTGTTATATGCTTCTTATGCCGTGGAAGTGCCCGGGGCACCCGCAATGGCCTATTTCATGAAAGGAAGAGCCCTGCATCAGATAGGCAATACCAATGAGGCTTATAAGGAATATAGTGCTGCCATTAAAATGGATAAGAATTTTGGAATGGCCTATTATTATCGGGGCATGCTCAAAATTGCTACGGACAAGAAAAAATCAGGATGTGATGACCTGAGGGCCGCCGTAAAACTGAATTATGCAGATGCTGAGGAAGCAATAAATAGATATTGTAAATAAAAAAGCCGGATTGCCGGCTTTTTTTATATTTCCACTTTTTGGATTTTTGGATGCTTTGAAATGTAATCTTTGGGAAGATGTTTTAACAGATCCCGTTTAAATTTGTGAAAATCAACTGTTATGGTATGTCTTGGCGTATTGATCTGTTTATAATGCGGCTTCTTGATTTCCAGTTCACACAATTCTTTGATATTCTCCGGCCTTTGCCATAATCCTGCCAATTCTCTTGCCATGATTTTAGCCTGAAGTTCCGCTCCAGGCCAAATACAGCCCAAAGGCTGAAACATCCCGATAAAGTAAAGGTTTTTATATTCAGGGTGGAACATTTTCAGGTACAAAGGTACTGGCCCTTTACTGTAATCAATCAAATCCTGATCAAAGAAAGGGTGGGAGAGGTAATAACCGGTACAGGCTATAATGGCATCATATTCCTCTTCCAAACCATCTTCAAATATTACTTTTTTCCCGGAAAGTCTATTTATATCCATTCTTGGTTTTACTTTTCCATGTCTGATTTTATATAGTAATTCATCATTGATGGTAGGGTGGATTTCCCCGAATTTATTTTCAACCGGCCTTAAACCATACAATTTATTGTCCCCGACCATTACTTTCAGGAGCAGGTCAAAAAAGAAACTTCTTATTTTGAGCGGAATCCAGGAACTTTTTTCCCCGATTTTATCGGAGGGCTGTCCAAAGAAAAATTTGGGAATGATACGGTAGCCCCTTCTCCAGGAAATGGCAGTCATTTTGCTCACACGGCTGGTTTCCACAGCCACATCGCAGGCAGAATTTCCTCCACCGATCACCAATACCCTTTTGTCTTTAAAAGGATCTGCTTTTTTGAAGGAATGGGAGTGGACGAATTCTCCTGTATAATCACCAGGGTATTGGGGCCATCTGGGATTCCAATGGTGACCATTGCAGACCACCAGATCGGTAAATGATTCTGTTTTTTGAATCCCATCTGTTTCTGTGGTAACCACCCATTCCTGATCATTTACCCTTTCACAGTGGATGACAAGGGTATTGAACCGAATGTGTTGGTATAGATGGAACTTATGGGCATAAGCCTGAAAATACCTCCTTAGCTCGTCATGGGAAGGATAATCGGCTGTTTGGGGATCAAAATCATCAAAAGTGAAATCGGCATATTGGGAAAGGGTTTTGGAACTGATAATATGGGTAGTATCAAATACACTGGAATGGGACTCATTTTCTGAAAAGATCCAATTGCCTCCAACATCCTGGTTTCGGTCAAAGGCTATGGCGTTCAGACCCAAATCCAAGAGATTTTTTAAAGCAGTGATACCAGATGGTCCAACCCCTATAACAGCAATTTTTTTAGACATACATTTTTTTGATTTCTTCTGACATGCTTTTTGTTCCCAGTGAAGCAGGAGCTTCGATTTTTTTTAGGTTTTCAATATAACCTGTTTGTGGGATTTTTACATCAACGATGTATTTGGGTATACTTTTGTTTGCGTATTGGATCAATCCAGCTGCAGGATAAACTAACATAGAGGTACCGATTACAGCAAAGATATCGGCCTCCATCGCTGCTTCTATGGCAGGTTCCATCATAGGTACCATTTCCCCGAACCACACGATAAAAGGCCTCAACTGGCTTCCTTTTTGGCATTTATCCCCTAATTTTAATTCCCAACCTTCCATTTCATATACCAAAGAAGGGTCTAAAGTGCTTTGGGATTTGAACAGTTCCCCATGAAGATGGATAATTTTGGATGACCCTGCCTTTTCATGAAGATTGTCCACATTTTGGGTAACAATGGTGACATCAAAATGTTCTTCCAGACGGGCCAGTTCCAAGTGTGCTTCATTGGGAGAACATGTAAGCGCTTGCATGCGCCTTTTATTGTAAAAGTCCAGAACCAATTCCCGGTTTTTTCTCCAGCCTTCAGGAGAGGCTACTTCCATGATATCATGCCCTTCCCATAATCCGCCACTGTCTCGGAATGTACTGATACCGCTTTCAGCAGAGATACCTGCTCCTGTGAGCACCACCAGTTTTTTCATGTCAGAATTTTTCTTTTAAACTTAAAAAAAAATGACAACCAAAACACAGGTTAAGGTTTCAAAAATCCTGATTAGACTTTTTTCTTGGTAAATCTTCCTGTCTTTTTAACTGGTTGACTTTCAATTATTTTTAAAGTTTCATCATAAGTTAAGCTTTCAGCTTCTTTTCCTTTTGGAATCTTAAAATTGTCTTTGCCAAACTTGATATAGGGACCCCATCTTCCATTTAATATCTGTATCTCTGGATTCTCTTCAAAGGTCTTGATATGTTTCTTTTCATCTGCTTCCCTTTTTTCCAAAATCAACTGAATGGCCTCCTCCTCAGTAATTCCTAAGGGATCCTGATCTTTTTTCAGGGAAACAAATTTATTATCATGACGGATGTATGGACCGAATTTTCCAACACCCACTACCATTTTTTTGTCTTCAAACAGGCCCAAATCCCTGGGTAATTTGAATAGTTCAAGGGCTTCTTCCAAAGTGATATTTTCAATAAACTGTCCCTTTTTCATACTTGCGAACTGTTTATCTTCATCCTCCTGGTCTCCGATTTGAACCAAGGGGCCAAATCTACCCAACCTGGCTATCACATTTTTCCCTGACTTGGGGTCTATCCCAAGATCTCTTGAACTGTTGACATCAGCCCTGGCTACATTTGCTGTTTCTTCAACCCTTTTATGGAATTTACCATAAAAGTTGCCAATCATGTCCTGCCAATCCTGCCCTCCATGAGCTATATCATCAAATTCTTTTTCCACTTTGGCCGTAAAGGAATAATCAATCACATTGGGGAAATGCTCTACCAGGAAATCATTGACCACCATTGCCATGTTGGTGGGAAAAAGTTTGTTTTTATCTGCACCGGTGATTTCCGTTTTTTCTGTTTTGGAATACTGCCCCTTGGAAATCTTCATTTCGACATATTTTCTCTCTGTTCCCTCTTTGGATTCCTTGACCACATAGTCCCTTTTTTGAATGGTTGAAATAGTAGGTGCATAGGTAGAGGGTCTTCCTATTCCCATTTCTTCCAGTTTTTTTACCAAGGAAGCTTCTGTATACCTAGGGGCAGGTCTGCTGAAGGTTTCCCGTCCCTTCATCTCAATAAGATCCAATAGCTGTCCCACATTCAATGGTGGAAGCAATCCTTTATTTTCACTTTCCTCATCTTCCGGTTCATCATCTGTACTTTCCAGGTAAACTTTAAGGAATCCTTCAAATTTGATCACTTCTCCACTGGCAACTAATTTTTCAGGAGTGGTGGATATCCCTATAGTCGCAATGGTTTTTTCCAGTTTGGCATCGGCCATTTGGGAAGCAATGGCCCTTTTCCATATCAGTTCATACAATCTTTGCTCATTTCTGTCCCCTGAAATTTCATGCTTTGAAAAATCTGTTGGCCTAATGGCTTCATGGGCTTCCTGAGCTCCTTCTGTTTTGGTTGTGAATTTTCTTGCCTGATGGAAATCAGGCCCGTAAGCTGAATTGATTTCATTTTTGGCAGACTGCATGGCATCCTCAGAAAGATTGACACTGTCTGTCCTCATATAGGTTATTTTGCCTGCTTCATATAGCTTTTGGGCTACAGACATGGTCTGGGCAACTGAAAAATATAGCTTTCTGCTTGCCTCTTGCTGTAATGTCGATGTGGTAAAGGGTGGCGCAGGGGATTTTTTACCCGGCTTTGTTTCGAGGTTTTCAATTTTGAAATCAGCACCCAGACATTTTTTCAAAAAAGCTTCAGCTTCTTCACGGGTCTCAAATTTCTTGGGAAGTTCTGCCGATAGTGATTTTCCTTTTACATCAAAAATAGCAGTTATTTTGTATGAGGATTTGCTATTGAATTTTTCAATTTCTCTTTCTCTTTCAACAATGAGACGGACTGCCACTGATTGAACCCTTCCGGCAGATAAACCTGTTTTAATTTTTTTCCAAAGAATTGGAGATAGTTCAAAACCTACCAATCTATCCAAAATTCTTCTGGCCTGCTGCGCATTAACTAGGTCTATGTCAATATTTCTCGGGTTTTGGATGGCTTTAGTAATCGCATTTTTGGTGATTTCCCTGAAAACAATCCTTTTGGTATTTTCATCTTTAAGCTTCAAAACTTCCTTGAGATGCCAGGATATGGCTTCTCCTTCACGGTCATCATCACTTGCCAGGAAAATGGTATCGGCATCCTTCACTAAACCTTTTAACTGCTTGATTACTTCTTTTTTATCTGCAGTTACTTCGTAAGTGGGTTTAAATCTATTATTGATATCAATTGCCTTATCTCCTTTGGGAAGGTCACGAACGTGGCCATAGCTTGAAGCGACTTTATAATCTTTTCCCAAATACCCCTCGATGGTTTTTGCCTTGGCAGGTGACTCAACGATGACTAAATTTTTTGACATACTCGTTCATTTTAAAAGAAAGGGTCGCAGAAGCTAACCAAATAAAACCCTAAAAATAGAGGGCATAAAATTCCTATCCAAATTTAAATACCATTCATCAAATCTTACATGTGATAATTTCGTATGTTAAAGGTCCAATTCTTATTTAAATTGAATGTCCAAACAAATGAAGTTGTTTCTATTAAGGCATGCTGAAGCGGAATTCGGTTCAGGACCGGAAGGGGATATTTCCAGGGAACTGACTATCAGAGGACAAACCCAGATTTCCAGACTTGCGCTTCTCCTAAAAAAGGATCAAATCAGGTTTGATTTGATATTGAGCAGCAATGCCAAAAGGACAAAACAAAGTACCGAAATCCTTACCCATAGTCTACTGGTAAAAAAAACTCATTTTTTAAGAGAATTATATGAGGCCGATCCCCATCAGGTATTGACCATTATCAATAAAATCAATGAAGGAGATGTGTTTAATTTACTTGTAGTAGGACACAATCCAACTATTTCTACCTTAATTTCTTATCTGACAGGAGAGGAATTTATCAATCTACAGCCAGGAATGATGGCTAAAATTGAAATTCATGTCAATAATTGGAAAGAAATAGGCAGGCATACAGGCACATTAGTGGAAATCCTGCAATAATTTTAAAGTCTAAAGCCTTTTGCCTTTCTTTGAACAGGAAATGGATTATATGTTCTAGATGTAAAGGATTTATTTTGAATTAACCCAAATATAAAATGTCATTAAAGCATAGATTAATTGAAAAATTTGACCCAAACGGAGTCAGCTCGAAAGGAGGAATTTTTGGACTACCTTTCAATGAGGAAACCTCCGATCTCATAATCATACCTGTGCCTTGGGAAGTTACCGTTTCTTATTCACCAGGAACAGCTCGTGGGCCTGAAGCAGTATTGAATGCTTCTTACCAGGTGGATTTATTCCAGGATGACATCCATGATGCCTGGAAAATGGGAATTTATATGCTTCCAATCCCTGAAGATTTGGCTAATAAAAGCGATAGTTATAGGATTTTGTCCAGGAATTATATAGAATGGTTGGAATCAGGCTCTCCCAATGATTTGTCAGAAAGATTTGCTGCAGTACCGGACATTATCAACAAAGCTTCCAAAGAGTTGAACGATTGGGTGTATGAACAGGCAAGAAAGTACCTGAATCAGGGAAAATTGGTTGCCCTTTTAGGAGGAGATCATAGTACGCCTCTTGGTTTAATGAAAGCTTTAAGTGATCAATACGAAAGTTTTGGAATACTGCAGATTGACGCACATGCTGACTTGAGGAAATCCTATGAGAATTTTGAATTTTCACATGCCTCAATTGCCTATAATGCATTAAAATTACCGCAGGTAAGTAAGTTGGTTCAGGTTGGAATCCGGGATTATTGTCAGGAGGAGGCAATTTTGGCTAAAGAAAATAACCGGATCCAAACTTTTTATGATAAGGATATCAAAGAAGAAATGTATGAAGGAAAGGCATGGAAAATCATTTGCGATGATATTGTAGAGCAATTGCCTTCTGAAGTCTATATCACGATTGACATAGATGGACTTGATCCAAAACTTTGTCCGCATTCCGGGACACCTGTAGCCGGAGGATTTGAGATGGATCAGATCCTTTATTTGATGAAACAGGTAGTCAAATCAGGAAAAAAGATCATTGGTTTTGACCTTGTAGAAGTCGCTCCAGGTCCGGAGGGAGATGAATGGGACGGTAATGTGGGGGCGAGGGTGTTGTACAGAATGGCCAACCTATTAGGTGTATCCCAAGGGAAGTTGAATATGAAGTAGTGGTTTCTGAAGGCGAAATTGTGATAACCATTCAGTTAAGGGATTAAGGTTTTCATTAAGGGTTTTTTTCGAACCACAAAAGTGAACAAAAGGACACAAAAGGTCTTCTTGAAAGGCTAAAGTTTTTGGAATAGCCATTCCATGGGCAATTTGTAATTGTTAATTTCAAACCCTTGGATTTCTTTGCGGGTAATAATTTTTCTCTCAGAGAGCGCATAAAATGGACCCCATATAGCCTCTCAGGACACACCAATATTTGTGATTGATCTTTGTGGCTTTGTGGGATAAAAAATATAGCCCGCAAAAGACAAAAAGTTCCACAAAGGTTCTTGCTTAATGAATCAGCTTCCTGAGAGTAAGATCCCTTGAGAATTGGTAATTTGTAATTGGTTAATTAGTAATTATTTATTTTGATTTTTGATTTTGGATTTTGGGTTTTGGATTTTGGATTTTGGGTTTTGAAGTTGGAGGCTTGGATTCTAATCTTTCGTGGTAATAGAAATCACCCCATTTTTTGCCCGGTTTCCGTATAATTCATACTTCTCTTCCATTTCTTTTCCCCTGAAAACCTGTATGCTTTCAATTTGATCAGGATCAATATTCAGTGTATTGCTTTTTAAATCCGGCTTCACTTCACCATTGATGATATATAGGGGTTCATTGGTAATTGACTTTATGATGCTCCCATTTAAATCTTTTATTCCTTCCTGTTTTAAAGGAGTAAACTTCGCCATACCCTCTTTTGGTTGGGAATTGTAGCCTACTACTACAATTTCGTTTTTAAGTCTGACTGGATTTGATTCCCCTTTTCCTGCCAATACAAAGCGAATGGGAAGTTCAACTTGGTATTCATCCTTGTTACCGTCTACAATCCATTTTTGTTTGTTTTTTTCCAAAACCCTTAATACTTCTTCCTGAAGAGACCTGGAAGGACTGCTTATTATATTCACATGTTGGATCAAACCCTCTTTATTCAATAAAATTTCGGCTGTCACATTTCCACTTACCTCAGCTTCACGATCGTCATTGGGATATTTGATGGTTTTTCTTATAAACTCCTGAAATTCTTCTGTAGGCCTGATGGAAGGTTCTGATATTTGCCGTTCAAGGGATGGTGTATTGACATATCCGGAAAGCGTCTTAGAACTTTTTTCCTCTTCAGAAATTTTGAAATTGATAGGAAGCCGCATTCTAACATTGACTGCTTGTCCTCTTTGCATTCCCGGGATCCAATCAGGGCTTTCTTTTACTACCCTTAACGCTTCCTCATCCAGGCCATATCCGACACCTCGTAAAATTTCAGGGCTTTCAACCTTTCCTTCCTTATTGATTACAAAAACAAGGTAAACAACTCCTTCAATCTTATTTGATTTCGCTCTTTCTGGATAGGAAAGATTTTCTTTGAGGTAATTTGCCCAGGCTTCGAACCCGCCTTTGTATTCCGGAGCATTTTCCACTACATCAAATATTTCATTATCTCCGAAGGAAATCGTGCTTTTTGTAGCGGATTTGTTAGAACTTTCAAAGAAAGTATGCGCTTCAGAATAAGCGACAGTTTTTTCTGGTGAGAACCCAAACGAAAAAGAATAAACCATATTGACGGGATTACCGTCATTTAGGGCCGGATTCCATTTTTTGAATTCAGGCTTAGCTAAAGCTTCCAATACCTGTTGGTCCAGGCCTCCTCCAAAGCTTGTTTTGATAACAGGATCGGTGATAAGCCCATTTTTATCCACGATGAATTCAACTTCTATCATTCCTACAATTCCAAGCTCCAATTCTTTTTCAGGTTTTTGAAGGCTTCCTAGCAATCTCTTATTCCATGCCAAGATGCCTTCATCTGGTTCGGCTATTTTGCTGACTTCATTTTTGCTAAAAGCCTGTGGATATTCTTTCCTGAGAACAGAGGTGTTTCTTAAAGAATTGATTAGCCCTCTAACCTTTATATAATCAGCATCTGATTTGATATCGCTGAATTCATATTGAAGTTCGCCGATCTGCGCCTTTAACTGACCATTTTCAAGTGCTCCAATCCATTCATAATGTACCGGATTTGGGATTTTTTTCACTTTTACATGAACTTCTAAAGAGTCATTGGAGGCAATCAATCTATTTTTGATTTCCTCTAGGTCATTGGTTGTGATTTGGTGAAATAATCCAATGCCTGGTTGGGTTTTCATAGATACAAGGGCAAGAAGCATGAAGGAAAGAGGAATAACCATTAAGGTCTTAACCCAGTTGATTTTTGGGGATTTTTTCATCATGATGATACGTTTAAGGGTTGTTGATCTTATGAAATAGTTGCCGATAGGAAGATCAATTCCCTTAAAGGCCATTTTGACGACCAGTTTGGGATAATTTTCTTTATTGATGGATTTCTTCAATACATGTTCGTCTGCCAGGTATTCATGTAAATCCACCAGCGCAGAACGCATCAGGTGGATGGCAGGATTAAACCAAAAAATAATGCTCAATATCTGATAATAAATTACATCATAGGTATGTCTTTGTCTGATATGTTCTATTTCATGGTGAAGTATTTGTTGCTTCTCTTCCGGATCTAAGGCTTGGGTATCATCCCAGAAAAGTTTATCAAAAAAGGAGAATATAGGAGCCAAACCAAAAGTAGGAATCAAAAAATAGCTATGCTTTAAATTATAAGAGGTCTGGTACCAACCTTTTTCTTTGATCAGCCTTAACTGAAGAAATGACCAAAAAAGCCGGATCAACAAAAAAGAGGTTATCAATAAATAACCCAATAAAAGGTAATCTTTTATTTCCCAAAGAAGGGGAAGTTTGGTGCTTTGGACTGTTATTTCCGGTAGTCCGAAGGTGGCCACAATGTCTTCGGGCGTTTCCTGCAAGGACAACGCCCGATAGAATTGTGTCTGATCTAATGATATATTAGGCTTATCAAAGTTGACAGGTATGCTGATCAGGGGAAAAAGCAATGCGAGTAATGGGGTGATTAATAAATAGATCCTCGTTATCGTGAAAGCCTTTTCATTTCTTAAGAATACCCAATGTATTCCAAAGAAAAACAGCAAACAGAAGGTGCTTTGCCAAATATAATCAAGGAAAACAGCCATAGGCTATTTTTTAACGTCGCCTTTTACCTCATTCAGGATTTTTTCTATTTCCTTCATATCCAAGTTTTTGTCCTTTGCAAAGAATGAGGCAAGCTTTGAAAATGAATTTCCGAAATAACCTGAAAGAAGGTTCTTGATCGAGAAACTTCTGTATTCGTCTTTGGTGATAATAGGGAAATATTCATGCGACTTCCCGTATGCCTTGTGGCTGACGAAACCTTTTCTTTCCAGAATCCGGACGATGGTGGATACCGTATTGTAAGCCGGCTTGGGCTCTGACATTTTTTCGAGGATATCTTTGACGAAACCTTTCTCGATATCCCACAAGATCTGCATGATGGATTCTTCTGCTCTTGTAAGTTCTCTCATAATGTGTTTAAGTTTAAATTCACTCACAACTTATCGATTTAGTTTGTCTTTTGCAAGCGTTGGGAACTAATCTTCTTATCGGCAACTGTAAATTTAGTATTAAAAAATTAGTATTACAACAATAAAATTAGTTATTTTAAAAATTAAGTTTTACCCAAAAAAAAGAGCCCAAAGTAATTAGGGCTCTTTTTTAAATATGATTTTAAGAGATCAGCTGGTTCTTAATTTAATTATTCCTGTGGCATGTAAAAGTTTGACAATAGGATAGGTGGGATCAAACTCATACCATTTAACCGCAAAATTAGGTCTGTTGGGTAATTTATGATGGTTATTCTGGAACAATTCTCCAAGCATCAACACATCCAAAAGAAGGCTGTTTTTGGATTTGTCATTATTGTCAAAATTGGCATAACCATATTTATGACCACTCCAATTCACAATGGCACCATGTACAGGTCCCATCAGGAAATGAATTGGCAGTAAAAAATACATCCACCAATGGGTTCCAGGCAATTCAAAAACAGAAATGCTAAGTACGTAGATCAAAACGTAAATCACACCCCAGGCCAATCTGATGGTCATGGAATCCGCAAAACGATCGAATTTATTCCAATCAGGAACGTCTTTGGAGAAACGATCCTCCGGTTTTAATTTGAAAGTGAAATAGTCATTATAAATGTTTTTAGTTTTCCACATCATGGTAAACAGATTTTCTGTATGATGGGGACTATGCGGATCCTTTGGGGTATCACTGTAGGCATGATGCATTCTGTGCAGAATGGCATAAGCCCGGGGTGAAAGGTAGGAACTTCCCTGCCAGATCCAGGTAAATACATAGAAGAACCTTTCCCAGAATTTAGTCATATAAAACATTTGATGGGCTGCATATCTGTGAAGGAAGAAACTCTGGCAAAACAAGGAGAAATACCAATGCAGCAGAAAGAAGATAATAAGAATCACTTTTTAATCGAATTAAATTTTTACAAAGATAGGGTCTAAATTATAAAATAATATACCGAATATAGAATTTCAGGCACTTTTATGGACAATTAATTAAAATAAACTGGGAAAGGAGTTTTGAATCAAAACCTCTTCGGGCTAACTTTATATGAAACATAAAAACATAACTCCTATGAGCAAATCAGGAAATGCAATGAATATACTTGTACAATTACTTTTGGGAGGAATAGCCGTATTTATTACCCAATACATTCTTCCCGGAGTGCATGTGGCTGATTTTCTGACAGGAATTGTTGTTGCAGCGCTAATTGCCCTACTCAACCTAACGGTAAAACCTTTGTTGATTATTTTGACCATTCCCATTACTATTTTGACCCTTGGGCTCTTTTTATTGGCTATCAATGCCATTTTAATATTGTTAGCAGCAGAAATAATTCCAGGATTCTCTGTAGATGGTTTTTGGTGGGCCTTGTTGTTTGCTTTAATTCTTGGATTGGTCAATTCCTTACTGGGGGTATCATTGGGAGGTAAATAAGGATTTTATTATACAGGGACTGTCTGATCGTTTTTCCTGATATATTTAGTATAGGTTCCATCATGATTCCTAAAAAAATGGTCATTATTTGATTTTGGAATGGTGATCAATAAAATGTACAGTTCCTCTTCAAGAGCCTGATTGTCCAAATAATCCACTTCATACACCGCAAAATTAAGGTCCACAAGGGGGGAACAATATTCTCTGTTAGCCTTTTCAATCATATAGATTTCCTCTTCTCCGTCAATACCGGTGATTTTCTTTTGGTCTGAAATTCCTACGGCAATTTGACCGCCTTTGGTATTGGCAAATGCAATCATGGTTTTGGCTATCCGTGAGGGTTTATTGATACTTTGTTTAAAGTCCAGATCTTCTCCTTCTTTTCGGCCCAAAAGGTCTTTCACAAAATCATCATCTTTTTTTATTTCAATCATTTTTTTTTATTCTTAAAACCTTATAAATTAAATACTTAAATTGAAATCGGCTGTGTCGTTAAGTAAATGCTTTTAATTTAACCAATTGTGTTGTATGTTGTCTTTTAATAAATCCAAACTTTTCTTATGAAATATCCAAATGAAGGTTTTATACCTGAAAAAATAGAAGCACTTAAAAATGAGTTAAGGGCTGCTGGAAAAACGTTTAAAATTGTTCCGGGAGATGAAAATTCCGACGAATTTGTGAATTTTTATTTTGTGGGAATG
Source organism: Shivajiella indica (assembly GCF_042683085.1). Lineage (NCBI taxonomy): Bacteria > Pseudomonadati > Bacteroidota > Cytophagia > Cytophagales > Cyclobacteriaceae > Shivajiella > Shivajiella indica. Next base: position 743,608 of record NZ_JBHUIV010000010.1, on the reverse strand, counting down.
TATGAAGGTAAGGAAGTGATTTATGATGCGGCACTTTATACCTTAAGACTTCATCATGCTTCTGAAGTATATGAACTTGCTGAACATGAAGCGGCCAAGAAGTTTCCGAATTTCCATAGCATCAAATATGAAGAGGATGAAAACGGCAATTTAAAACCACTTAGCAGTGAGGAAGAAGAAATAGGATGGTTCATAACCGAAATCATTATGGATATTGAAGAAGATGAGACAGTTAAGGTCCAGGAATTTGTGGACATAGATACCAACCATGATTATGGAATTGGGTTGGATGCTGCTTTGAATGTGGAATATATCGATGAAAAAGTAATTACCAAATTTGTGAAAGAGTTCAATGATGATACCCTGAAACTGGATGAGACCCTCTACAGCTTTCTATCTGAGGAGGAGGATGTGGATGATTGATCTCTTGTTTTTTCACGCAACAATATACCCGGTCGCTTGTTAATCCAACAAGCTTTTTTTTATCATGTTAAAAATTGCCTGGTCACCTTTATATTGTCATCCACTACCCGCAGGCCATCGCTTTCCGATGGAAAAATATAATATTTTACCCGAACAGTTACTTTATGAGGGAACGGTTCAGGGAGACAACTTTTTCAGTCCTGATTTGTTGGATGACCAATGGATCCTAAATACCCACAAGAGTTATTATGTTGAAAAACTGAAATCCCTTTCTCTGAGTAAATCTGAAATCAGGAAAACCGGCTTTCCCCTCAGTGAGGGATTGGTCCAAAGAGAAATACATATCATGCAGGGATCAGTACAGGCAGCACTTTTTGCTTTGGAATTTGGAATTGCCATGAATATCGCAGGCGGTACCCACCATGCATTTTCTGACAGGGGAGAGGGATTTTGTCTATTGAATGACATCGCCATTACTGCCAATTATTTATTGGATAACCGATTGGCCAAGAAAATCCTTGTAGTCGACCTTGATGTGCACCAAGGGAACGGAACAGCCGAAATTTTCCAATATGAAGAAAGGGTATTTACTTTCAGCATGCACGGAGCAGGAAACTATCCCATGCAAAAAGAAAAGTCAGATCTGGATTTAGGCCTTCCTGACCGTATTGATGACAATTCCTACCTGAAACTACTGGAAGATAATCTGGAGCCCTTGATAGATAGGTTTGAGCCTGAATTTATTATTTACCAATCAGGGGTTGATGTCTTAGCTTCAGATAAACTGGGTAGATTAGGATTGAGTATTCAGGGATGTAAAGAAAGAGATAAAAAGGTTATTCTTTCCGCAAAAAGGCATCAGATACCCATAATGTGCTGCATGGGTGGAGGATATTCGGAAAAAATCAGCCAAATTGTAGAAGCCCACGCAAATACATATAGATTGGCACAGGAAATATTCTTTTAGGTTATGGAAAAAAGTTTAAAAAGAAAATGGTTGACCTACGCAGTAGGCGGGATCCTGCTAATGGGGTTTGGTCTTTCATTATTGGGGGAGGCCGGAGGTTTAAAAATATCAGGTTCCGATTTTTTTGATTGGTTTGGTCTTGGGACTTTGGCCCTTGCAGTTTTTTTTGCAGGATTATCACTTTTTGTCCAGGCGGTGGTTTTCAAGTCTCAAATGGATAATTCAAAAAAGAGGACTTAACGGAATTTAACAATTGGATAGGTACTTTGGATTTGTGATTTCGATTCTTTGTTTATATTTGCGCCTAGTTGAAAAATAAGTCAAGAATCGTGAAAAAATTAATTAAAGTATTTGGTTTTTTAGGCCTTGCGGCTTTAACCTTCTCATCATGTAACCAAAAAGGTCAGTCGGAAAATGCTTCCCAAGAGGCTGAAAAAACATCTGAAGCCGGTATAACTGAACTTAAAATCGCGTATGTGCTGACAGATTCCGTGATTTCAAAATTTGATTTTTTCAAAGCAAAATCAGAGGAGATTACCGAAAAAGGAAAGAAGTTTGAAAGTGAACTTGGCAGTAGGGCCAAAGGTTTTGAGCAGGAAGTTGCCAACTTTGAACAGACAGCTGGATCCATGACCATCAATCAGCAGAGAGCAAAGCAAGAGGAGTTGGTCAAAAAGGAAAGGAATTTGATGACCTACAGGGATAACCTGATGCAGGAACTTTCAGCAGATGAAGCCAAACTTTACAGTGAAGTGTATGATAAAGTTCAGGAATATCTGACTGAATACGCAGAACAAAATGATCTTGAGCTTATTTTATCCTATACAAGAGGTGGTGCTGTTTGGTATTCCAAGAAGGCTTTGGACATTACTGACGATGTCATAGCCGGGTTGAATAAAAAATATGCTGAAGCCCAGGAAGTAAAAAAATGATCCAACTATTCATTGGCATATAAAAGAAAAGCCCTGTTTGCTCAGGGCTTTTTTCATGTAATATAAATTGGTACTTTTGCACCTCCACATTAAAAACAGGATCCATGAAAATCACCGAATTTTTAAAACATCATTACAGACATTTTAATGCTGCTGCCCTTATTGATGCTGCTGAAGGTTATAAAAAACATTTGGACAATAACGGGAAAATGATGATTACTCTGGCAGGAGCCATGTCTACTGCTGAACTGGGTATTTCATTGGCTGAAATGATCAGACAGGATAAGGTTCAGATCATTTCATGCACCGGTGCGAACCTCGAAGAAGATGTTTTTAATCTTGTTGCCCATAATTATTATGAAAGAATTCCAAATTATAGGGACCTTTCGCCAGAAGAGGAACAAGATTTGCTAGATCGTCATATGAATAGGGTAACTGATACCTGTATTCCCGAGATGGAGGCGATGAGGAGAATTGAAAATGTGATTTTGGAGGAATGGATGAAGGCAGATAAAGCTGGAGAAAGCTACTTCCCTCATGAATTTTTCTACAAAATCCTACTTTCCGGTAAATTGGATGATTCTTTTCAGATAGACCCTAAAAATTCATGGTTATTGGAGGCTGCCAAGAAAAATCTTCCAATAATCGTACCTGGATGGGAAGATTCCACATTGGGAAACATGTATGCAGGTCACGTAATTTCAGGCGACGTTAAAAACGTACATACTGTTCGAAGCGGTATTGAGTATATGATGTTCCTTGCGGAATGGTATACCAAAAATGCAACTGATGACAGTACTGTAGGTTTCTTCCAGATAGGAGGAGGAATTGCCGGTGACTTCCCTATTTGCGTGGTACCTATGTTGCATCAGGACCTGCAGCGGGACAATGTGCCATTATGGGGTTATTTCTGTCAGATATCTGACTCTACAACTTCCTATGGTTCCTATTCCGGTGCTGTACCAAATGAAAAAATCACTTGGGGTAAGTTAGGATTGGATACCCCAAAATATATCATTGAATCCGATGCGACCATTGTGGCACCACTTGTGTTTGCCATCGTATTGGATCAATAAGAACAATGGAATTAAAACTTAAAATGTTAATTTTCAAAGCAAGCAGTACCTACCTGCTTGCTTTTTGTGTTTTCCTTTCGACAAAAGGTCAACAACAAATTTCACCCATGAATGCTCTTAATTCACCTTTTGATGAGCAGCATGCGGTAATGTCCCCTAATGGGGAAATTTTTTTCTCAGTGGGTTTCCATCCACAAAACACAGGAGGTCCAGCTGACTATGGTGATATATGGATGAGTTCCAAAAACCAAAAAGGCCAATGGAACAAGCCCATTCAATTAAAGGAACTTTCAACACCGGGAAATGATGTGGTCGTTGGATTTCCTGACCCCATCACGATTTTAGTGTATCACAGTGGAGATGGAAGAAAGCAGGGTATCCATCAATATTCTAAATTTGGGAAAAGCTGGAATTATGTAAGACAATTGGACTTGGGGAATTTCATTAACAGTTCCACCCATTTCAGTGGCAGGTTGTCTTATGATGGAAATGTGATCATCATGTCCATAAAAACCTTTGGATCTTATGGAAATGAAGATATTTATGTAAGTTTCAAGAAATCAGAGGGAATATGGTCATCCCCTAAAAATATTGGAAATACGATCAATTCTTTTGCCCAAGAACAAACTCCTTTTTTATCTGAAGATCAAAAAATCTTATATTTTTCTTCCAATGCCTCTGTCGATAAGAGCGGTAAAAATATTTTCTTTTCCAGAAGACTCGATGATTCTTGGGAAAGGTGGTCCAATCCAAGGCCACTTGCCAGTGCCAACAGCATTGGATCAGAGTTGGGTTTTGCCAATATTTTCAAGGAAGAAAATCTGGCCATATTTTCTACCACTATCAACTCAGAAGGAATGGGGGATTTCATGTTGTTGGGATATCAACCTGAGGAGGTTTTGATAGACGAGGCGGAAGAAATAGTACTCTTTCAGGAAGATGAAATAAAGGAGCACAAGCCGCTATACGATAGTGCTTTGGTGAAAGTGGCTGATGAGGAAATTATGAAAGAACAAGCTGCCGTTCTTGAAGATGAAATAAAAGAAGAAGGTAATCAGACATTGGCTCAAGAACAAACAGTCGGATTGGATTCCCTCAAAACCCAAGCTGAAGCAGTTAAAATAGAAGCAGAGCAAAAAGTTGTTGAAGAAAAGATTTTACTAGAAAAGCCTGTTGAAGCAGTCAATCCCATTGCCAAATCGGAACCTGAAAAACTGGAAGAACCAGTAGTAATGCCGATTGCCTCAATGGTAAAAAAACCTGAAAGAGATTCTGAATTGAGCCATATTCAAATTCTTGATGTCAAATCGAAAAAAGCTGTACCTTATAAAATTACTATAACCAATGCGGGTTCCATTACTAAGGAGTTATCTGATCAACAAGAAATGCAGGAAGAATGGGAAAAATGGGATTGGAACAATATATTGATTTCTGCAAAGGGTTACATCCCGGCAACCCTTTCTGTGGATGATTGGAATTCTTTGAAAGACAATACCCTTTATTTGATACCTGCAGTTTCAGGGGCTAGTTTGGTGTTAAAAAACATCCAATTTGCAAAGGGAACAGCTGAATTTGAAGATGCAATGTCCATTCAGGTTTTGGATCAATTGGTGCACTTCATGATGGAAAATGAAAAAATCAAAATTAGATTGGAGGGCCATACGGATAATGCGGGAGATCCGGGTCTGAATAAGGATTTATCTTTAAAAAGAGCCTCAAAAATCAGGGCCTATCTGACCGTGAAGGGAATTGGATTTGAGCGAATTAGAATTTCAGGCTGGGGAGGTACAAGGCCAATTGCAGACAATTCCACCGAAGAAGGAAGGGAACTTAATAGAAGGGTGGAAATGTATATTGAGAAATAATTAAACCGAAAAATTTTTCTTATTAATTCCCGCTTGAATGCACTTTGTTTTTCAAGCGGGAATGTTTGTTTTATCCCGAATTTAATTGCTTGGAATTTAAATCAATTCCAAGTAATATTAGTTAATAAATTTAGCTGATGGCAGAGAATAAAAAGCTTACACTAAAGGATATTGCAAGGGCACTTAATATTTCCGTTTCTACCGCTTCGCGGGCATTGAAGGCACACCCGGATATTTCCGATGAAACGATCAGAACAGTGAAAGAATATGCTGAAAAGCACAACTATGTTCCTAATGCTTTAGCAATAAATTTTAGAAAGAGCAGGACATTTACCATTGGATTGATCGTTCCTGAACTGGTGCATCATTTTTTTTCCACGGTTATTTCCGGTGCAATTGATGCAGCCAAAAAGATGGGCTACAGTGTTTTAGTGAGTCAGTCCAACGATGTTTTACAGGATGAGATAACAGCATGTAGGACCATGTTGGCAAGTAGTGTGGATGGGCTTTTGATTTCCATATCCAATGAGACGGTAGAAGGGAACCACATATTGGAATTCATCCATGAAGGTAAACCGGTTATTCAATTTGATAAAATAACCGATCAGCTCCAAACCCCAAAAGTCATTGTGGATGATTTTGAAGGAGCATACCAGGCAGTCAAACATTTAATTGAAACCGGTTATGATAAAATAGCCCATTTGAGAGGACGCAGGGAAGTGAAAAATGCAATGGAAAGAGCTCTGGGTTATGAAAAGGCTTTGAAGGATTTTCATAAAGAATTCCATGAGGACTGGGTCAAAGAATGTAAACTCATCAACGAACAGGAAGGCTACGATTTTGCAAAAGCGCTGATGGAAAGCCAAAATCCTCCTAACGCAATTTTTTGTATCACTGATTTGGTGGCCCTGGGTGCGATTAATTATCTAAAGGAAGCCGGAATAAAAATCCCTCAGGAAGTTGGCATCATGGGATTCAGTAATTGGAAATTGGCAGAAATAGTGAATCCAAGTCTTAGTTCTGTGGATCAACATGGTTACCAAATAGGTGAGAAGGCTGCCGAAATGCTGATTGAAAAAATTCAAAACCAGGATGTTTCCAGCCATGAAACCGTAGAACTAAAAACCAATTTGGTATTAAGGGAGTCCACAAATCTATCCCAAAAGTAATTCAATAACACTTCGGTAATATTAAATTAAAAATTTGATAATTTATATAAGGATAATAAAAGGCGTTTTAGTATATTTAGGCAACAAATAACTGATATGGAAACCTTCTTTTCCTTAGTGTTACTTACGCTTTTTTATGGACTTTTGGTATTATCCATTTTTCCCGAAAAATATTTTAAAAAAATAAGTCATTTCAATCATCACAAAAACGTTCCAGACTATCTTAAATTTTCTTTGAGTACCCCTATTTTCTTTTCTTTTTTAGTCGGTTATACCATGGCTGCTACCATGTTGTTTTTCATCATCCACTAAAAATAAACCTTCTTTCCCTTTAAAATACTTTAAAAAAAGCATAACTGATCCTTTGTGGTATGATGGATCAGTTATGCTTTTAAGGATTCTTATTTTCGCACTATTGGCAAGCTGATGCTGCTTGGAAATTTGCTGGAATGATGAATGTTATTGGTGGCCACAATACCCTCAGTTTCATCATAATTGTTTCCACCGGTATTCATATTTCTATCAAATCTTGGAAAGTTGGAACTGGATACTTCAATCCTTATTCTATGGCCCTTTTCGAAATAATTGGAAGTGGACATTGGAGTCATATTGATTTCATAAATTTTTCCATCTTCCATAAAAACCTCTTTTTCATATCCTTCCCTATATCTTACCCTTTGTATGGTTTCGTCCAGGTTATATGCTCTCCCGTCCGGATAAACATCGATCAGTTTGATGGTCAGGTCTGTATCTTTCACATCAGAGGACAAATAAAGTTTTGCTTGGATAAAACCACTGACCTCGATTCCATTTTCAAGTGGTTCTGATGTATATACCAGGATATCTTCCCTCAGTTCCATTTCCTGCTGATCGAATGATCCTCCCTGGACGGCATTGCCTGTACAACAGACATTTCCTCCATAAGAGTTAACGGGATCCAAGGGGTCATATTGGAAGGTATCAGGGTTATCTTTCCCAGGTTTTTTTGTGGATAATTTTCCATCTCCCAACCTGCTATTGGCTTTTCCTTTACTGTCCAGGTAATAGGTCACCATTTGGGCTTCTTTTGGAGGCCAAGTATCCGAAGTCTGCCATTGATTGGAACCCATAGTAAAATACCTAACCCTTGGCATGCTTTCTTTCATGCCGTTATCTTCACCTTTCAACCAGTAGTCAAACCATCCGTAGGTCATGTCGTTATAAGGCAATCGGGCATCTCCCATACTTCTTTCGCCTACCACTGTATTTTCAGTAGCTCTTGTGAAAGCACAATGAAGGGTAGGGGCAATTACTAAATATTGGTTATCCCTAATTTTAGGGTCCTTGGCATTTTCTCTCACATGATTAAACAATGCAAGATTGGGACTTGAGGAGACATCATACCAAGATACAAACCAGAAACTCGGTTTTTCAAACTCCATATCATCATGGAACAAGCCTCCCTCGTACCATTTTGGATCGTTGGGTTTTCTGGTTATCATTTCCTCGTAGATTCCCTGAGGTCCGTTCACATTTTTAATAATATCCTGAACCGGCAAATGACTCAAACCTTCTGACCAATCTACCCTGGGATACCTTGGAGCCATATCATAAAATCTTTGTAATCTCAACAAATCTTTTTGATCAATGCCTTCGGGAAGTTTGGGTGCCAAAGGGTCATGCTGTGTGCCATAAAGCCAGGCTGTGAATAGCATCTGGCCTGCACCACCCCGGTACCAGTTGCCCTGTTCATAATAATTTCCTATTCTTCCAACTCCTGCACCAAATCCCTGGGGGATCAATGCGGTATGCGCAGGATGATTGAGTGAAGCCACCGCCATTTGCCATTCAGCAGTAGAGGAACAACCAATAGTTCCGATTTTGCCATTGCTCCAGGATTGAGCTGCCATCCAGGTAAAGGCATCATATCCATCCGTAATGGGAACACCTAGAATATCCCATTCTCCTTCCGAGAAAAATCTTCCCCGTTCATTTTGGACTACATAGGCATAGCCTCTCTTTACAGCCTCCAAAGCTGTTTGGAGGGTTCGGGTAACCAGTTCCCCATCCCTGTAAGAATTGAAATTGTAGGGTGTTTTTGAAAAAATGATGGGTACAGGCTTATCAGATTTGGGCCTGTATATGTCAGTTGCAAGTCTAACGCCATCCCGCATAGGCATCATCACCTTCTGGTCGATAATGGCAATTTCTTCAAGCTGTTCCAAAATGGTTTTTTCCTGGGCATGGACATGGCCTAAAAAAAACAGGAACAGCAACAATAAAGGATAATTGAGCTTTTTCATAATTCAAGTTTATATTCTTCAAGGAATAATTTAGCCCAAAATCCCTTTATTATGATTATTTTTTACTCCAGTGGAAAAAATACGGTATTTATTTTCCCATTGACCCAAAAGTATTTTTAATCCTGGCCCCGAAAGGTTCCCGGTTTGTCCTTCTTTTTTCCCTATTTTTTTTTCTCCACTTTTTATCCTGTCTTTTTCCTTTGTCCAGGACCATTCTTGCAGAAATACCAATCTGACCCCTGTAAAATTCCTCTCTTCCAGAAATATTGATGTTTGGTTTATAGTCCAAGGAAATTACTGCCCCTGCAAATGTCATCTCTATCCCACCAATCAGGTCGACTCCCATGGTAGAATTGCCATAGGTATGCATGATTTCATTATTGGCATCCTGCTTCACATAGCTTTCTTCTTTTCCTGCAGAAAACCCTCCTCCATAAAAATAATTGAACCTTTTTGAAATAATTGGCCTATGTCTTTTCATAAGCAAGTGGAAAGTGGTGTTTCTGTTGAAATCACTTTGTACAATCCCTTCCAGAGTAAGTTGCTGCATAATCCTGTGTTGGGCAGTGATCCCAACCATTCTACTGTAATCATTATTCCCCAATCGAACTCCCAGTGCAGTAGCATATTTTTGTGCAAATGAAAAGTTGCTCAAAGAAACAAATAGGATTACCTGTATAATAAAAATTTGGTTTCGTTTCATGATATTAAAATGAATTGAACAAACAATTCAAGAATTATACCAATTTGTTTAGTTTACCAATTCCCATCTTCCTGATCTTCTGTTGATTTTTTTTGAAAAGAGGCAATAAAGTTTTTAAATAGGTAGGTACCTTCCGGTTCCAAGTCAATTTCATTCATTTTTAAAATGTGATCAACTGATTTTAAATTCTCTAATTTGGGAGAGGCAATGTGCTTAGGAATTTTAAAAATTCTGCTGTCTTTTTTCTCAAATGGACTCGGCATTGAATTGTTGTACAAATAAGGCAGGAGGGTGTCAGAACAGCTTAGTCCAATAAGATCCACCCGGTAATTTTTAAAGTAAGTACTTGTCCTTTCGTTGATGGAGGTAAAAAATACCTCTGATTCAGCCAACCTTACCCTGGAACCTGCCCTGGATTTTCCTTTGGTTTTGAGGTACTTGAGCTGACTTTTTCCTTGTTTTTTACGGACCATATAGGCGCGGAACACTTTATGGTCTGATAAGGTACCGTTTTCGAAAAACGCTACTGATGCCATACCTGCTTTGATCAAAATAAGCACATAATTGACAAAGTCCTGAATTTCCAGGTTTCTTTTTTCCTCAGAAAACATCAATTTGGTGGAAATTCTGATTGACAGTAATTTTTGATGTTCAGCTCCATAGTAGATTATTTTTCTTTTTTTCCTAAAATACTCCATTGACAGATCATTATTTTGGAGAAATCTGAAAAAACCTAATATCCAATCATCATCAAATAATCTCTGATTCATCAAACGCTATAGTTAAATCCTTTTTTAGTTCTTATTTTTATACAATATAAGAACATACTCCGGCCATGACATCAACTATTCAAGACCTGATCCAAAAAATGTGTAACAAGGAAGAAGGAGAAGCTTATCTTTTTGCAGATAAACTAGCAGCATTGGGAACTGAAGAAGTACTACTGGCCCTGTTGGAGGTTTTGAAATCTGAGGATATGGATGAGGCCTATTTGGCAGCTAGGGCTTTAAGCAAGATGGAAAACAATCAAATGGCACTGAAGCCACTTTTTGAAGTGATCCATGATAAAAAAAACCAAAATAGAAACGGGGGATTGGTTCAAATGCTGGAAGGTTTTGATTTAACTGAAAGTTTTGTTGATATTTTAAGGATTTACCTTTTTGGAAATTTCAAAGCATCTCTGTTGGCAAAAGATTATCTTGATAGTGTTGAATTCGAAATTACCCCAAGGGTATTAAAAAAAGCCGAAAAACACTGGAATCATTTTAAAAACAATGTCAATCCGAATTCTGATGATTTTGAAATCAAAAAAGCGGAAGTTGAACAAATCCTCAATGAAATAAAGGAATTACTCAATGAAGAATAAGTTATTCGGGAACCATAAAATTCAAGCAGTTCTATGAAAATAAAAGATGTCATTTTGTTACATGAGGATTTTCTGGCTGATTTTGGATTCAAATTGGATAAAAAGTCACTGCACTTTGTAAAAGATATTCCAAAGGGAAAACAAATGATTTTTCTGCACTATACCCAGCATGACGAAGGTGCTTATCTTGAATATCATTTGGGGGTAAGATTGGATAAAGTGGAGAACATCGTTCACCGTTTTTTACCTTCATTGGGGGATTACAAAGAAAGAAGTATCACTTTGGTGGAAACTCTTGATAGGATAGATTCTGAATTACCTAGAAGATTTTTAGCGGAAAATGATTTGGAAGTCAATGGGGTGATTAAAACGCTTGAAAATTTCCTGGTAAAAAAGGGATTTAGATTTTTGGATACCTATTCCAATGGCAAAAACCTGGAGAAATTTTTTAACGAAGATCCCAAAAAGCTCATACTTACCCAGAATTATACCTATAGATCCGCAAGGGGTATTACCCTTTGTATGCTTTTCAATCCTTCAGAATATCCCAAGATCAAAAAAAAATATTTGGATATGCTGAATGAAAAGCAGGTGACCCCATTTACTTTGGCCAGTTTTATCAACCTTATGGACTATTTAGAGCACCTCAACATTTGATTCCATTGCAGGTTCAGGTTCTTTTATTATTTTATTGCTTTTTATGAGATTTTTATTGTTAATCAGCGTTAAGTATCTTCTTAAAGAATTGGGCATTAATTTGGATATAAAAAACAGGAATCTGATAAACTTTCCGGGAATAATTTCTCTTTTTCCTGCCAGACATTTTTCTAAGGCATAATCCGCTACCTCCTCTGGGGAAAGGATAGTTAGTTTTTGAAAACTGCTGCAGTTATTGTGCAATAGACGCATTTTGATGTTGCTGTTGACCCCAGCTGGACAAAGTATGGAAACCTGAATATTTTTGCCGACCAATTCATAATCCAAACACTTGGAAAAAAAATAAATGTAGGATTTTGTAGCACCGTATACCTGTTTAAAAGGCCCTTCAAAATGGATAATCATGCTGCTCACGTTCAAAATGTATGATTTTTCCTGCTTTTCCAAAATTGGGATGAGTCCATGGGTAATAAAAGTTAATGCCCTGACATTCAATAAAATCATCTTATCAAAGAGTGCGAAATTCTCCTCAACAAATCCAACTGAGCCTCCAATTCCTGCATTATTTATTAAAAATGAAACAGGGAGTTCCTTTTCAATTACATAATTGATCAAAAATTGACAGTTTTCCATTTCGGTAAGATCCAATTCAAGATAATGGGTTCTTACTTCAAAACTGCCTTCAATGAATTCTGCCAATTCCGGTAAACCTGTTTCCGGTAAGGCAACCAGCAATAAGTCCATTTCTTTTTTTGCACATGAAATGGCCATCGCTTTGCCTAAGCCATCACTGGCTCCGGTGATAAGTGCTACTTTATTCATAATACAGGTTTGTTTAATATGGCACTTATGGTTTTTTCCATCGCGAGATCAAAAGGGGTGATTTGGTAGTTTAATTCCTTGCTGGCTTTTGTTGAATTGAATTCAAAATTCTGTTTTAGGTTGTTTATCATATCAGGAGTAGCGACCTTATCCTTATCAAAATATCCTATGGTTTGTTTTGCTGTCCAGGAATAGGCCTGTAAGGCGGACATAGGAACTTTAAAGATCCATCCTGAATTTTTATTGATTTTTTTAATTGTTCTGAACAATTCCTGCAACTGAATATTTTCGCCACCCAAAATATATTTTTCACCTATTTTACCAGATATACCTGATTTTATGATTCCATTGACCACGTCATCAATAAATGCATAATTATTTATGAATGGATGTTCTTGAGGAACAAAAGCAACTTTGTTTTTAAGAAACTGGCCGATTATTCGGTTGACCAAGGCGCCTTCTGAATGGACACCAGGTCCAAATACCCTGGTGGGATAAACAATCAGACCTGGAAATCCAGTGGCAATGCGCTGTAATACTTCCTTGTCAGCAAGAAATTTTGAAATTTCATAGGTACTATTGAAGCTAGACCATCTTGGGGTAGATTCTTTGTTTTCCTTGACCAAAGAAGGACCAATTGCGCAAGAAGCACTGATTTGGATGAATTTTTCGACCCCCACATCTTCAGCCACTTGAAGCATATTTTTTGTACCCTCAACATTTGTTTTTAAAATTTCATTAGGATGTACTGACCATTCATTCACCAATGCAGCCAAATGATAAACATGCTCACAATCTAAGATCGCCCTCCTTATATCATCTAATTTCATGACATCGCCTTGGAAAATGGTAATGTTGGGGTGATTTAAATAGCTGAATTTTTTGGGGTTTCTTATCAAAACACTGATTTTATTATCGGAATCCGCCAGCTTCCAGGCAAGCTTTTGCCCTAGGTATCCTGAGGCGCCGGATATAAAAATTTTCATATATAATGATTTAGATTCAAATGGGTTATCTCTTTCGTTAAGATAAATAAAAATAACCTTTTATTGTATTTAATTTTGTGATTTTTTTTAATTTAAAATTAAATTTTGTTAAAAACACTTAAAAATTCTTAATAATTTGCTTTTTTCACAATAGGATAGAATTTATAGGTCAGCAATTATTGATTTTTGCAAAAATCAGGAAGATGATTAGTAAAAAATGCAATTCACTTTTTTTTAACTCCTCTGATTGCCTTAGCTTCGAAGGGATTGTCTGGCCAAGAATGTTTGGGGTATCTTCTTTTCAATTCTTTTTTTACTTCCTGATAAGTGGTGGACCAAAAGCTCATGAGATCTGTGGTAACTTGAACTGGTTTAAAACCAGGGGATAAAAGGTGGAGAAGAAGGGCTGTTTTACCATGGTTAATCTTTGGAGTTTCCAACATTCCAAAAAGTTCCTGCAATCTGACTGATAATATCGGAGGTGCCCCATCTTTTTGGTAGCTTATTTTTATGCTGCTACCACTTGGAACTTTTATTTTATCAGGAGCGAATTCTTCTAAGGCTATTTGCTTTTCAAAATCCAGTGTATGCATTAAGATTTCATGAAGCTTTAATTTCTTTAACTCCTCATTTTTCTTAATGTCGACGAGATAGGGAAGGAGCCATTGATGGATGTTTTTAAGCAGGGATTCCGGACTCCAGTCCGGCCAATGTTGATCAGGGTTCCAAATTCTTAATGAATTTATCCTGTAAATCAATTGCATGACTTCCTCAGAAAAATCCAAAAGTTGCATGCCATTTTCTTTGATCCCTTGACAAATAGCCTCTGTTTTTTCCTTTTCTGAAAGGTTTTCCAAAGGAGTTGATTTAAGGATGATACCGCCAATTACCAAATTTTTGACAGCAATCATGCCACCTTTTTTGATGTCCCACCTAACGATTCTATTTTCCTTAACCAAAGGCAAAAGGTCTTTGGGATTGATGGGGGAAGCCATGAATATTTTCCCTATACCTTCTCTTGCATCAATATGTGAAACTGCCAGCCAAGGTTCGTGGGCCAGATCGTCCTTATGACCCATCATGGCTATTTTGCCATTAGCCAGTTGGAATTGTGCATTATTACCGGGTTTCGCTGAGGCAATTCTTTCAGGGAAAGCGAATGCGATCAAGAGACCTGTTTCGTAGGGATCAACAATTCCGTTATCTATTGGAATTTGAAACTGTTTCCTATACTGTTGGGCAATTTTTTCTAATTTATTGATTCCTTTGATTGATAAGTTTTCTCTTCTCGCCCTTCTTAACGCTTCTATTCTGAGATTGATATCAACTCCCGATTCAGGTCCCAAAGGATCTCTTTCCTCCAAAATGGCAGCAATATCTGTGGCCAGTGCAATGTTACCCAGCTCTTCCGCTTTCACCAACATATGGGCAATCCTTGGATGGGCAGGCACTTGATGGATTCTTTTACCATGAAGAGTTATTTTTCCATTTTCTATTGCATGGATCTGTTTCAGTAGATCATAAGCCTTTGCCAAAGCACCTAATGGAGGAGGTGTCAACCAGTCCATCTCATTGATTTCATTGATGCCCCATTGGACCAGGTCAAGGGATAAAGAAGCAAGGTCTGCTTCCAATATTTCCGGTACCCTGAATTCATCCATTTTCTGCTGTGTGGCTTTTGACCACATCCTATAGCAGGTTCCCGGTCCCAATCTTCCGGCCCTACCAGCTCTTTGGTCAGCAGAATCTTTGGAGATTCTTACAGTTTCCAAGCGGCTTAATCCGGTTTTTGGATTGAATTTGGAAATTCGTCCAAATCCAGAATCAACCACCACACTTATACCCTCAATGGTCAGACTGGTTTCCGCGATGGATGTGGCCAGAACAATTTTTCTTTTACCTTTTCTGTTTGGCGTTATGGCCTGTTGTTGGGCAAGGGGAGATAGAAGCCCATATAAGGGATGAATGGAAAAATCTGGAAGTTTTTTCTTCAATATAGCCTCTGTTTTTTTGATTTCTGCTTGCCCTGGCAAAAAAACCAATATATCGCCTTGATGGGTATCTGCTGCTAACAGAACTGTTTTTGAAACAGATTCCGGCATGAAATAGGGGTCATAATCTTCGGTATTAATAATATGTACCGGGTATGATCTTCCTTCACTGAATATAGAAGGGGCCTTTAAAATTGCAGCCAGTTCCGGCATATCTAAAGTAGCAGACATGACCATGATCTTAAGATCGGGCCTTAAAATCTTTTGTGATTCCCTGCATAAAGCCAAGGCCAGGTCTGCATGTAAATTTCTTTCGTGGAATTCATCAAAAATAACCAGTCCTACCTCTTCCAGTGCATTGTCATGATGAAGCATTCGGGTAAGAATGCCTTCTGTCAATACCTCTAAGCGGGTTTGGGCACTGATCTTGTTTTCAAATCTTATCCTGTATCCAACGGTTTCTCCTACATTTTCTCCCAACAACTCCGCCAATCTTTGAGCAATGGATTTAGCGGCCAATCTTCTGGGTTCCAACATGAAAATTTTCTTTCCCTTTAAAAATGATTCCTCTAGTAAGACCAAGGGTAAAATAGTACTTTTTCCCGCTCCTGGAGGTGCATTTACTAAAAGGGTATTCGACTGATTTAGTTGTGATTTTACCTGGGGAATGATATCCCCAATAGGCAAGTCAAGAGAAGTAATATCAAATGCCAAAATGTATTGGATTAGAGATCAAAAAAAACCACTGCCATGCTTCAAATGGCAGTGGTTATCAATTGTTTAATTTATCCTTATTCAATTTTTGCAAAAGATGAAGCGTATTCCCAACGCATCTCCACGCCATCTGGTTTGACTTCATAAACCAGTCTTTCTTCCAAGGAACTGCCAAGGTTGGAAGGAATCTTTACCCTCAAAGCATCCTGGCTTTCATCATAGGAATAAGCCCCCCATTGTTTGGCCACCTTGTTAAAAATCAATATTGACTCCCCTTCATTCGGTATTATGAATAGGCTGTACTTACCTGCGGGTAAAGTTTGACCCTCTATCTTGATGTCTTTACTGGTTTCAAAGGTTGTCGCATCGTTGGCACCGGCTCTCCATACCTGGCCCAAAGGAACCAGGTCTCCCCAGATGACCCTGCCCTTCACCGCCGGACTACTGTAATTGATTGTGATTTTAGCACCGTTGATTTCACCTTCGGCAGTTCTTGCCGGGCTTGGTTTGTCGTCCTGGGCAAGAGACAACATGGCTACCATGGCAAATACTAGGGTAAAGAAACTGAATTTTGTAATCATCGAATTCTTCATGTTTTTTTCTTATTGATGTTTTTTTGGATTAACTCTGATGTTGAAGTTTAGGTTTTCGTTCAAAGCTTAAATTTTTACCCAAGCCTGCTTTCTGTGGCTTTCGATGATCCTTTCACAGATCAACAATTCCCTATGACCGTCTTCAAATGTCGGGAATGTTGGATTTTCCGGTTGCTTTCCTTCTCTCACAGCTGCATATACTTCTTTGAACATTTGCTTGGAAGTATCTGGAAAACCTTCATTATGACCGCCTGGGAAACTGATCAGGGCAGCTGCCTCCTTGTAAAACAGGGAAGGGTCTTTCATGAGGTGCTGATTGGCAGTTTCTCTTTTGCCGATCCAAAGTTCATTGGGTCTTTCAGAGCACCATTCAAAATTGGACTTTGAACCTGCAATTTCTATATTTAATCTGTTTTTGCGGCCTGCATTTACCTGGGAAACAGTCACAGAACCTTTGTTTCCATTGTCGAAGCGCAGCAATACTGTAGCGTGATCTTCAGTATTGATAGGAACCTCCTCATAGTCTGATTCCTGTAGCATTTTCCCTGAATAAGTTTCAATGGCTTTCAAGGGTTTTAACCGTGTTTTATGTACCGTTGAAAAATCCGCCATCACTTCCGTAACTTTTAAACCCGTCACATATTCTGTTAAGTCCAAAAGGTGCGAACCAATATCAGCTATTGCTCTTGAATCACCGGATTTATCCGGTTCCAATCTCCAGTTGTAATCTGTCTGTAAAAAAAGCCAATCTTGCAGATAGGAGCCCATTATATTGTAAATTTCACCAAGTTCACCTTTTTCTCTCATGGTTTTCATTTGGCGTACCATGGGGTAATAGCGTAGATTGAAGTGGACAGCATTAACCAATCCTTTTTCTTTGGCAATCTGAACAAGTTCTTCCGCTTCTTCAATTTTGGTGGCAAGAGGTTTTTCACATACTACATGTTTACCGGCAAGCAAAGCAGCTTTTGATTGCGAAAAGTGAAGAAAATTGGGAGTACAGATATGGACCACATCGATATCCGGATTCTTCAGCATTTCTTCAAAAGTGTAGGCATTCGGGATTCCTAATAGTGCTGCTTTTTCCCTTGCAAGTTCAATATTCACTTCACACAATGCAGTAACTTCAATATTAGGTAATCTCCTCAATGCTTCCAAGTGGGCCGGGCCTATAAAACCGGTTCCTACAATGGCGGCTTTAATTTTTTTTGTCATAGGTCATTTGGTTTGGAATAAAGTAATAAGGATTTAAAGATAGAGTCAACTTTTCGATTTTAAAAGAAAAAAGCCTACCGTGTCAAAAACAGGGTAGGCTTTAACTCAAATAGCTTAAACGCTTAATAAAAATTATCGATCTATCTGATAAAAAATATTTTTTAAATAACGAATGTAATTATGGCTACTAAACCGAAAGCAATTCCAATAGCCTTCAAAGTTTTTCCTGCATAACTTGAGAAATAATGGAAAAGCATGATCTCGTTGCTTTCGAAGATTACCGTTCCATCATCACCTTTATTGAAAAATTCATAAATATTTGTTTCGGTAATCAACCTGGTAGCAAAGAGTAAGCTGATCAGACCCAAAATAAAATAAGTAATAATGAATTGGCTTTTGGAGAAATCAGAGATCAAAAAGAATTTCGAAAATACTGAAGATGGAAAAGGAATGATGTGGGCACTTTCATAAGCCAATTCTTGGTTGCTTAATAGCGATTCAATTTCTTTTTGGTCTAGTTGATTTTCAACATTCACATTGCTGGCAATTATGTTTTGCTGATTTCCAAAACTTTCGTACTGAACAAAACCAATCAGACTGATAGCAAGAAAGTACGAAAGAAAACCCGTTATCCCTAGGATAAAGAGTGACTTTGTAACATTTTTTAGAGTTCTCATGAAGCGGTCATTTGAATTATTAGAGTTCGTTTTTTGCCTTAATGAGCCATGGAAATAATGTATATTTAAAGAATTATCAAAATATTTATAATAAAAAAACTCATAATACAAAATCAAATACATGAAGATTTTTTTCATGTATGCAAAAACACAATATAACGTAAAAGTTAGTAGATTTTTTCCATTCTTGGCTTCAAAATCAATATTTTGTACCAGGTCTATTTTGGGTTGAATAAACATACGGTTTAAAGTTAGCGTTAAATATTGGAATAATAAGTTCCATTCAAATTGAGGAAATGCAGCTTATCAAATAGACTTACAAATTCCGTGCACAAAATTTAGAGTTGGGTATTTTTTTTTATATTTTAACTCAGTAATTAACATTTTACAAAACAATGGCTAACTATAATTTAAAAATCAATGGTCAGTCCCATCAGGTAGAGGTGGATGATGACACTCCTCTGCTTTGGGTATTGAGGGATCACCTAGGATTGGTCGGGACAAAATTTTCTTGCGGAATTGCCCAATGCGGTGCCTGCACTGTTCATATTAATGGTGAAGCTACTTTTTCATGTACTTTACCGGTTTCCAGTGTAGGTTCAAGCGAGGTAACCACTATTGAGGGTTTATCAAAGGATGGAGACCATCCCGTCCAAAAAGCTTGGAATGAAATAGATGTAGCTCAATGTGGATATTGCCAGGCGGGTCAGATCATGAATGCAGCGGCATTTTTGAAGAAAAATCCCAAACCAACCTTAGAGGAAATCGAAAATGCAATGAACCGTAACCTTTGTCGTTGTGGCACTTATCATAAAATCAGAGAAGCTGTGGCATTGGCTGCAAAAATTATATAATCATGGAGAAGCTTATGAAAACAAATAGGAGAGATTTCCTTAAAGTGGCAGCAACTGCTACCGGAGGATTGTTCATTGGTTTCTATTGGTCAGGCTGTGATTCTCCAAAGATGCAGGTATTGACCGATGAAGAGGTATTGTCACAGGCATTTAATTTCAATGCCTATTTATCCATATCACCCACTGGGGATATCGTCATCTATTCTCCAAATCCTGAACTTGGTCAAAATATCATTACTTCTTTCCCCATGATTGTGGCAGAGGAATTGGATGCAGACTGGGCGAAAGTCCGGGTTTTCCAAGCACCACTGGATAACGAGAAGTATGATAGGCAGCTTACAGGAGGTTCCGGAGCTATGCCGCATTCCTGGGAAAGGTTAAGAAAAGCAGGAGCGACCGCAAAATTCTTATTGGTACAGGCGGCTGCCACAAAATTAGGGGTTGATGCCTCGGAGTTGACCACAAGCAATGGTGAGGTCTTGCACAATGGAAAGAAAAAATTCGGATATGGGGAATTGGTCAGTGATGCTTCCAAATTAACGGCTCCTGATGAAGTTCCATTGAAAGATTCCAAAGATTTTAAAATAATCGGTACCCCTGTTAAAAATGTCAAAAACAATGAAATGTTTACCGGCAAGCCTTTGTTCGGGCTTGATTTTTACAGGGAAGGGATGGTTCATGCCATGATCCAAAGACCTCCATTTGGAATGAAGATAAAATCCGTGGATGATACAGGTGCCCGTTCGGTTCCTGGGGTTACGGATGTGATTGTATTTAAGAATAATGTGGCCGTGGTTGGTAATTCCACCTGGCCTTTGATGAAAGCAAAAAGACAGCTTAGGATTGAATATGAACCTGATGGACCAATCGAAAGCAGTTTTGACCACGATAGGATATTCAAAGAACTCTTGGATAGCAAAAATGCCCAGGTAATGAGAAAAGACGGTGATGTGGATGCTGCTTTTAAAAATGCAGCTCAGGTAATCACCAGTGAATATCAGTGTCCTTTCCTTTCCCATTCCCCAATGGAGCCGCAAAACTTCTTCGCCCATGTGAAAGGGGATAAGGTGGAATTGGTCGGACCAACCCAGACTCCTGAAAGGGCCAGGATGGAAACCGCTCAGTTATTGGGTATTCCAAAAGAAAATATCACTGTGGAAATTACCCGACTTGGGGGTGGTTTCGGAAGAAGGTTAAGGGCTGATTTTGTCGTTGAAGCAGCAGAATTGTCCAAATTACTGGACAAGCCGGTAAAAGTTACCTGGAGTAGGGAAGATGATATGACTGGTGGAGCTTACAGACCTGCGGTCAGGTACAGATTCCAGGCAGCTTTAGATGATCAGGGGAATATGGTTGGTTACAAGCTTAGAGGTGTTGGTATCAATGCAGGAAATTCCACCAGGGAAAATAATTTCCCTTCCGGTTCTGTGGACAACCTTCTGATTGAGAATATTGATTATAAATCTCCTATTACTACCAATGCCTGGAGAGCACCTATTACCAATTTCCTGGCTTATGCAGAACAGTCTTTCCTGGATGAAGTAGCTTTGGCGGCCAAAAAGGATCCGGTTAAATTTAGATTGGACTTGCTGGCAAGGGCTAAAAACAATCCAGTGGGAGAGATCCATTATGATATAGACAGGATGAAGGGAGTCATTGAGACAGTAGCTGAAAAATCCAATTGGGGTAAAAGCAAAGAGCTTATGCAAGGGTTCAGTGTCTACTTCTCCCATAGATCTTATGTGGCTCAGGTTGCAGATATTATCATGGAGAACGGTCAGCCTGTGCTTAAAAAAATCACCGCTGCTACTGATTGTGGGGTAGTTGTACATCCTACTGGAGCCAATCACCAGGTTAGAGGTGGCATTGTAGACGGTATGGGCCATGCGATGTTTACCAATATGACTTTTGAAAACGGACTGCCCAAGCAAAGAAATTTCGACTCTTACCGCCTCATCAGGATGAAAGAAGTACCTGAAATTGATGTGCATTATGTGGATAGCGGTTATGATCCTACAGGATTGGGAGAACCTGCACTTCCACCGACGGGTGGTGCAATTGCCAATGCCATCTTTGCGGCAACAGGTAAAAGAATAAGGACGCAGCCATTCATTGAGCAAAAAGAATTTTCTGAAATTAGATTACAAATCAGAAGAGCCTAAGAATTCCAACTTGAAGTAAACCCCTTGGAAAATGATTTTTCATTATTCCAAGGGGTTTTCGTTGATATTAATCAGGTAAAATTTTTAAAAGTCCGGTAGTCATGATTTATTTAAATGTCATCCATTTCCCTTTCAGGCCAATAAGGTCCCGTCATTTGCAATTGGGTGATATCATTGTCAAATTCAAAATTCAATCTCAATTGATCCTTTGCCTGTTCATGGATATTCAAACAGGCATTGTAATGGACCAGATCAAAACTAACAAAAAAGGTACCCTTTAATTTTTCTGAAAAGAATGGATCCGAAGAAAGTTTAACATTTTCTGTTACTGCGCCTTCCTTTTTAAAATAATAGGACAAAAATATGCCCATCTCTTTGGTGTTTTTCTCCAAAAGCTCTTGAAGTATATCCGTTAATTCTTTGGATTGTAGATGGTTCGGTATAGAAAATTTCCAGGATTCTTGCACCCCTAAATATAATGAATTTGTTTTTTGATTTATTTTGGTTTGACAGGAAAACCAAAAACAATAACTTGTTTTTGAAATTACCGAATTTATGAAGTATCCCATATATATGGATTATAATGCAACAACCCCGTGCCTGGAGGAGGTCATTGAATCCATGATCCCATATTTTGGCCAGCATTATGGCAATGCTGCAAGTAAAAGTCATCCTTTTGGATGGTTAGCAGAAGATGCCGTGGAAATTGCCAGGGAACAAGTTGCAGGTTTATTGGGCGCTAAACCCAAAGAAATCATCTTTACATCAGGGGCTACAGAGTCTATCAATCTTGCTATCAAGGGAGTTTTTGAATATTATGGAATTAAGAAACAGCATTATATCACTTGCCAAACTGAGCACAAAGCGGTTTTAGATACCTTTAAAAGTATCGAAAATAAAGGAGCTGAGGTCACTTATTTAGCTGTAAATCATTTAGGTATGATTGATTTAGATGAATTAGAATCCAGTATTCAAGACCATACCAAAATGATATGCCTGATGTGGGCAAACAATGAAACTGGGGTATTACACCCTATAAATTCGATCAAAAAAATAACGGCTGAAAGGAATATTATTTTTTTTACTGATGCTGTTCAGGCAGCAGGGAAGTGTCCCATAAACGTTGAAGGAATACATTTAATGGCAATTTCTTCCCATAAGTTTTATGGACCAAAAGGGATGGGAGCCTTATTTATCAGACATAACCATGATTTGCCAAAACCTTTACCCCTAATTGAAGGGGGAGGACATGAGAAGGGTTTTAGAAGTGGCACCTTAAATGTTCCTGGCATTGTGGGAATGGGTAAAGCGGCTGAAATTCAATTGAAATCTATGCTTCATGATAGCCATAGATTGGAAAAATTGAGAGATTTATTGGAAGCAGGAATTCTTGAAATTTCCGGTACCCAAATCAATGGGGATAAGGGAAACAGGCTTGGACATGTTTCAAATATTTCTTTTGAAGGCATAGAAGGGGTAGACCTCCTACGTATGGTAAATAAGGAAATAGCGGTGAGTTCAGGATCGGCATGTACCAGCATTTCTCCGAAACCATCTCATGTTCTGGCAGCCATGGGTTTAGATGCAGATTTGGGAAGGGCCTCAATCCGGTTCAGTTTGGGAAAGTTTACAACAGAAGATCAAATAAGGTTTACTATTGAATTTGTTAAAAAGGTTGTGGCTCAGTTAAGAGGCTGATTCTTTAATTTCTCATAGTCTTCCTCGGTATCAATGTCTATAGCACCCAAAGGAAAATCTATGGCCTCGGTATCATCGGAATGTGATAATATTATTTTTTTCGCTCCTTCGCTCGATTTCAAATTCAGCATTTCACCAAAATATTTTTTATCGAACAAGGCCGGTACTCCCAATGTATTTTGGTACCTGCTGGCAATTATTCCTTTCTCTGATTCCCAATATGTTTGGATCAGAGCATTCAAAACATCCGCATTGGCGTAAGGCTGGTCGCACAGCATCAATAAAACCCCATCTACTTGGTGAAGGTCAGTCAAGTGTTTCAAACCTTTTTTCATAGAGGAACCCATACCTGATGGCCAATCCACATTTACAATTATGGAACAACCATTCTGGTCAATTTTCTTCCGGATTTCATCGGCATTGGCACCCAAGACTACAACAAAATGGGTAGCAAGGGATAATTTTGCCCATTTTATAGCTTTTTCCAACAAACTTTTTCCTTCAAACTCCAACAGTTGTTTAGGTCTTCCCAACCTATTGGAAGCTCCGGCTGCCAATAAGATTATTCCGATGGATTTGTTTTTCATCTTTCCTCCCCATGTATGGGCCCCAATTTATCCCTAAGATGGTCAGGTGTTTTCTTTGCGAGAACAGATTTAATTTCTGAAAGAACAGATAAAGCGATTTCTTCAGAACCTTCAGCGCCTATATCCAAACCTATCGGGCCAAATATATTGCTCTCCTCCATCTGAATACCCTGTAAGGTCAATCTTTCCATCAATTTTAAGGTCTTTTTCTTGGGACCAAGTATCCCTATATAGGGAAGCTGAAGCCGGATCAAACTGGATAATACCATCACCTCATATTCAAAATTATGGGTCATTAATAAAGCCACCGTTTGATCATCCCATTTAATTTTATTAATCACCTCATCTGCCGGCGCCACAATGATGGGGTAGGCATTCGGAAATCGCTGATGGGTGGCGTGACTTTTTCTCCCATCGATTAGGGTCAATTCCCAACCTAAAATGTCTATCATTTTAGCTAAAGGGAGGGTGTCGTTTCCCGCACCAAAAAGTAATACCTGAATGGGTGCTTTGATCCGCTCATAAAAAACAAACATATCATCTGCCTCTGGATAAGATTTGATCAAATTCGAATCAATAGGCCGGTTTAACTCCTGCTCAACAAGCTTTTGTAGCCCTGATTCATTATAGTCCAGTGCGCCATAGAATTTATTGTCCTTAAAAAGCAATTTGGTTCCAAGCTGTTCTGATCTGGAATTCTTTAATGAGAAAAAAGTAACTAAGATGGATGCGGACCTGTCAGCAAGTGCTAATTTTAGTAATTCTATGGGATTGAAAGTTTCCTCAGCATTGATGGG
Organism: Shivajiella indica; assembly: GCF_042683085.1. Lineage (NCBI taxonomy): Bacteria > Pseudomonadati > Bacteroidota > Cytophagia > Cytophagales > Cyclobacteriaceae > Shivajiella > Shivajiella indica. Next base: position 719,072 of record NZ_JBHUIV010000010.1, on the reverse strand, counting down.
TTCTATTAATACCTGAATGATACCATTACATCCCAATCCAATTCCGAATTTTTGGTCATCTTCATCAGTGGTATCATAGGTGACAATCATGGATTTTTGCTGAAAAATTACCGATTGGGCCTTTCTCAATGCATCTCCCTCCAAACATCCTCCTGAAATGGCCCCGGTAAGTTCTCCATCTTCAGTAACCAACATACGGGCCCCTGGTCTTCTATAGGCAGAACCATCTACCTTCACGACAGTGGCCAATGCAGTTTTTTGTTTTCTGGTTAAGCTTTTTTCGTATGCTTTGATGATCTGGTGTAACTCTTTCATATGGGCAATTAAATTGTAAATAAAGCTATAAAAAAAATCCTAATCAGGGTAGCAGGGTTTAGGTAATTTGGACTTTGCCCAATCTTTTTTGGAATCCAAACCGCATTTTTGGGCAGGGAAAAAAATACTTATCGGAGATTAATTGGAAATCCTCAAAAAAAACAGGTATTTTGGGACATATGGCAAAATCAAGAGAAACCTATAACAAAAAAGAAAAGGAAAAACTAAGGCAAAAGAAGAAACAGGAGAAATTGGACCGAAAAGAGGCCCGTAAGTCAACCACTGAAAAATCCGGGGATTTTGAAGATATGATTGCTTATGTGGATGAGTTTGGAAATATTTCCTCCACTCCTCCGGATCCTAACAAAAAAAGAAAAGAAATAGACGCTGAAAGCATAGATATTGGTGTACCAAAAACAATTCAGGCTGAAGACGTTCCAGAAGGAAGGAAGGGGAAAGTGACCTTCTTCAATGCCTCCAAGGGTTATGGCTTCATCAAGGATGAGCAAACCCAAGAAAGTATTTTTGTACATCTTTCAGGTTGCATCGATCAGATAAAAGAAAATGATAAGGTTTTATTCCAAACCGAAAAGACTCAAAAAGGATTGAGTGCCATTGAGGTTAAATTAATAAAATAGTCCAAATTATTTCCAAAGAACCAACAGAAGTTTAAGGATCATTCATTTATTATAACTTATTGATAATAAAATCATTAAGTTGTTTTAGGTGAATGATTTTCTTTTGTTGAATCACTTAAAATAGGAGTGAAAAATGAAGATTTCAAGCCTTGCAGAGCTAAAAAAAGAATTATCTTATCTTAATGAAAAAGAATTGATAGATATCATTGTAGAGCTTTCCAAATTCAGTAGAGATAACAAATCTTTTTTATTTTTTAAATTGTTTGAAAGGGAAAACCCTAGGGTTTTTATTGAAATGGTGGAAGAAGAGATCGGGATGGAATTTGCCAAGGCAAATACCAAGCATTATCATTATGCCAAAAAATCCGCGCAGGCAATTAGAAGGAAACTCAATAAAAATCTCAAACTTACCAAAGATAAGACTGCCCAAATTGAATTGATTATTTTTTTCTGCAAAAATCTGAAATTATATGGTTACCTGGATTTCAGACATCCAGTGATAGATAACTTGTATAAAGTTCAGGTTGGAAAGGCTGAGAAATTGATTGCATCATTGCATGAGGACCTGCAGTATGATTATAAATCTATTTTGGAGGAATTATAAATTCTTTTGGTGAAGCCTAAAATTTTTCTAGATGCTAATTATCTTCAAACCATTTCAGTAAGATTTCAGTATTAACAAGGGTGAGGATCCGCTTATTATTTTCTATTTTCTTTGTTGTATTCCTGTCCAATACTTTTGCGCAAAATGTATCTGTGAATTTATTTCCCAACACCAAAAGTCAGATTGAAACAGGATATTTTTTCAAAGAGGTAATTGATTTTAGGCTACATAAAAACAGCATAGGCAAAGTTCATGATATCAATGGAAACCGGGGGGATGTCACCTTCAAAGGAAATTTGGATCAATTGGCATTACATTTTTTTAAAAATAGTATACAACCTTCAAAATATGAACCCCAAGCTATTCAGGTTAGGATATATGAACTCAATTTATCTGAAAAATTAAGTTCAAATAAAAATATTTATGAAGGTGAAATTCAATTGATTATGGGATTTTTTAAAATAGGGAGTAATGAACCTGTTCAACTTATTGACTATTCAGGTTCTGTTAACTACAGAAGATCCACCAATCGTATGGATATGATAGAAAATGTGGTCAACAGGGTTTTTGGGGCAGGTTTGGATTATTTCAATACCTGGATGAACATGCAGGTTGGAAGCAACCGCCATTTAGCGACTTCTGTCCGGTTGGAAATTAACGACGAACCTAAAGCAAGTAACGAGGATACGGTCTATTATGATCCCAAAAGGCCCTTGCAATGGAATGATTTTTCAGACAGACCCAACCCAAAAAGTCGGTTCAATGCCAGTATTTTTGCCAGTTTTTCTATACAGGGCCGATCATTAATGGAGTCTGGGTCAATTGTTCAGACTATTGAATTGGATGTGTATATGCTGCCAGGTCAATCATGGGTAAGAAGTACAAGTGATTATGCTTTAAACCATGAGCAAAAACACTTTGATGTGGCAAGGATTGTAGCAGACCGCTTGGTGTCAAAATTAAAAAGTATTGAACTGAACCCTGATTGGTATGAAGCAACTATAAATGATGCTTATTTTGATGCTTACCGTGAAATGAACCGTCTTCAGGAAATTTATGACAAAGAGACAGGACATGGGACGGATAAAATAGCTCAGGAAAAGTGGAATAGGATGATTGATGAGGCATTGGCTGGGGATTGGAGCTGGATTGAAGAGGTGTTGAAGGAAAAGTGAAATGTCGGATGTCGGATGGGGGATTTCGGAAAAATTCCAAGAAAGCCTGAAAATTCCAAGAACCAAATTTTTAGAAATGGAATTATTTTTTAAGGAAAATTGAAATGGCTATAAGGCTAAATGTTATTATTGTAGATAAAAATCATCAAGCTGAACCAGATTCTTCCTATGCAAGTTTTCCGTAAACTCTTTGTTTTTGCTTTCTTTTTCCTATTTGTTTCTATTTCCTACGCGCAACAAAAATTTACCAGAGCAGATTCCCTTAGAGGGAGTATCACACCAGAGCGTGGCTGGTGGGATTTGAATTACTATCATTTGGATATTGAGATTTTTCCGGAAACTAAAACTATTCAAGGAACGAATACAATAAGATACCGGGTAAATGCCGAACATCAGGTCATGCAGATTGATTTGCAGGAGCCCATGAGAATGATTTCAGCCAAACAGGATGGTGAAAAGCTTGAAATCCGGCAGGAGGGAGCTGCCCATTTCATCCATTTGGTCAAAAAACAGGTTCCAGGTGCATTTGAAGAGCTGATCATCAGTTTTGAAGGACAACCAAAAGAAGCTGTCAGACCTCCATGGGATGGGGGAATAACCTGGCAAAAAGATGATCATGGCAATCACTTTATCGCTTCTTCCAACCAAGGAATCGGTTCAAGTATTTGGTGGCCGTCCAAGGACCATCCTGCGGATGAGGTTGACAGTATGTTGATCAGCGTGACGGTGCCGAAAGGCTTGATGAATATTTCCAATGGCAGATTGAGAAAAGTTGATAATGGAGAGCAAACCGATACTTTCCATTGGTTTGTCAGCAATCCCATCAATGATTATGGGGTTAACATCAATATTGGAGATTATGTGAATTTCGGGGAAAAATACGAAGGAGAGAAAGGAACGCTGGATATGGATTATTACGTTCTTAGAAATAACCTGGATAAAGCAAAAATTCACTTTTCTGATGCAAGAAAGATGATAGAAGCATTCGAATACTGGTTTGGTCCCTATCCCTTTTATGAAGACAGTTATAAGCTCGTTGAGGTTCCATATCTTGGAATGGAACATCAAAGTTCGGTTACTTATGGAAATGGGTATCAGAATGGCTACAGGGGAACGGATTTGAGCGGAACTGGTTGGGGAATGAAATTTGATTTTATCATCATCCACGAATCCGGGCATGAATGGTTTGCCAATAACATTACCTATAAGGATGTGGCTGATATGTGGATTCACGAAAGTTTTACCAACTATTCTGAGAGCCTTTATCTGGATTATTATTTTGGAAAAGAAGCAGGAAAGGAATATGTCAGAGGAACAAGGGCTAGGATTGAAAATAAATTACCCATCATAGGAAGATATTCCGTCAATTATCGGGGTTCTGGCGATATGTATTACAAAGGGGGGAATATCCTGAACATGCTCCGTCAGATTTTAAATGACGATGAAAAATGGAGGGAAATCCTCCGCGGACTCAACCATGAATTTTACCACCAAACAGTCACTACCACACAAGTAGAGGACTATATTGCTCTGGAAATGGGAATGGATCTTTCCAGCTTTTTTGACCAGTATTTGAGGAACAGCACGATACCGGTTCTGGAATTCTATTTTTCAGATGATCAAACTTTACATTATCGATGGAATAATTGCATCAATTCCTTCGAAATGCCTGTAGATTTAATATTAGGGAATAAAGAAATACGTGTCCAAGCCAATAACCAATGGTCAGAACTGAAGGTGAACGAGCGGTCTGAAGTTAGTGTACAACCTGACTATTATGTGGGGAGTTTTCGGTTGAGGTGATTTTAAAGAAGCGAGAGATTAGAGACGAGAAACAAGAATCAAGAATCAACACATGGAAAAAAGAGACAAGACCAGAAATTGATCTTGTCTCTTTCATTTACAGAACGTTTTTGGAAGAGGACTTATAATATTGGATAAAACCCCTTGTCTTAAAGCAAACTGATATGGAATCTTTGGAAAAAAATTCTACATGGAATTCACATTTAGTCAGTGAATTCTAGTATTTCAACTTTTCATCCTTATCCCATATCCCCCAAAAGGCGCCTACATCTCCTTCAGAACCCACTTTCCAGGATTCATCGAAAGAGGAGAAATAAAACACATCGATAGAGTCCATTTTAGACCAGGTTTGGATATTGATAAAATATTTCATAAAATTTTCATCAGAAGGAATTGAACCATACAGAGGTGATCCTTGGCTGGGCCAACCGGTTTCCGAAATGATTACTTTTTTTCCTTTTCCAGCTTTTACAACTCTATTGTACATGTCTTTGATATACAATAAAGAATATTCAAGTGTACAACCTTCCCAATAAGGATAGCAGTTGGCTAAGATTACATCACAGGCATCGGTGATACGAGGCCTGTGTTCAAACTCATAATAGGCATCTACATAACCAATTGGGATCTTAGGAAGCTCTTTTTTTACGCTTTCGATAAATTCAAGCAATTGGTCTTCAGTCAGGTCTTTACGGTACATGACTTCATTGCCTACTGCAGCGATATCCACATATCCCTCTTTTGCCAACTTGATCAAACCTGCCACCTCCTCTTGGTTTATTTTTTCATCTTTTCCCAGCCAAGCACCGACTAAAGTTTTCATGCCCAACTCTTTTGCAATTATCGGGATCAGTTCATTTCCTTCCGTACAGGAGAAAGAACGGACCCACTTCGTGTAAGGTCTAATAATTTCTAGTCTTCGTCGGACCTGCTCTTCAGTCAGGGTGTCACCGGGTTGCTGCCCTTCCACATAGGGACTGAAGCAAAGTCCGTGCATGCCTTCCTGAAGCAAATCTTTGAACGATTCGGCTAATTCTTGATAGGATAATCCTTGCAGATTTTTCCCTGCAAGTGCCAAAATTTTGTCAGCATTGAACGACATAGTTATCAGTATTTAAGTTTTTCGTATTTGTCCCAAATTCCCCAAGCCTGTCCAACATCTCCTTCATGTCTTACTTTCCAGGATTCATCAAAAGAGGAGAAATAAAACATTTCCACATTTTCTTTTTCTGTCCATTTTAGGATATTTATAAAATAGCGCATGGCGTTTTCCATGGATGGGTGGGCCTCTTGATTAGAGGAACCTTGGTTTGGCCAACCAGTTTCGGAAATGATTACTTTTTTGCCATTGGCGGCTTCTTTGGCAAGTGAATACATCTGTTTTAAATGGCTTGAGGCCTGATTGATATGGCTCCCTTCCCAAAAAGGATAACAGTTGATCAAAATAACATCACAGGCATCCACCAGAGCAGGGCGTTCTTTAAACTGGTAATAGGCATCTACATAACCTACCGGTATTCCGGGTAACTCATCCTTCACTTTTTGAATATATTCAAGCAATTCTTTTTCAGATAGGTCTTTCCTTAGCAGTACTTCATTGCCGACTACAGCGATGTCGACCATTCCTTTTTTGGCCAAGCTAATTAAAGCTTGAATCTCTTTTTCATTGGTTTCCTTGTTGCTATCAATCCAGGCCCCCACCATTGTTTTGAGTCCTTTAGCATGGGCTGCTTTGGGGATAAATTCATTTCCATCTGTACTGGAGAATGATCGGATCCATTTGGTATAAGGCGCCACGATATCCATCCTCCTTTGGATCTGCTCTTCCGATAAGCTATCTCCAATATTTTGCCCTTCCAGGTAAGGACTAAAACAAATGCCATGAAGTCCAGTATTCAGCGTGTTACTGAATACATTTTTTATTTCAGAATGGGAGTAATTAGAGAAATCAAAATCTGTTTTCAGCATTTCTTTTTCTTCAAGAATAATCGATTCTTTGTTTTGATAAACGGAAGTGATTATTGCCTGTTGGGTATTTTTGCGGGCATACAGTTCTGCCCGGATCTGATTGGCCCTTGCTTCATCCACATCGTAGTCGTGCATGAGATACATTGCGGCTATTGTTCCTAACATGGGCAGCCCAGAGAAGAACAACCTAAGACCATCAACAGCTCCTTCAGGTTGTACCGCTGCATTTCCATCAAAACCTACTACCGTCAAAATCACCCCGCTCAAACCGCCTGCAATGGCAAACCCGAACTTCACCATATACCAATAAATAGCACCGAATACACCTTCCCTTCGTACACCATAATTTAATTCGTCAAGGTCGATGACATCAGCAGTCATGGACATCATCAACACAAAAAGGCTTCCGATGCCAAAAGAGTGGAAGGGAAGTGAAAAAATGAACATCCAAGGCTTACCCGGAACAAATAAGAACCATAAGGAGGTATAACCTATCAAAGCGATTCCCTGAGATACCATGAAGGCATTTTTCTTACCAATCTTTCTGGACATCCAAGCAACAATAGGAATGACGATAAAGGTGGTGACAAGTGCTCCAACACTCCCAAAAATGGGCGTCCAGTATCCTGCTGCACCAGCATCGCCATTGAACAAGTGCCAAACCACTATAAAAAAGACAAAGCCTGCCACCGTATTGAATGCATTGAAAATAAAAAATGTAGAAATACAGAGCTTTCTAAAAGGTCTGGATGAAAAGGCTTCTTTGAATCCTCTGATGATTTGGGATACGCTATCACCTATTGCATTGAATGTCAAGGGTGAGAAATTTTCGTTTTTGGTAGATTTACTCGGTATAAAAATGGCAGGAACCATGGCACAAATCGCAAAAATTACTGCAACCCAAATTGCCAGTTGTCGGGTAGCGGCTTCCGGACTTGGAAACCAACTGGGCTCGTACATGATCACCCAAAACCATGGGGCGATTACCCAAGCCCACTGCCCAATCCACTGAGCAATAGCCATAATCTGGGTTCTTTCATGGAAATCTTCACTCATTTCATAACCCATGGCCACATAGGGTACACTGAAAATGGTGAGCCCGATATAAAAGGCAAATGATCCCAAGAGAAAATAGGTGAAATTGTAGTTTACACTGTTTTCTCCATAAAGTTGCCACATCACCGAGAAGGCAATGCCCATTACAATGGCACCAAGAAAGACATATTGCCTTCGCCTTCCCCAAACAGATTTCGTGTTGTCTGAGATGAAGCCCATGATGGGGTCTGTTACCGCATCCAGGATACGGGGGAGGAAATAAACGATTCCCCACATCCATCCCGGGAATCCAAGGTTTTGCACCAGCACGACCATGAATATCCCAAGGGAAGCAGGAAACATCTGATTAGCTAGCATACCCACTCCGAAGGCAATCTTTTGGCCCATCGGAACTGTTTTTGAAGTGGTTGACATGGTTATTAGGGTTGGTGGTTATTTTCTTGAAGCTTGCTTGATTATTATTTTGCAGGAGGTGCTATTACTTCTTTTAGCATACTTGCTTTATCTCCATTATAGGTTTTTACAATAGAATTTCCGTCCCGGGTGAGGTTTTCAAAAATCCCCTGATCAACCATTTCCCACAGGGCATACTTAGCCTGTCCAGTCTCTGTAAACAGGCCAAAATGATTTTCTGAGCCAACCGGATTTCGAGCATCTTTCCAAGGTTCATTGAAACCCTCGAAAAAGAAACAGGAAATGCCCGCCTCATTGGTCCATTCCCGCATGAGTTGGTAATAACGGGCTTGCTTATATTCATCAGTGGCCCTAGAGCCATCAGGTCCATATAGGCCATCTGATATGGTCGCCCAGCCTGTTTCTCCTATATGCACCGGCTTGTTTACCCCAAGGCTTTTCATATAATTGGTGACCGAATCATATTGGGACTTGGCAAATTCCAATGAACGCATCATGGCAGCATCGACTTTTTCTATCTCAGTCAATTTCGATTCTTCTATGGGAACCCTCCAAAAATCAGGATTGTAATGGGTATTATGATAGGGGTAGGTGTGCATGGAGATGTAATCCACTGCATTGACCAATTTGGCCAGATCATCTGTATGGTACATCGGGTCCCCACCTCCCCAAGATGAAAAATCATCCGAGCTGGTAATCCAGAGGTCTTTGGGGAGTTTTCCTTCAGCTTTTAAAGATTGTAAATGATTGACCCATTTCAGGATGACAGATGGTTGTACAAAATAACCCGTCGCCCATTTGACCATTGCCTCGTTGCCAACTGCCAATACTTTCACAATATCAGGGTATTGATTAGCCAAGGCAACAGCCCGCTCAATTTCTCCGGCATTCTGTTCACTTTCCACCTCATGATCAGGTTCTTGATCAGTCCAAGCATTTTTACAGTCAATCCACGCTCCGAGCATAAGATACATTTCAAAATCAGGATCCTCCTGCTTTAACTCGCTTATTGCTTTGAGTAAGTTTGAGGCATGGGGAAATTGTACATTATAGGTTCGCAGTATTTTTATCCCCATAGCAGAAAGGATTTTCACATCTTCTTTGAGTTGTGCTACGCTGGGTTGGATCTCTCGTGATTTGTCTCTGTATCCTTCGTAGGAGATCGCTTGGTAAGCCGGATTGCCTAAAATTTCTTTTGCTGTCACTTCTTTTTGTTTATTTGAATGATCTGATTCTTCTGTGGGTTTTTGGCTGCATGAAAATGTCGCTGTTAAAGCCATTCCAATGCAAATTGATTTTATAAGCGTCAAATTCATGATAATGTAATTTATATTTGTAACGTTATAATTTATTTATTTACAATAGTTTATGATATTTTAATCCAAACCCAATTGGAAAAAGTGCTTGGATCGAACTGTCCCAAAAATTTGGGCCATACTTACCGGAATAATCATCTTCTGACTTAGGCCAAGAGTGGGGGAGGCTGCCTTTGAAATCATACTCCCCAAACAGGACCTCAGCAATGCCATCTCCTTCAGAGCCCGGTAACCAGCCTGCAACAAATGCGTCAGATTGATTGATTTGTTGGGTGACGACCATTGGCCTTCCTGAAATCAGAAGTACAACTGTTTTAATTCCTTTATCTGCATATGTAGTGATATAATTTTGATGCGCTTCAGAAAGTGTCAATTGGAACAAGTTCATTTCGCCACCGATATCCCCAAAAAACTCTGCATAAGGATTTTCTCCTACCACAATCAGCGCTACGTCCACATCTTCTATAGTAGCAGATCCATCTGGATCATAATAAACTTCTTCTGTAGAAAATCTTTTGATACCTTCCAAAATGGTAGTTGCTCCTTTATAATTTTCAGTGGTTCCTTGCCAATTGACTGTCCAACCACCGGATTGAAGCCCGGAGTTATCACCGAATTCGCCAACTACAACTATTCTTGCCTCTTTTTTTAAGGGAAGGGTATCGTTTTCATTCTTCAGAAGCACCAATGATTCACGAACAGCCTGACGGGCAAGATCACGGTGTTCTTTTTTTCCAATTTGCCCGATCAGACTTTTATCGGGATAAGGATTTCCAAAAAGTCCAAGCCGAAATTTTTGTCGCAAAATCCTTCGAACAGCATCATCAATTCTCTCTTGGGCAATCTCTCCATTTAAAACGCCTTCTCTTACACCATCCTGAAACAAATCCAGATCCCCATCCACTGCCATCACCATATCAATGCCCGCATTGATAATATCGTTCTTCCCAAAGCGTGAGTAAGCCTTCCAATCTGACACCACTATCCCGTCAAAATTTAATTTATTTTTCAACAAACCAGTGATCATCCCTTTATGTGCATGCATAGAAATACCATTCAGGGTATTGAAAGAAGCCATGATAGATCCTACACCTTCCTCTATGGCAGTCTGATAGGGTAGAAGTAAAAGTTCCAATACTTCTTCTTGTTTTAAGCTTACATTTCCACCTTCTACCCCAAAATCTGTGGCTCCGTCACCAATAAAGTGCTTGGCAGTGGCCATTACTTCAATTTGTCCTGCCTGACCTTGATGTCCTCTAACAGAAGCCCGGGTTAGTTCAGCGGTTATTTCAGGACTTTCTGAGAATGCCTCATATACCCGGCCCCACTTTTCATTGAATGGTATGGCCACGCAGGGAGAGAAAACCCAGTTAAATCCGGTAGCCTTAGACTCTATAGCAGTGATGCTGGCTGCTTTTTGGACCAATTCAGCATTTCGGGTAGCTCCCAAACCAATATTATGGGGGAAAATGGTAGCCCCCTCATAGGTATTCTGACCGTGCACAGCATCCACTCCAAACAACAAGGGAATACCCAGCCTGGTGTCCAGGGCAAGCTTTTGCATTTCAAAAAATTTAGCCTGCCATTCCGCAGCATTATTGCCGGGAAGTGGGCCCTGAGTATGGATCACAGAACCGATCAACCTCGTTTTGATTTCTTCCATGCTAATATCATCAAAATGACGTACCTGTGTCATTTGACCTATTTTCTCGGCAAGGGTCATCTGCAATAGTAGCGCTTCAATTTTTTGCGCTATCACTGGGTCAATTTCGAATTTTTTTAACATGCTTTAAAAAAGATAACATAAACAAGGCAAGCATATAGCTGGAAAACTATTTTAAATCGGCTTCTTTCAGTTGAACCACCAATTGGACAATTTCTCCAGTTCGATTAAATATTTTCTCGCTTTTGTTTTTATCCAGATTCAAATTTGAAATTTCTAATCTTGACCCATTATTCAACATCACCACAATCCTGTTTTCATCTGCCAATTTGTAAATCACAGGAACCTGGCAATAGGTAAATACCAATGATTTAGATTCTATAGAAATTTCAAGTGACTTATCATTGACATCTACATACCTGAAGTTTTGAGGTTTTGAGAGGAATTCTGCTTTTCTAAGCATATAAGGATTGAAAGTGAGTTGACCATCCTTCACAAATACGCCCAATTCACCGAAGCGGGATATAATATCCTCTTTTACCTGTCCTGTCATGCCAGGCTGCTGTACTCCTTTATTGGCAGGGGTATGGGAATAGGGATCTGTCGGAAATGCACCATAAAGACTAGGGGACTTATGTACACCAATTCCTTCATTGATCTCATAATAATGGTCAATTAGTCTGTTGACCAGATATTCCGGTTCATGTTCCAATACTGCTTTCAGGCAGCATTCCTGTACGGCCAATTGCAGCTTGGAAACCATGTGCCAGTAGATGGAACCTAATCCTTCGTACCCATAGAAAGTTCCTGATCTACCTGTGAAGGCTTTATGGTTGAACACCTTTTCAAAAACCTGAAGCACTTCTTTTTTGCTGGACTCAGTTAATGGATAAGCATCCTTGTCTAAGGCTTCCAAAGCAATAAGAAGATCTGAGGCGTTTTTAAAACTTCCATTGAAGTGATAATCCCCATTGACATCTTTTTCTATGATGCTTTTATTGCCATCCTTAAGCAGATGGGTCAATAATGAAGACTTAGATACCTCCGATTTCGGGATGTTGTTTTTCTCAAGAAATCCTGGAAGCTCCTTATTTGGATAAAGCAGATAACTGTACTGATCTTTTCTGAAAAGTGCGCTTGACTTCAAAGCATCGAGCGTTTGCAGCGCTTCTTCCGATGTCAAATAACCCGAACTCAAAACCGCAACCTGACCTTCGAGCATTTCGCTGAGGTAAGAAATGGAGACTTCTTCCTCATTGTCTATGGTCATCAAATTGTAGGCATGATAAAGGTTATCTTCCCTTTTGTTGGCCCTTATGGTATGCTCTAGATATTTTTGGTAAAGGAGGGAAAAGTCGATCAGCTCTTTGAGAGTAAGGGATTTTCGTTCTTTGCTGAATGAGTTTTTGTAAATTTTTGTCCGGTATTTGCTCCCGGCAAACCCTAAAGCATCCAATACTTTCTTTCGGTTTTTGTCGCTAATCGGGCCCGAAAGCAGGTGTTGATTAGAAAGCAAAGCCGCAAAAGTGTCCTTAAAGAATTCCATCAATTCTTCCGAAATCTGAACTTCTGCGACCGGGCTCTCTTCAAGTGTATCCACAAAGAAGTTCAGAAACCTTCTCAGGTAGTACAGCGTCACCATCGACACCCCATTTCCTACCAAAGCATTGTTGGCATCATTCCATTCAGGCCTTTGGGTATTCATCCAGATACCACCCTCAGGAATGAAATTTGAAATCTTAGCCAAGACTGTAGCTAAGATTTTTTCTATAAAATTGACATGATGGATATGTCCGTTCCTGTTTTGAAGGAGTGCGGCATCAGCTCCCAATTCATTCCAGCGCTTCTGTATTGCTTGGTCAAGCTGATGGTCAAAATCTATGGTATCTTTAGGATTCCGGAGGATGTCTTCGTATGACTTAATTTTATAGGGCACGTTTGCATACACAAATATTTCCTCCTTAAAATAATTTGCCAGCTTACCCTTAGTATGACTTTCGGCAAACTCCAGAAACTTTAAAAGGTAAATAATCTGATGGTCCCCCCAATAACCTATGTAGGACCAGGGATCATCCGCTTCGATTTTTTCCCAATCAATACCGTGTTTGGTTATCCTATAAGGGTTATATCCATCAAAGGTTGAGGCATTTAGGAACTTGAAGATCATGCCATCAATGAACTCAGGGTAGGAGTGTGCCAAAGCTTCCCAATTCTGAAATATATCCCGCCAGTTTCCCGCATAGTCAAGGATTTTTGAGCCATCATTTTCATTTCGGGTATTGATTGAGAAATGATTCCAGGGCCGGCTAGGGTCACCATGTCTCCGACTAAACTTTAGTGGTAGATACTCCAAAATCAATCGCTTCAGATCTGTATCATCTGCTTTTTGCGCAAACTCTTTTAGTTCAGCAATTGAAAATTCATGGGGTAGGGCATCGACACCCTCTTTATACTTTTCAAAGACAGGCCGGTTGGCTTTGGCCAGGTAGATTTTAAGATCAGTTTTTTCAATTTGATAATGATGGTCAAAGATGCCTCCGCGCATGATATTAAACATGGCATTGGCAAAATGGCGGGTATTCTTCAACTGGTCTGAAGTTAACTGCAATCCGTCAGCTCCTGCGTTAAGTTGAATAAGCTGCTGTGTTCCGGATTCAATGTCATCTTTTACCTTTATTTTTAAGTTTTTGTCGTTAGTAAGGGTCTTTGCAAGGGCTGTGATTTGGGAAGCATTTTGATTGATATCAGCCACAATCATCCAATCCTTTTTCCCATTAGGTTCCAAATCTAAATCAGCATTTACGAAATAAGCACCTTTATTGGCCTTGATGTCTGTTTCTTCAATTAAGGTTTGCCCATTTCGGAAGACATCCAGCTGAATAGAGGAGAGGAGACGTTTGGTGTTGTCAAGTCCCGAAGACCAGGCAATATTTGCTTTCAAAGCTTCACTTGGCTCCGCTTTATCCACAATTATCGCACTTAAAGCAAATATTCCAATGCCACTTTCTTTTTCCAGTTCATTTCTTTTGTAAGCATCTACCAAATTACTTCGCTGGCTTTGGAGGGCACTTCCTACGCCATAAGGAAGGATATTTTGGATCCCATCAAGAAGAGATACACTTATAGCCGATTTTCCGTGATTGATCAATCTACTTTTTTTTACAAAACCAAAGCGATCACTTGTACACCATTGGTATTGAAAAGAGAGGTTTAAATCATGGTTGATTTCTTCAAACAAAATCTTATTGCCATAAACATTTTTGTATAGGTTTCTTTCAACCTTGTAAAGGTTGGAAAAGTGTATGGAAAAAGGCTCCCAAATATTTAGTTTTCCGTTTTTTTGAATTCGAATGATCGTTTTTGACCCTGTGATTTCAGAGGATTCAATGATTTTATCGTCAGTATAATAGGGGAACAATGCATTTTCAGGATCCTTTCTGCCAGCACTCAATCCGCCATTACTTCCAATAAACAGCCAATGGTTAGAATTGCTGATGATGCTCATAAAAAAAGGACGCATGTGGTCTACATTGGAAATTTTGTAATAGAATTCATCCTCGATGCTGACCTGATTTAATTTTGGGGCTTCGTTTATATTCACCTCTGATAGATTTGGGTTCAATGCTTTATTGATGTATTATTATTAATTTAGTTTATCCATAAATCTGATATTAAGAAAATATGGTCTACAACTGAACCTCAAGATGAAGTAATTGTCCAATAAATAAAAATAAATCAATACATCAATTCTTTCTCTAGGTTACTAAAAAACTTTACATCCGGTACTACAATTTGGAAAGAAATGACCAAATAGTGCAATTTTACTTTATTTTTAAATCATTTTAGATTTCTCGTGTTTTTAATAAAATGGGTTTCAATAATTGCTGCTGCAATCTTTCCTTGTACATATTTCCATATTTGTTATATAATTTACATTATGTTAAATAAGAATATCGATATACCCATTTATCCTTTTATACCATATATAATTACTTCACCTCCTTCTGTCCATAAGAGATTTGAAAATCTTGATTTTTTTGGTAAGCTTGGCTTCTCTTAGGCAATGATATGAACGAAACCAAAACCGCTAAACTGGGTCTTTATCTTGGGCCGTTATTATTTCTTGGGATTTTATTTTTTTTGCAGCCCAAAGAAATGTCACCCGAAGCCCTGTCTATGTTGGCGGTTACAGCCTGGATTGCAACCTGGTGGATTACCGAAGCAATTCCCATTGCAGCAACCTCTCTTTTGCCTTTGGTTTTATTACCGGCCCTGGGGGCACTACCGATCAGCAATACAGCATCTTCATATTCCCATCCTATGGTATTGTTATATATGGGTGGATTTATGATTGCTATGGCCATTGAAAAATGGAACTTGCATAAACGGATTGCATTAAATACCATTTCTTTGATAGGAACCAATATCGAACGTATCATATTGGGTTTTATGGTAGCGACTGCATTCCTGTCCATGTGGATATCGAACACTGCGACTTCTCTGATGATGTTACCCATTGCCATTGCTGTTGTTGTTCAATTATCCAATTCATCAAATCCAAAGGATTTTACTGCGAACAAAATCGGTAAAGCTTTAATGCTTGGAATCGCCTATTCAGCGTCGATTGGAGGCATTGCTACCTTGATTGGAACCCCTACCAACATTATTCTGGCCGGTGTTGTCAAAGAAATGTACGGTTATGAAATAAGCTTTTCCCAATGGATAGTTTTTGGTTTGCCCATTTCGATCCTATTGCTCATTATCTGTTGGATTTATCTGGTTAAATTTGCCTATCCTTTTGAAAGGGATTTCGTGGTTACCGGCGGTAAAGAAGAAATTCAAAAACAGCTCAGACTTCTCGGTCCTATGACCGTGGAAGAAAAAAGGGTTTCATGGGTATTCGGTGGCGTAAGTTTTGCCTGGATCACAAGAATCTTTCTTCTCCAGGAGTTTATACCCGATTTGGATGACACCATGATTGCCATTGCAGGTGTCTTATTATTATTTGTTATCCCCTCTTCTGAATCGAAAACTAAGTTATTAGATTGGAAAACTGCCGAAAAGATTCCCTGGGGGATTCTTTTACTTTTCGGTGGCGGTCTTTCTCTGGCAGAAGGTTTTAAAGTGACAGGTTTGGCTTCCTGGATTGGCAATCAATTCGTATTCCTTGATTTCATTGCTTTTGGACTGTTTTTACTGATCATCATTGCGGCAGTGAATTTCCTGACTGAAATTACTTCCAATGTAGCCACCGCTTCCATGATATTACCAATTTTGGCCGCAGTTTCTTATTCCATGGGGGTTCATCCTTTTGGTTTGATGGTCGGGGCAACAATGGCCGCAAGCTGTGCCTTTATGTTACCGGTTGCCACTCCCCCCAATGCGGTGGTTTTTGGGTCCGGTTATCTTTCAATACCCGACATGTTCAAAGCGGGTTTTTGGATGAATATTTTTTCTATTTTGCTCATTACCCTCTTTACCTATTACATCCTGCCGCTTTTATGGAAGTTGGATTTGAACAGCTATCCCTTTTAAAAATCCAAATTCCAAAATTCAAATTTTAAAAGGTTTAATGAAACCCTGGTTCAAAATACAACTTAAAAACGAACCTTTTTATTTAAATTAATTCTTAAGATTTCATGAAAATTAATTATTTACGGAAGATTTTTGAATTTCATAATTGGAGCTTGGAGTTTGAATTTTAGAATTTAATCATTGGACTTTGTAATTAGTAATTAGTAATTGGATAATTAGTAATTACTAATTTGTTGTTTCCACCCCACCTATCCCCTACTTCATCACATTTTTTTGTCTGAAAAGAGTTGCCGCTTTATTCTTGCAGGGTCAAATGTAATTGAGCATTTTAAGAAAAGTCCAACCAACTAAAAAGATAGGATAAAATGAAATCGAAAAGACCATATCTCCTACTTTTGGCCATGGCCATTATTTACAATCTTTGGCTCTGGAAGGCCAATCCGGAAGAAAAATCAAGCCTACCGGTACAAAAAAAGGAATTACAAAAATCCCAATCCCAGACTATTAAACAATAAAAATATGAAAGAAAAATCTCTGCCTTTCAGGCAAATTGAATGGTGGGTTGTAACAGTGGTGTTTTTAGCAATAGTCTTGCTGAATATCCTGGATTCAGGATTTATCTATTACAAGCCTACAGACGAACAAATTTCTATTTATTTTGCCAAATTATTTATTCCGGTAATCTTGTTCCTGTCTTTTTACTTGGTTCATGTCAAAATCATTCCGGGATATGAGAAAGAAAAGAAAACCTGGAAGTATCTCTCTCTGACCTTCCTGGTATTTATTGTTTCTTTTATTCTCACAGGGGCTTTTTCCTCGGGGGCCAATATCACCGAAGATTTTTTTATGCCTTTTTATTTTAACTCCATTGCAGTGTATGTAGGATACCTTTTGTTGGCATATATTCTGGAACAGGCACTGGCACCGGAAAGATTTAAAAATTATTCCTTCTATAATGCTGTCAGATTAATTGCCATTTATGTATTTGTATTGCTGTTTTTGCTTCAATTCCGCAAATTTAGTACAGAACCCATAGCCTTGGTTTTCGCCTTTATCATTCCGGGAATTGGCCTGGTGGTTTTATATAACTTCTTTTTAATTTACAGAAACAGAAAAAGGGGAAAAGAAAAATCAGCTAATTATTTCCTGGCATTACTGGAATTTGTCATCCTGCTGATTTTCCTCATTATCGCCATCAATGTTTATTCTTTTTCTCCGGTTTTTGTGGGCTTGGCGGTAATGATTTTAGTTGCCGTTGTTCTGATTCCGGCATCCAATCTGGTTTTTGAAAAATATGATGATTATCTGGGCCAGTTGAATAAACTTGAAACCAGGGTAAGTCAAACCACAGCCAATCTGGATTTCCTGCGGTCTCAAATCAATCCCCACTTTCTCTTCAATGCCCTGAATACCCTTTACGGAACTGCCCTCCATGAAAATGCAGAAAGGACCTCGGAAGGCATTCAAAAACTGGGAGACATGATGCGCTTTATGCTCCATGAAAACAATCAGGACAAAATTCCAGTCGAACGGGAAAAAGAGTATTTGATGAATTATGTAGATCTTCAGAATCTAAGAATCAAAGGTCAGGATAATATTGAAGTGGTTTTCAACCGGAATGAGGAATCCTGTACAGGGGAAATTGCCCCGATGCTGTTGATTCCATTTGTGGAAAATGCTTTTAAACACGGAATCAGTTTACAGAAAAAATCCTGGGTAAAAATAAGCCTGAGATGCCTGGCAGGTTCCATTCATCTGGATGTGAACAACAGTATCCATCGTTCTACAGATGACATGGAGAAAAATTCAAATGGAATCGGTTTGGATAATGTCCGACAAAGGCTCGATCTGCTTTATCCAGGAAAATATGAGTTGGTCATACGGGAAAATGACCTGGAGTATTTTGTACATTTATCCATTAAATTATGATATTTAAATGATATACACTGCGTGATATAAATGGATATTAACTTTGTGATATTTATTGATATACGCCTTCGGCGATATAATATTCCAGGATAACCGATTAATTGGGAAAAAATATCAATTAATATCCACTATTATCAACAAATATTAAATTGATATATACCTCGCGAAATAAATTAGAAATATGCTTTTAACGTAATAATATATAATAGCGATAAATACTGATATTATTTCCACCATATTTCACTCTATTTCTACCTTATTTCTTTTTATTTCAATATAATTTATGATAACATCAATCGCAATAGACGATGAACCCATGGCTTTGGAGGTGATTAAATCACATGCCTCCAAAGTGCCATTTCTTGACTTAAAAGCGGTATTTACGGATGCCATCAAAGCATTGGAATATCTTAAAGGAAACCCGGTGGACCTGATATTCCTGGATATAAAAATGCCTGATATTTCTGGAATGGAACTGGCAGCACTGCTTCCAAAAGAAACCATGGTCATATTTACTACTGCCTATTCCGAACATGCCGTCAAAAGTTTCGAACTGGATGCGATTGATTATTTATTGAAACCCTTCAATTTAAGCAGGTTTTTAAAAGCCTGTCAAAAGGCCCAGGAATGGCACCATTTAAAAAATGGGAATATTGGGTTTATTTTTGTAAAAACCGGTTATGAACAGGTCAAAATAAGCTTTGCTGACTTACTATACTGTGAAGCATCCGGCAATTACGTGACCTTTCACCTGGCTAAAGAGAAATTTCTGAGCAGGATGACGCTTTCAGAAACAGAAAAACTTCTCCCTCCTTCTTTCATCAAAACCCACCGTTCTTTTGTTGTCAATCCTGATTTTATCTCTAAAATCGAGAGGCATCAATTAACCCTTCTGGATAAAATAGTTCCTGTGAGCAGCAGTTATTTTGAAGAAGTGATGGAAAAGGTAAAGTGAAGTGGGAGGTTGAAAGTGGAATGTCGGAAAAGGGATGTTGGAAGTTGAAATTATA